>CAIRQX010000062.1 GCA_903880855.1 uncultured Burkholderiales bacterium | reverse complement strand
TAGCCAAGGGGCGTCTACTGGGTTAGCGCCATTGAAGACTTGGGTCTGCAACACCGCAAAGGGCAGTTTTGCCAAAGCGCTTGAGGTGGACACCACCATATGCTTCTTGCCTTGGGTGAGTTCGCCCAAGGGCTCAAAGAAGGCTTTGTAGATAGCGTGCGCGCCTTGGTAGTCAAACTTAGGCATGCGTTTGCCCAAGCCCGCAACGTCTAGCGTCTTTCTCAGCGCATCCACTGTCGTATTGGTCTTTTGCTCGCTCCAGTCTGAGCGATGGAACTTGGTCTGGCCTTTGTGGTCTATGCCCCAAACATAGGTCTCTCCTGCCATGGGAAGGATAGAGACGAACACTTCGTCTTCAGCCAGGAGCTTGGCAATCTCTTGCGTGCTGGGGGCTTTGGGTTGTATCAACTGGAAGTATTCGGGGTAGCCCTTTTGGATAGCGGCCTTGTAACCCTTACGTAAGCCCTCCAACTCAAAGAGGCGCTTGCGCATTTGCTCGACCACTTGGGGGTTTTGTTTGGTGTCTTGCTGTGCGTTCTGGTTGGCAATGTAAGTCACCAAGGTGGCCATCTCGTTCTTGGCGTCTTGCTCTTTACGGATGACATCCGACAAACCAGGAATATTCACACCTGAGCGCACTGCTGCTTCAGACAAGGCTTGTTGCACAGAGGAGGAGTTAACTTGGTCAGAGAGCAAGAAGAGGGTCTCAGCGTCTTGGGCGTTGTTTTGCGCGGTTTGCGCCAACATCTGCATGTAGTTCTCAAAGATGAATCTATTTGTCTTGCGTTGAATAGCGCTTTCAGAAAAATCACCTGACAGTGAATCAGGAGAGTTGATGATGGTTCTAGCCGACTCCAACTCAGTGCGCGCTTTGGCTAAGTCGCCTTTCTTCCAATAGGCCACGCCGAGAAGGCCTTGGCTGATGGCGGTGTAGTAATGTTTGGGGCCGTAGTTAGTGGAGTCATTTTTGAAGGCTTCAGACAAGACAGTTATTGCTTCGTCGACTCGGTTGTTTTTGATTTGGATTAGGCCGATTAGTTTGCCGTCTAGGGTGTTTTTGGGTTCATATACAGTTCCCTTAGCGTCCTCATATGACTCCTGTAAAACTATAAGTGCCTTATCCCATTGATTTAGTCCAACTAGAGTTGCAAGTTCCTTAGCGCGAATTTGCATCCATCTAAGAGTAGCCTTGGGAAAGCCTGTATCAATATGTATTTTTTGACTACTGACAATATACGGTAGAGCTTGCTTATACCGACCTGTACCATTCAAAATTTCACTAGAAATCATATGGAAATTTATCATATGGTTCTGATTAAAGCCGTTATCTCTTGCAAGCCTAAATGCGTCTCTTAATGTCCATTCAGCACTAACAAACTGTCCCATAGCAATTTGCTGATTGACTACATTTTGCAAAGACAAAGTAGCACTACGCCTTGCATAGTATTGGTATACAGAGTTACCCTCAACACTAGCCATTGTTTTCAATAAGATTTTTGATTTTTCCGTGGCTAATTTACCTAAATTTAAAGCTTCTTCTACTTTACCTCGTCGCATCAAAAATATAGATCGCTGCGTATAAACCTCCGTTTCAGCTCTAGCGATCCAATAGGCACTCATAGCATCAGTTTTAATTGAACCAAAACTGTTTTTGATAATTTCCATCGCGGCTTGTAATAACTCTTCTGCTTTAGAAAAGTCGTTAATACTCAAATAATCCATTGCCACATAGGACCTTATTCGAGCAGCAGCAGGAGGATATCTTGTGAAGGAGATTATTTCATTACCAATCTTTACAGAATCTTCAAATCTTCCTGCGCCAGATAAATATCCACGCAGATTCCATTTGCCATCATTATCAATTTTCGCCCATTCTTTTAAGTTTTCCTCTCTACTTTGAAAATCTTGCAACATTACTGCTGCAGTGTTTTTTTCTCTATAAAGTTGAATCTTATTGATGATTAACAAACTCTGATCAATAGGTTTGGCCAAAATCTCACGATAACGGCTTTCTTCTGCCGGACTTAACTTAGCAAGACTAGTTTCATCGTCTTGTGCAATGAGACTTGGCGAATGAAAAACCAAATTAAAAGCAAAAATAAAATATAAAAGATGTTTTAGATAGTTCATTAACTTAATCCCAAATAGAAAGAGTGAAGACCAGTTCAATATAAAAGTATGCCGATTTATAACCAATCCACAAATTCTTATGATAGTCAAAAATATAACTTCCGCCAAAACACAGATTTACCTAGTTTTTTATCTTGGTCGGATTTACCAAGCCCCCAGCCATTAACTGTCGGTTCAACCCGACACTTGATGAACAGGGCCTAAGATAAATCGAACGCTGCAAGTAACAGCCCTGCCTAAAGTGCAGACCTACCCCCGCATGGCCACCTAAACCGTGCGTGAGTGTGCAGAACGATTGAGTGAAGAAAAAGAAAAAGCCACCGAAGTAATTCAGTGGCTTTGTAAGGTGGAGGCTCGAGCCGGAGTCGAACCGACCTACACGGATTTGCAAACACGGGGCCTACACCGATCGGCCATCTCGAAACAAAAGGTCGCATGGCGCTGGCCCCCAGCCGTGTAAAAACCTAGTTCGACTCCGGAGTTTTCCACCATCTAAACCGTGCTCAAGTGTGGGTCGGAAGAATAGTGGGCGGCAATGAATTCACAGTGGGGGCTGAACAAAAAGTGTCGGGTCAAACCGACATGTTCTTACAGGGGGTCACAGCATCGACACCCAACTCATTGATGCCTTGATAGGAATATAGATAAGATTGAATTTATCTATCTGCTAATTTCATTCAGAAATAATTTGAGTCATATGAAAAATAATCCAAGCTTAGGATTCCATTTTGATGAATCTATCAAAACAAAAATAAAGTTCAGACTACATGTTTTCTTATTTATAGCGCTACTCCAAACAATCTCTCCTAGCTACTCCCAAGATTTAGAAATTGAGGTGCAATTTAAAAAAATAACGCCTCAAGAAGAGATCAAACTAAAAGCTATTTTGGATGAGCCTCTTAGGACAGACACTCTAACAACTAATCTAGAAAAACAAGTCAATGAAAAACGTATGGCAGCGAAAAGGCTTGGCAGGCCTGAAATAGAGGAGCGCGTTATCAACGAGGCACTCCCTTTCATAAAAAATACCGGCATACGTAATGATCTAGCTCGGATGTATAGAGATCGCGGCGAATATGAAACAGCCGTTTCAATGCATAGAGAAGTGCTAGAGCTAGCGCCTCCAGTTTGGAAGCCTTTTTTTGCAGCACATATTGCAAATGACTTTATCCAATGGGGCAAATACGCAGAAGCCAAAAAAGAACTAGACAAGTTGCCGCCCCTATTAGAAGCACTTAGCAAAGAAAGGTTAGGCAAAGGTGGGCAACGCAACGCGCTGCGAAGCACACATTTTTCTTTTTTCGTTCGCTCACTGTATGAAATGCGGATAGGTAAATTACAGGAATCGATTGAATCAGCCATCACAGCTGAACAGGCTGCACGTCAGGCCTACGCCATTCAACTTCCCGGAGAAGATGGATTTAGTCGTATCAATTTAGCCGCTGATGTTGGTAACGCCTTGGCAAGAAAAGCACAAGCCTTTAGAGCCGCAGGCAAATTTTATGAGGCAGAACAATCCTTGCGTGAATACCTTCGCTTTGCGTCTGAAGCGGAACTACCAGCAAGGTTTCGAGCTGGGATTTATAACGTAGCGTCCAATTTACGTTTCGCCCAACGTGAATTCGATGCTTCAGAAAAATTTGCACGTGTATCTGACGATATATTAAATAACCTTGATTTAGCGCCACTCAGTCCATCCAGAGCCAATAAGCGAAGAGATATTTACATTGCCCTAGCAGGTCAAAAGAAATGGCCCCAAGCTTTAGCCGAACTCACGCAACTAGATCAATTAGCTCAAGGCAACGAAGGTGCCATTAAAAGAATTGCTTTTAACTTTGATCGGGCTTATGTCTATCTTGGCAATCAAATGCCCGAGCAAGCCGCACCCTTATTTGCAAAAGTAGCCGCCTCTAATTTAAATTTGTTTGGTGAAGGGCACTTTTATGTCGCCCAATCACTGGGATTACAAGGCGTTGCGCTATGGCGTCAGGGAACTTCTGAGAGCAAAGCTAACAGTTTGAAATTACTGCAAAGCGCTGTGAACGATTTAATTCATCCTCGCAATGCAGACTACTTGGATCAATTTGGTATTCGCCCTGATATCAGGCAAATGATCATTGGCACCTACATCGAATGTATTTCTGAATTGGATCCTAGCCGTGTATTGCATGCGCTTGGTTTAGCCGATTGGTTACGCGCTGGATCGGTACAAGAGGCCTTATCAGATGCCGCATTAAGGGCTGCGGCCAACACTCAGGGCTTGTCTGAGTTAGTGCGTAAAGAGCAAGATGCCAAGAATGAAATCAAAGGCTTGCGTGCTTTTTTGCAAGGTGATGCTGGCGATGCGCAATCCACGCTACCAGACATTGCGGCACAGATTCGCTCACGTATCAATTCACTGGAAAAAGACAGAAGCCAATTTCAAGCACAAATCAAAGCTGGTTTTCCCGACTACGAGCGCTTGGTACGCCCCTTGCCTCCTAGCTTAGAAGACATTTCATTGCGACTCATGCCAGACGAAGCAATGTTGGTACTGATGCCCGATACAACTGGCACCAATGTATGGGCAGTCAAAAAAGAAAATGGACAGGTACAAGCCAAATTTCATCGCGCTACTATCAATGCCAATCAACTAACTAGAACTGTCACAACCTTGCGAAAGTCTCTGGAAAGTATTGCCACGCAAGGCAGGACTACTAAATATGATGATTCATTGGCCTACCAAACGTATCAAGCTTTGATTGAACCCTTAGGCGATGTGCTCAATGACCGAAACCAATGGATTGTTGCTGCGTCTGGAGCTTTAGCACGATTACCATTCGCTGTTTTACAAACGGAGAACCCCTCGAAAGTTGCCAAACCAGCGTGGTTGATTAGCAAAGCGAGTCTGACCCAAGTACCTAGCGTCAGCGCCTGGCTTAGTCTGCGCTCCCTGCCCCGCAGGCAACTCCCTGCGCAAGCATTGCTGGCCTGGGGAGATCCAGTGTTCGACCCCGGTTTAGGTAAAAGTGAAGTGGCTGGTGCAGTTCGCAATGTCAATTTCACCCGAGCCGTCAACAACGATTTAGACAAAGACTTACCATCTGGGGACAAGATTTACCACAGCATCCCCGCCTTACCTGAAACACGTGATGAACTCAATGATTTAGCTAAGGCATTACAAGCGGACCCTCAACGCGATTTGATTTTAGGAACTAAGGCAACTAAGCAAAGCGTAATGAAAGCTAATTCCGATGGGCTTTTAGCACAAAAGAAAGTTATTGTTTTTGCGACTCATGGACTAATGGCGGGTGATTTGCCGCACTTGCTACAGCCCGCTTTGGCGTTAGCCGCAGATGGATCCGAATCTCGCAATGCACTTGGCCCATTACTGACCCTAGATGATGTATTGAGTCTCAAACTCAATGCCGATTGGGTAGTCTTAAGTGCATGTAACACAGCAGCAGCGGATGGAAAAGCAGAAGAGGCACTTAGCGGATTAGCACGAGGCTTTTTTTATGCTGGGAGCAGAAGCATGCTGGTAACTCACTGGGCGGTTGAATCAGAGAGCGCCAAAGAACTCACAACCAAAACCTTTGCGCATTTCACAGCCAATCCAACTGCACCTAAAGCCGAGAGCCTTCGCAGCGCCATTCTTCAAGTTATGGCAGATCCAAAATTTGGGCATCCTGCTTTTTGGGCGCCTTATGTGTTAGTTGGTGATTCCAAGCGATAAGTTCAGCATCTATTTACTAAATCAAGGAACACAACAATAGCTGTCTGTCGGGTCAAACCGACATGTTCATACAGGGGGTCGCAGCATCCACACCCAACTCATTGAGGCCTAGGCATGACCCCCAAGGTCTTGGGCTTATGTAGCGGATTGACTGGGAAACCATTTTTACTATGCCTGTCATCCCCATGAGGTGGAGAATTTTTTTGTACTAATTTCTGGGCAAATACCCCGTCTTTCGGTGCTCTAGACGCATTTGCTGGTGCTATGGATGCAGCTGCAGTTTGTGGTTGTGCCAGTTGCTGGCGCTGAGCAATCTGCTGACCCTGAACTGGGGGTTGGAGATTTTGTGGCTTGGCCTGCTGGGGGTTGGCCGAGGCCTCTGGCTTTTTAGCTGGGGGTACCTTGGAGCTTGGTGGTGGGGGTGGCATGGGTATGCTGATTTTTCCCCTACCCCCTTTAAGACCCTTGCGAGGTTTTAACTTGGCCTTAGTTGCTTTGGCTTGTGCAGCTTGGGCTTGTTGCTGGCGCTGAGTCTCAATGGCTTGCCAGACATTGTCATTGACCAGTCGCCACAAAGCCAATTGCTCTTCAGCACTGGCAAATTCATCGATACGCATCGCGGTCTCCTTTTCTTTTATTTATCCGCGATGCTGATTGTGTAAACAGGTTTACTTAGTAAAGCCTTCTCTCAATTTAATGCTTGCGCTTTCAATCTGTGTATCCAGCTCTCCAGCTTCCACTGCTTTCTTGATTAATTCCAGCGTGGGGATTAGGTCTGTGGGAGCTGCAACCTCAATGGTGCTCTTGCCCTTGGCCAGTTCCACAACGCGAGCACCGTATCGCACATTCAGCGCGATCTTGCCGTTGTCGCTGTTCCACCACCAAGCGCGAACTCTCTTGGGTACTTCCACGCTGCGACGCACTCCATCTTCATCACGCACAGTTTGAAATCGTGTTGTAGTGAACTGCTTGCCCGCAAGGTGCGCTTGCGCCAGTTGTATCTGCTCCCATAGCTTCTTGCCCAGCTTGTTACGGCGGTGAACAACAGGCGTTGTATTGAGGGATTTCTTAGCTGTGCTCAGCTTTAAAGCGTTTAGTGTTGACATCATCGTTTCCTATGTAGTTAATGACATCAACAACTTTATTTTCAGACCTACGATCAGGACAACCTAATCTCGTTGGTAACCCGAAGTCTTGTCAGGACTTTGCCCAAAATCACATAAAAACAGCCAGATTTTCTATAACTTTTATTTGGTTTAGCTAAATAAACATGACAGGCAAATTTAAATCAAATTTGTGCTGCCATTTATTACTACCGAACAAAAGAGTTGCGTCACTCAGTTGCTTTGACGCCCTAGACCTGGACATTGGTGCTCGCAGGGACGGAATATCTGAGCGGTAGCAGAGGCTTGTGATCACTACCCGAGAAGGATGCTGTTGGGAGTTGCTAACCAATTGACGCAAGCGATAGATCATCAAGCACAAAGGTGGATGGACGAATTGCCATTGCACCACGAGCAAGCCCTGCTTACACAGCAACTTGCAAACCCTGCGACCAGTTGGCACTTCGGCTGTCGCAGCTTGTTGCGTTTCAATAGCAGCACATAAAAGGAGACCGCGAAACCGCCCTTGCCTAACTAGGTTGTGCTGAAGTGCTGTGGTAACGAACTCAGCGAAAGTCCGATTACCCATAAAACTGAGCCTGTTGGATCAAGGCTCAGTGTGGGTTGAATCTTGCGAATGCCCTAATAACAATCAACTTAGATCAAAGTTGTTTCAGTCAATGAAAAATTGATGCCTTTGACTTCAAGAAAAAGAATGTGATGAACAAAACACTGAGCGGCTAGCGAAAGGGTTTTGTGAAATCACTAGCGAACGCTAGTTCGCTTTCAATTGCCGTGAAGTTAAATCAGATGATTGATGAATGAATAATTACGACTACACAATTCAAGAAGAGATTTCTAAAGAACTACTTGCGAGCCGAGCTCAACGACTCTGTTTGACGGAAGTCGGTAAAACGAAGTGGCGCTATCGGAATTACGATACATAAACACAAATAGTAATTCACGCCAATACGCCATGTCAGATTTTATTTTTGGAATTAGTGTTTCTCTTCCTAAAAAGTAGGAGGTATCCATTAAATCAAAGCTAACGCCTGAAATCTTGCAATGTTTGAGTGCCTCTGGGATATTGATATCGTCTTTAAATCCATAGTGCATGCTGATGTTCCAAAAAGTATCCGATAACTGCTCAACAACAATTCGATTGGCAATACTCACATAGGGAACCGTATCAAGCTGGACATTTAAGAAAAACACATGCTTATGTATAACCTTGTAGTGCTTGAGACTGTGCAGTAACGCCTGTGGCACATACTTTGAGTCAGAGACTAAAAAGATAGCAGTACCTTCGACACGATCAACGCCGCCCTCTTCTAGACTACTTGCAAATGCTTTCAGCTCCATCGCATCATCAGACATTCGAATTCGCACTAGATCTCGACCTCGCTTCCAAGTACTGAATACAACAAAAACTAATAGTCCAAATATCAACGGGAACCATCCTCCATCTGGAATTTTTAACGAATTAGCAGCAAAGAAACTACCGTCAATAAGCAGGAAAGGTAGTGCTCCTAAAAACGCCCGCAAGGGACTCCACTTCCATAGACGAGTGGCAACAGAAATAGCCAAAATATTAGTAATGAACATGGTTCCAGTTACCGCAATTCCGTATGCAGCAGCTAGATTGGAAGACGACTGGAATCCAAGTATCAATAAAATTATTGAAACCATTAAAAACCAATTAATCGCTGGCACATAGATTTGGCCAATTTCATCCTCTGAAGTATGCAAGACTTCCATTCGAGGTGTGTATCCCAAGCTCATTGCTTGCTTGGTCATAGAGTAAGCACCAGATATAACTGCTTGCGATGCAATCACGGTGGCTACTGTTGCCAATATCACTAATGGTGTTAAGGCCCATTCGGGTGCCAGCAAAAAGAACGGACTCTCAATCGCCTTGGGATTGCTCAATAGCAAAGCTCCCTGACCGAAGTAGTTCAAGACCAGCGTTGGCATAACCAAATACAACCATCCAACTTGAATTGGCTTTATACCAAAATGCCCCATATCGGCATAGAGTGCCTCGGCTCCTGTTACGCATAGTACGACTGAGCCTAATGAGAGGAATCCTAAAAGTGGATTACTTAAAAGAAAATTAATACCTTGAATAGGATTTATAGCCAACAGAACTTCAGGGTGATCGACTATTCCTGAAATGCCAAGTATTGCCAATACAGCAAACCAAACGACCATGATCGGGCCAAATAGAGCACCTACACTAGCTGTCCCCTTTCTCTGGAAAACAAATAGTCCCACAATAATGGCCAATGAAATCGGAATAATAAAAGGCTTAAAGGTAGGCGTAATAAGTTCTAGGCCTTCTACAGCAGAGAGAACTGAGATGGCTGGCGTGATAACACCGTCTCCGTAGAAGAAAGCTGCGCCTATTAATCCAAGTGTGATTAGAAATAAATTCTTAAAAGATTTATTGTCACCACGATCTGTTGCCAATGTCATCAAAGCAACTATGCCGCCTTCGCCCTCATTATTGGCTCGCATGATGAAAGATACATATTTCAAGGTCACCACGATCATTAATGACCAAAAAAATAAAGACAAGATGCCCAAGATGTTTTCGGGAGTTATCGGTACGGGGTTGTGTGCTCCGCCAAATACTTCTTTCAATGCATACAAGGGGCTGGTGCCGATATCGCCATACACCACACCCAAAGCCGCCATAGTTAGGGCTGCAAACTGCTTGTTACTAGATGGATTACTTTTCTTCATTTTTCTCTCATTGTTTAAATCGATAACCAACACCAATTTCCGTTAAGAAGTGTTTTGGCTGCGAGGGGTTTTCTTCTAATTTCTGGCGTAAATGACTCATGTAGATACGCAAGTAGTGCGTACTGTCTGCATATGAATCACCCCATACAGTTTTCAGAATGTGGGTCTGAGTCATCACCTTATCTGGACGACTAAGCATTACTGCAAGCAGTTTGTATTCAATAGATGTCAAGTGGACTTCTTGAGCATTTCGAAAAACTGTACGGTTTGCAAAATCAACGCTACAGTTTCCAAATTGGATAACTGACGAGACTTCTTCTCCCAATCTAGTTTTTCTTCTTAACAAAGCTCTGATCCGCGCGATCAATTCGCCAGATCCAAAAGGTTTTGTTAGATAGTCATCAGCGCCCGCATTTAATCCATCAATCTTGTCTTTTTCATCAAATCGCGCCGACAAAATCAAGATAGGAATATCTGACCAAGTGCGAACTTCTTTAATAAAAGAAATACCGTCACCATCAGGCAAACCCAAATCCAACAAGATCAACTCAGGATTTGTAGATCCGACTTGTCTAAGCCCATCTTTGATAGTCCCCGCCTCACTGACATGACAACCTTCATCCACTAGTGCATTTTTTAAAATGCGACGGATTTGCGCCTCATCCTCGATCACTAAAACGCGGTAATCCATTAGGCACTAGCCTCTTGCTCTAGTACAGGCGGGGTTCCTTTTGGAAGAAGAATATGTACTACTCCTCCACCACTTGAATCGTTTTCAGCATAAATATTTCCGCGGTGAGCTTTCACAATAACTTGTGAGATAGCAAGACCCACTCCAAATCCAGATTTATTGGATTCTTTCTCTCCTCGCACAAACAGAGAAAAAACTTCTTCGAGTTTGGTTTCATCAAATCCAGAGCCTTGGTCCAAAACATATATCTCAATGTCTTTTTGATGCTCAATCGCGCTAATCTCAATGCGTGAACCTTTTGGGGAATATTTAGCAGCGTTTTCTACTAAGTTAGAAACAACACGCTCCATCAATACAGCGTCTATTTCTACCAATGGAAGATCAGATGGAATGTTTGTAACAACTTGATAATCTGATAGTGCCAAATTTAAATGTTGCAAACTTGCACCAACAACATCTTGCAAATGGTGCCACTCCGAGCGCAGCTTTACTTCTCCTGAGTTCAATCTAGCCATCTCTAGTAGGTTGCTAACCAAATTAGAGAGTCGCATAGCTTGCTGGGTAATTGCTCTGGAAGTCTCAAGTGTCGCTGCTGGCAGAGTAGGCTTCACCAATAAAAGCGAGTCAGCCAACCCCACAAGAACCGTTAAAGGCGTGCGAATATCATGTGAAAGTGCAGACAGTATGGAACTACGAAGTCGCTCTGAGATGATTTCCAATTCAGTCTTGTGCGCGACCTGAGCGTAATGCAATCTCTCCAGAGTAATTGCTATTAATGAAGCTAATGCCTCAATCATTTTTAAACTTATTTTCGGATTCTCAATGTTAGAAACACTCAGAACACCATAAGTACGCCTTGAGGTGCTAAGTGGCACATACAAAGACGCCCATTCCGCACCGTTGAGTGCAGTACTGTTGACAGTTCTTTGATCTCTCAAAGCTACTGTTGCCATATGAGATTCAATGCTAAAAGGCGAACCTTTCACCATATCATCGTTAACAATTTTGTTGTCTTGTGTTTCGATAATCCATGACTTCGAAGCTGTTTGCTCCAAAATAAATTTAGAAATAATTTCGTTTACCTGACTACCAGTTAATGCGCCTGCTAAATCCTTAGCAACTTTGTATAAGGCCTGAGTAACCTCCTCTCTCTTCGAAGCATCCGCAGCAGCTTCCTTCAAGCCAGATGCCATGTGAGCAGTTGTTAACGCCACTACTAGCATTACAAAAAATGTGACCAAATACTGTGGGTCGTTAACTGCAAACGAAAACTTAGGCGGAACAAATAGGTAGTCAAAGAGAATGACGCACAGAACAGCCGAATACACGGCGCAGTTTCGACCTAAGTTGACAGACACTAAAAGCACCACCAGCAATAAGGACATCACGATATTGGCGTGATCAAAATCATCGGCGAAGAATGTCAGTCCAATGGCAGTAAACGCACAGAAGAGCGTAGTTAAAAAATACCGCTGTGTGAAGCTGAATCTTTCAGCCATTGGAAAACCGGATTTTTTATTAGCGTTCATTTGACTAATCTTTTGAATTGGTATCAGCTTAACTCTGCGATATAAAAAAGATATAAAAATTGGTTTTTCAATTCAAGTCATTGGCCGAAGCATCAACCCTGCTGCGGACATAGACGCTACTGTCTGATAAATATAAAAAAGAGCTATTTAATAGGTCGTTGTAAAAGAGCCACTGGTTATCCACAGGAACATGTGTCAAAACCAAAGCAAATGCGTATTTTCTGTAGTTACCGCGTAAGTCGTTGATTTCATTGACCCGACAACTTGGACGGACTCAGGTTGCCCAAACCGAACCAAAGAAAACAAACTGTAGCTCTGTATTTATTACTTTAGGAGCACAGAAATGAAACAAGCAAAAACACTCACAGCGGCAGAGCTGCGCCGCGTGACCGACTCAATCGCCACCCGCGCCCACCCTATTCGCAACAGAGCCATGCTGATGATGACCCACTTAGCTGGACTTCGCGTGGGGGAAGTTGCCCAGCTGACTTGGGCAGATGTTGTTACAGCAGAGGGCGCAGTACGCGAGGAAGTGCGCTTAAACGCTGATCAAACTAAGGGCAGGCACCCGCGCACCGTGTATATCAGCCCTAAACTGCAAAAAGAATTGCGAGCGTACATTGCAGCTACCCCCAAGCGCGAACCCACTGCTGCGCTGTTTTATACGCAAAAGCACCCGCGCAGAGGATTTACGCCAAATACGCTGACGCAGCACTTCTTGAACATGTACCGCATAGCGGGCATTGATGGCGCGAGCAGTCACAGCGGGCGCAGGACTTTTGCAACGAGCCTCAGTTCCAAGGGTGCCAGTATCAGAGTTTTGATGAAGTTGATGGGACACCGCAACATTTCGACCACGATTGGTTATGTGGATGCGTCAGATGACATGCTTCGTAGAGCGGTTGAGTTGGTTTGATGCCCTGATAGGTTGACGCCACTAAAACCCATAACCCCCTGATTTATTGTGTCGGTTCAACCCGACACTTTTGGACTAGGGGGTCATGCCACTAAGACCCGATCGCGAACAAAGACCGCTTCTTCATTGCCAAGACTAAAAAGCCTGCCAACAAAGTCTCGGTCTTCAAAGTCAAACTGTATTTGTTTGGATATTGAGCCTTGATCGTTTGGGAACAGATCATGAGCAGCATTCTCAGCAATGATGGCACCGCGATCTAGCCACCTATGCACCATGATGTTCATGTGACGCCTCATGTGCTCGTCACCACTCTTGCTCCTTGGAGCCCAAGGATCCAACTTTCCAGCAAAGTCCTTGACCAGTTGCACCAAGGCACCCACCCTCCACTGCTCGATATCAGGGTGCAGCGCACGGGTGTAGACGAGATTGAGTATTTTCCAAAGACTGCTAATTCTTACTTTGAGTTTTTCTATAAGGCTGTTGGCTTTGCGTTGCCGCCTTAACTGCTCCAGCATGTCAAGCCATTGAGCGTCAGTTGGCAAGGGTGACGCATGCGGCAGATGCGCGAACATGTCTCCATCATTGATCTGATGGACTTCACTGCTGGAATACAAAGCTACAGCTGGTCCAACATGCGAAACAAACAGCTTGGGGTTTAGATCACTCCAGCCTTGATAGCTATTTGCGAATACATCCCCATACCGCCTGTGGCAAAGAACGGCATTTCTTTGCTCAATGGGCATGTGCTTTCGCAAGCGTATTTTTTTCGGGTTACTGCAAACGCTCCAATAACTAGGGCTGATACGCAAGAAATTAAACAGCAGTCTTTTTATGTCCTGTACGCACAGCAATGCTGTGTCGTAGAGATGTGTATGCCTCACAGCCATGTCCCCTGCCCCTTTCAAAAATATGTGTTTACTTTTATCCGTTCTCGCTAAAGGTATGTATTCACAGATCACTTTAATAGTTGAAATCGATTTGTGCTCACACCCGTGGTCACATTTCTTTAACAAACCTAGGAGCTCATCCATGAGTGAAACCAAAGTATTGGAGTCAGGTCTAAAGCCTCTCCAAAATGCCCCAAATGAAGGCAATGGCTATGCTGAAAGCATGGTCTCTTTGCTGACCAGAAGTAACCCAGAAAAGGCAGTTGGCGAGGCAATTGATCACTTGATCGCCAAACGCAATAACTGGGAAAGCAACGAGTTGGCTTCTGCCAACGATGCGCTTTATGGATTGCTGCAGCATTGCTACATGCTCAACAACGCCATGATTGGTGGAGACAGCATGGCCAAGAACCTTCGCAAGGGACTTGGCAACTACATCACCACCAAGGGCTATATATTCACTGACTCCACGCCTTTGATTACCAAGGTCATTCGCTGCGTGTTTGGAGTAGACCGCAGACGGGTCAATGCCTATGCATCAGCCTTGAGAGTTGCTATAGCTGAGAAAGTCTCTGTGATGGATTTGCCCAAGTATCTTCGTGACTCTGGTGGCATTGAAGAGGTTCGTCGCAAGAACGGAAAACCCACCAAGTCAATGAAAGACAAAGTGGAACTGGGCAGAGCGGTACTTAGCTCAAACGCAATAGCCAACATCCAAAGTGACTCTCTAAATGCGGCCTACTCCACCAGCAGCACTGAAGAGGGCGTTGTTCTGCTTGCCACCAAAGAAGATGACGGCAGTTTTGCTATTCGCAAAGTGGTGCAAAGCAACTCTGCAATCAAGAGCGCACTAGCAGCTTGTTCTGGCGTTGGTGTCGAGCAGGCCAAGGCCAAGGAGTACGAGGATGGTGTCAAGGCACTCGAGGAGAGTCGACTTGCTGCAGTCAAAGGTCTCAAAGCCGCTTAACTAGAAATCTTTAATTGTTTTTTATCCACCCAGTGACTGTGGGCAAGGTGTCTGCAGTCACTCCCTACCCCAATTGAGAGGAAAGATATGGCCATCGTGAACACCAATGCCGTCAAAGTACATCAACCCGAATGCCTTGATGATTTTGCGTTGCAACAAAACAGCAGATATAAATTAGAAAGCATCTTGGATCAAACTTTGCCATTTCCCGCCAATGGGGTGTGTGGCATTGTTCTATATGGGCTCTACGGTACAGGTAAGACAACCATAGCAAACCTACTGCCTGGACTCATAGATACCAGCAAGGCCGATCCCAATGCTGCGAACTTACAGCCCAGCAGTATTCGTGACACACAGGAACCCTTTGTTGATTACCACCCATGTGCCCAAGGCCAAAACGGAGCGCAGCTAACGCAACAGATAAACAACCGAACGCAGCTGATATCTCTAAACGCCAGTGGTTATCACTTTGTTGTCATGGACGAAGTAGACAACTTGACTGAAGCAGCACAAGCGGGCTTTAAGGCCATCATGGGCAAGCACCATGTGATTTTTATCATGACCACTAACAACCTAGACAAGATAGATGCTGGCATACAAAACCGTAGCGTCTTGATAGATATGAATGTGCCACCACCCGCCTACTGGCGCCCTATTCTTAGTCGCGTCTATACGGATGCCAATCTAACTCCACCAACAAACGCAGTACTAGATCAAGTAGTTGTTGCTGGTCGGGGCTCAGCCAGAAGCATCTTTAGTGATGTGGTCATGGGCGCCAATCAAGCCAAACGATCTGGGCAAACTGCCGTTGCAAAGATCGCCAACATTAGGAGCTAGCCATGCGGTATCCACAAGCCTATGTCTTGATTGACAAGCAGTTTGAACTACCTTCAATTAAAACCTTACAAACATGGTGCAAATCCAAGTCGCCTGTATACATCCAAGGAGTTAGTGAAAAGAATGCCAGCATGGAAGATCGTATCAGCGCCATATTAGAGATTCATGGCCACTTAGACAGTAAATCAGCTTACTCAAATAATGTAGTGGTCTTTACTGGGAAAAAAGTTGGATACTTTTTAAAACTAGCCATTAGCAATTTTTCCTATAAAGTTTATTGGATTGATTCTTCAAAGCATGCGGCATCCATCATGCGAGTGAGAAGTGCAATTGATACTGCGATGACTTTTCAAATTCATATGCACGAAGCGCATGACGCCTATTGGGAAGTTAGTAAATTCATCTCAAAGCACACTGGGGACCAACCATTCAGAGATGAGCAAATGGATCGATTGTTTACTTCTCGAATGTGGGGCGATAGATCAACTGCTGAACACCACCTCAAACGCATTGCAAAGAATGAAACAAGGGCTGGCATCTTGAATCGCTTAGATCTGTAAAACCTTGGGTGGGGGGTGAGTAAAAATCACCACCCCAAAAGCATAAGTACTTGACCACAATTTTTCGCAGCCCTGATTTTTAAACCTGCAGGACCCATTTCAGCCCTTGAGTATTTGTGTCGGTTTGACCCGACACTTTTCGATCAACCCCCATTGATGGTCTAGGCTAACTTATCTGCGGCCATAGTGGCAGTAAGCTTGCTGTAGTGAGCTTCCAGCATTCGCACACTGGTGCCCATTTGACGGGCTAGTGTGTGGATGTCAGTCTCAGCCAGTAGCTCCATGGTGGCATAGCTGTGTCTAAGCGAGTAAAGCGTTCTAGATTGGTTGGTGTGATTCCACCTGAGGCCACTTTCTCGCATGAGTTTGCTAAACATGCCGTTGAATGTTCTTGGCCTTTGTCCATCAGGTCGCCTAAATAGATATTTGGTATCCCGCCCCATGACCTGCTCTATGGGCTTGTCAGCGATATCGGGTTGCAGGCTGTGCAGCGTGATCAGCACAGCTTGAGCCTCATGTTTGGCAATCAACCACCGCCCTCCTGTCTTGCCATCCACCCACACACGGATATAGCGTTGCCCTTCGCTGGCATACCACTCACAATGGCGCCACTCTATGCCCATGCTCTCAGTTCCATGACGCATACCAGTAAGCAACAAGAACTCCACATAGGCGCACAGCAGTGGACGCATGATGCGGTCATAGTCCAAGTAGCCTTGTTTTTGCCAAGACTGCATGAACTGTCTCAGCTGTGTAATCTCTTCAACCGAGAAAGCTGGCCTTACCTCTCCTTTGGCACCACGACGACTCATTGTGGGAATAGGCACTCGGTCACTGATCCACCCTCTGCTGATGGCAGTTTGATGCACACGGCTAAAGGCACTGGCAAAGGTCATCAAGGTTGAACTCTTGGGCGTTCTCGCCATTCTGTGATTACGCCATGCTTCAAAGTCTGCGATGTCCTTGTGCTTGAGGTTTTGCAGATACTTGTCACCAAAGTAGGGGATGAAATAACGCTCTATCACCGAGCAGTAGTCCACATAGATCTTCTTGCCAGTGCCAGCGGCCAAGTCACGCTGCATTTCTTCCACTGTGGCCATGGCTATGTCTTTGAAACTCTTGTGTGCGGGTGCAAGTCCAAGCCGTTCTCGGTATCTGGCTTCGTCATGAAGATCCATGGCAACCCGTTTGGCATGCTCAAGCACTGACTTACGGGTGCTGGCTCTGTACCAACTGCCGGACTCTCGTTTGAACTTGTACTGCCAGATACGACTATCGCTGCGCCTGTAAAGAATCAGTTCACCATCGCGAAATCGGTGAATCTGATCTACACCAGCGGTTAACTCTTGGATTGATTTAGCTGCTGGCGCAGGAGTGGGTGCACCGCTAAAAGTTATCTTGATGCTGGTGGGTAGGTGGTAGGTCGGCAGCTGCAGGCTTTGGTAGTTCCATGCAAACTGGCTCACTTATCAGCTCAAGAAAAAAAGCATCCAGCAACTGTAATGTCGAGCTGTGCGCTTGGGCAAGAAAAAACAGTCGGTTCAACCCGACACTTGGTGATCAGCCCCTAATCAAAATTAGTCGCCGTAAACAGCAGCCCTGCCTAATATGCAGACCTACCCCGCATAAAGCCACCTAAACCGTGCGGGAGTGTGCAGAACGATTGAATGAAGAAAAAGAAAAAGCCACTGTGTTGAATCAGTGGCTTTGAATGGTGGAGGCTCGAGCCGGAGTCGAACCGACCTACACGGATTTGCAATCCGGTGCATAACCGCTTTGCTATCGAGCCATATGCTTTGACGAAAAAGGGAAGCTGGAGCTTCCCTTGTTTCTGATTTGGAGCGGGAAACGAGGCTCGAACTCGCGACCTCAACCTTGGCAAGGTTGCGCTCTACCAACTGAGCTATTCCCGCAGAAGAGAAAAATTATAGCAGAGATTTTTCCTATTAGTGCTTGATGGCTTGCGCCTTCAAGTCGCCTTCTGAGGCTGGAGGGGTGGGCACCACTGCAATGTCATCAGGCAAAGGTGTTGGCACGCGCTCTAGCGCAATTTCAAGCACTTTGTCGATCCATTTGACGGGCACGATTTCCAAACCGCTCTTCACGTTGTCTGGAATTTCTTGCAAGTCTTTGACGTTCTCTTCAGGGATCAAAACGGTTTTGATGCCACCGCGCAAAGCAGCCAACAATTTTTCCTTTAGGCCACCAATCGCGGTCACTTCACCACGCAAGGTGATCTCGCCAGTCATCGCCACATCGGCTCGCACAGGAATACCGGTGAGTGCAGAAACCAATGCCGTGGTCATAGCAGCGCCAGCGCTAGGGCCGTCTTTGGGTGTGGCGCCATCAGGCACGTGGATATGGATATCACGCTTTTCTAGCAAGTCTTCGGTGATGCCTAAAACGCGTGCACGGCTACGCACCACAGTGCGAGCAGCTTCGACGGATTCTTTCATCACGTCGCCCAATGAACCAGTACGTGTGATGGTGCCTTTACCAATCATGATGGCGGCTTCAATAGTGAGCAAATCGCCACCGACTTCTGTCCAGGCCAAACCAACGACTTGGCCGACTTGGTTTTGTGCTTCGGCACGGCCGTACGAATATTTGCGCACGCCTAAGAAATCATTCAAGTTGTCAGCATTGACAACCACTTGGGGTTGCATTTGTTTGAGCAACAAAGCCTTAACGACTTTGCGGCAAATCTTGGACAACTCACGCTCTAAAGAACGCACACCCGCTTCACGGGTGTAGTAGCGTACGATGTCGCGCACGGCGCTCTCTTCTACTTTGAGTTCTTGTTCTTTCACGCCGTTATTTTTCATCTGTTTGGGGAACAGATATTTCATGGCGATATGGGTTTTTTCGTCTTCGGTGTAACCGGACAGACGAATGACTTCCATACGGTCTAGCAAGGCCGGTGGAATATTCATCGAATTCGATGTCGCGACAAACATCACGTCGCTCAAGTCGTAGTCGACTTCAACATAGTGGTCACCAAACTTGTTGTTTTGTTCGGGGTCTAACACCTCGAGCAATGCGCTTGATGGATCACCGCGGAAATCTGTGCCGAGCTTGTCTATTTCATCTAACAAGAACAAAGGATTACGCGTACCGACTTTGGTCAAGCTTTGCAACACTTTGCCAGGCATAGCGCCAATGTAGGTGCGGCGATGGCCGCGAATTTCCGCTTCGTCACGCATGCCACCTAAAGCCATGCGCACGTATTTGCGTCCTGTGGCTTTGGCGATGGATTGGCCTAATGAGGTTTTACCCACACCAGGGGGGCCGACCAAACACAAGATAGGTGCTTTGACTTTGTCCACGCGTTGTTGCACTGCTAAATATTCCAAGATGCGGTCTTTGACTTTGTCTAAACCGTAGTGGTCTTCATTGAGAACAGTTTCTGCATTACCCAAGTCGTGTTTGATTTTGGTTTTCTTAGCCCATGGCAAGCCCACCAACACGTCGATGTAATTGCGCACCACCGTCGCTTCTGCCGACATGGGTGACATGAGTTTGAGTTTTTTCAACTCTGAATCTGCTTTTTTACGCGCTTCTTGCGGCATGCGGGCCGCTTTGATTTTTTTCTCGATCTCTTCGATGTCAGCGCCCTCTTCGCCTTCACCGAGTTCTTTTTGAATGGCTTTGACTTGCTCGTTCAAATAAAAATCACGTTGGTTTTTTTCCATTTGGCGTTTGACACGGCCACGGATTTTTTTATCGACGTTCAAGATGTCGACTTCACGCTCTAGTTGTTCGTAGAGGTTTTCTAGACGTTCTTTGACAGACGATAAATCGAGCACGACTTGTTTGTTTTCTAACTTCAAAGGCAAGTGCGCGGCGATGGTGTCGGCCAAGCGGCCTGCGTCGTCGATGCTCGCGATAGACGTGAGAATTTCAGGCGGAATTTTTTTGTTGAGTTTGACGTATTGGTCAAACTGCTGCATCACTGCCCGGCGTAAAGCTTCTACTTCGCTGCCGGTTTCGGGCGGGGCAACTTCAATAGGCGTGACGTGCGCAGTGAAATGCGCTTCGCCGTCTTCAATGCCATCAACTTTGGCGCGCTGCTGCCCTTCAACCAATACTTTGACCGTGCCGTCTGGCAACTTCAGCATTTGCAAAATGGTGGAGACACAACCGACTTGGAACATGTCGGTGACTTCGGGTTCGTCTTTGGCTGCGGCTTTTTGGGCAACGAGCATGATGCGACGCTCTGCGGCCATGGCAGATTCGAGGGCTTTGATGCTCTTGGGGCGACCTACAAAAAGTGGGATGACCATGTGCGGAAACACGACGACGTCGCGTAACGGCAAAAGCGGTAGCTCGATGGGGGTAGGTGGCAACGGGGGTTGTCCAGACATTTGGTCAGCCTTCCAAGGAAAAGGGGACAGGCCGGCGGCGCTGTCCCCATGTTTTTGTATTAAGCCTTCTTGGCGGCCTCTCGGTACACCAGCAAGGGGGGTTTGTTCTCGTCAATGGTCGCTTCTTCGACCACCACTTTTTCAACATTACTTGAATTCGGTAACTCAAACATGGTGTCGATCAGCGATTGTTCAAGGATAGATCGCAGTCCACGGGCACCTGTTTTGCGGGCCAAGGCCTTTTTGGCAATAGCGCGCAGGGCTTCGGGGCGCACTTCGAGCTCAGCGCCTTCCATGGCCAAGAGCTTGGCGTATTGCTTGATGAGCGCATTCTTTGGCTCGGTCAAGATTTGCACCAAGGTGTCTTCGGTCAACTCAGCCAGCGTAGCCACCACTGGCATACGACCGACTAATTCGGGGATTAATCCAAATTTGATGATGTCTTGTGGCTCAACAGCGCCGAACACATCCGTCAAACTGCGGTTTTCTTTGCTTCTGACCGTTGCGCCAAAACCAATGCCCGAGGCCTC
>CAIRQX010000061.1 GCA_903880855.1 uncultured Burkholderiales bacterium | reverse complement strand
GCCAGTCCGTCTGGCAAAACACGGGGGATGTTTTCTAGCAAGCCGCCACCTGTGATGTGCGCCAAGGCTTTGATAGGGTGCTGGGCCAGTGCGGCCAAAACGCTTTTTACGTAAAGCCGAGTGGGGGCCATGATGGCCTGCTTGAAAGGCTGGCCATCGAGGGTGGCGGGCGTATTCGCACCAGCGCGCTCAATCACTTTGCGAACCAAAGAAAACCCGTTCGAATGCACGCCCGAAGACGAGAGCCCCAGCACGACGTCACCGGCTTGTACGTTTTGGCCAGTCAAGATTTTTGACTTTTCCACCGCGCCCACGGCAAAGCCTGCCAAGTCGTATTCACCTGCGGGATACATGCCGGGCATTTCGGCGGTCTCGCCGCCAATCAAGGCGCAACCAGACAACTCACAGCCTTTGGCGATGCCTCCAATTACGGCGGCAGCGGTATCCACATCTAACTTGCCACACGCAAAGTAATCAAGAAAGAAAAGCGGTTCTGCGCCTTGCACCAACACGTCGTTGACGCTCATGGCGACCAAGTCAATACCCACCGTGTCGTGCATTTGCCATTCAAAGGCAAGCTTGAGTTTGGTGCCCACACCGTCGGTGCCACTGACCAAAACGGGCTCTTTGTAACGTTTGGGCACTTCAAACAAGGCGCCAAACCCACCAATGCCCGCCAAAACGCCTTCGCGCATGGTTTTCTTGGCCAAGGGCTTGATACGTTCGACCAAGGCGTCGCCGGCGTCGATGTCAACGCCTGCGTCTTTATAGGAAAGGGGGTGGTTCATGGTGCGCTGTGGGGTTGGTAAGCAAGTAGGCGCTCACCGATAGAATGAAGCGGTTCATTTTAAAGCCCCTACCACCACGACGCTGTATGCAATTTAACCCTCCGCAACGCCACGCCCTTGCTTGGGGCGCTATCGCTCTCGTGGTGGGTCTTGTGCTCTGGGTTTTAGGCCCAGTACTGATGCCTTTTGTGGTGGCGGCCGTTTTGGCCTATGCCTTAAACCCTGTGGTGCGTGGTTTAGAGCGCGTCGGCAAACGCTTGATTCCTTCCATCGTCGCTGTGCTACTGGTGGAAATCGGTTTTCTCGTGTTGGTGGTGGCAGTGTTTACTTTGCTAATACCCATCGTGGTGACGGAATTACCCCTGATGCGCGACAAGTTACCGGCCTTGTTGCAACGCGGACAAACTTTTCTTGCTCCATGGTTGGCCAGCATGGGTGTGCAAGTGTCTTTGGAGCCTGACAGCATCAAAGCTTTTGTTCTTCAAAACGTAGATCTATCGATGGGCGACGGTGTTGCCAAAGCCTTGGCTTCGTTGCGCATTGGTGGCAGCGTGGCTTTGGCCATCATTGGCAATCTGGTGTTGATACCGGTTGTTTTGTTTTATTTGCTGATCGATTGGCGCCATGTGGTGCGCCATATGCATTCACTCGTGCCCATGAAAATGCGTCCCGCTTTCGATAGTTTTATGAATGAAAGCGACCAAGTTTTGGGTCAGTATTTGCGTGGCCAAATTTCTGTCATGTTGGCTATGGCTGTGTTTTACAGCGTGGGGCTGTGGTGGTTTGGCTTAGACCTCGCCCTGCCGATTGGCGTGTTCACTGGCTTGGCGGTATTTGTGCCCTATGTTGGATTTGGCTTAGGACTTATCTTGGCGTCCATCGCTGCTTTGTTGCAGTTTCCTTTTGATCAAGCGTGTCTGATGGTGGTTGTGGTGTTTGGTTTGGGCCAGGCCCTGGAGGGCTTTGTGCTGACTCCGCGTTTGGTTGGCGAGCGAATTGGCTTGCACCCTCTGCATGTGATTTTTGCCTTATTGGCTTTTGGCCAGTTGTTCGGTTTTGTAGGTGTGTTGATCGCGCTGCCAGCGAGCGCGGTGTTGTTGGTGGCGATTCGACGTTTGCGACACCGTTACCAATCTAGCGAGCTTTTTAGGGCATGAAGCAAATAGCGCTAGATATCGGATTGGCCTCTGGCCCGAGTTTGCGAAATTTCTTAGCGGGGCCTAACCTCGCTGCTCTAGAACACTTGGTGCTTTGGTCGGGTTACGACAAACGCTCACCTGTACCAACTTATTTGTGGGGTGAATCAGGCAGTGGCAAATCCCATTTGCTGCGCGCAGTATTTGCACAACTACAAGAGCAGGGCAGTCCCGTTGGTTGGCTAGACGCCACCATCTCTGAGCCAGAAGCTTTCCAAGAAAACTGGCGTGTCGTTCTATTAGACGATGTGCATTTGTATACCGCTGTGCAACAGCAAGCCGCCTTCAATTGGTTTGTCAACGCCACCTCGCCCCAAGACGGCCAGCAGCGCTGGGTTTTGGCTAGCGGCAAAGTACCGCCAAGCGATTTGCAGTTGCGCGAAGACTTGCGTACGCGACTGGGTTGGGGGCATATTTTTCATCTGCAAGTTTTGAGCGAGTCGGAGCGGCGCGCGGTGTTGCGCCAAAACGCAGACGAGCGCGGCATTTTTTTAAGTGACGAGGTGATGGACTTTATGTTGAACCGCTTTAGCCGCGACTTAGGCAGTTTGGTGCAATTGCTCGACCAACTCGACGGCTACGCCTTGCAAACCCAACGCGCCATCACCATCCCGCTTCTTAAATCGATGCTGGAAGACACTCCATGAAGCTTGCTTTATTTGACCTTGACCACACTCTTTTGCCGATTGATTCAGACCAATCTTGGGGACATTTCACCACCACACTGGGATGGACGGATGCCGCAGAGTTCACACAAAAAAACGATGGGTTTTACGCCCATTACCAAGCGGGCACGCTAGACATCCACGACTACGTGCGCTTTGCCACTGAAGCGTTTCGCATCCGTCCTCGCGCCGAAGCCGAAGCCGCCCATGCACGCTTTATGCAAGAAATCATCCAACCAGTTATTCGTGGAGAAGCTTTGGCTTTGTTGGACAAGCACCGCGCTGCCGGAGAGAAACTTGTGATCATTACCGCAACCAACGAATTTGTGACCCGTCCAATTGCCCAGGCTTTCGGCGTGGAGGAACTCATCGCAGTAGAACTGGTCCGCGATGCCAATAGTTGGTTTACAGGCGAAATCCAAGGTGTTCCTTCACTGCGCGAAGGCAAAGTCGAGCGTCTGCAACAATGGTTGCACCAACGGGGTTTGGACTGGGACAAGGTGGAGACCACGTTTTACAGTGATTCCAGCAACGACATACCGCTTTTGCAACGCGTCAACCATCCTGTAGCTACCAACCCAGACGCCAAACTCAAAGCCTTCGCCCTTGAAAAAGGCTGGCCGATTCTGGAACTTTTTCCGACTGCATGATCAAACAATTTATCAATAAGCTGATGGGCAAAGCACCCGCCAGCCAAAAGCCCTCGCTGGGCGAGCGTCAAGTGGTGCCCGCCAAAGTGCACGGCATCAATGTCGAATGGGTGGACGAGCGTGCACTTAGTGTTGTGCGCACCTTGCAAGACCGAGGCTTCAAAGCCTACATCGTGGGCGGCGCGGTGCGAGACCTGTTGCTAGGACTAAAACCGAAAGATTTTGACGTCGCGACCAACGCCACACCAGAGCAAGTCAAGTCAGCGTTTCGACGCGCCTTCATCATTGGACGACGCTTCCGTATCGTCCATGTGGTCTATGGACGTGGTCGCGAACACGAGGTGATTGAAGTCTCCACTTTCCGTGCACATCTCGATAACGCCGATGCCACCCAAGTCACCGGCAACGAGCGCAGCAGCAAGCAAGAACTCGCGGGCATGAAGCACGCCGTGGACGCCAGTGGCCGCGTGTTGCGTGACAACGTCTGGGGCCCGCAAGACGAAGACGCCGCGCGTCGCGACTTCACCATCAACGCCATGTACTACGACCCTGAAACGGGAGAAGTGATCGACTACCACGGCGGCATTGCCGACGCCAAGAGAAAAGTCTTGCGCATGATCGGCGACCCCGCGACCCGTTACCGCGAAGACCCTGTGCGCATCATCCGCGCCGTGCGTTTTGTCGCCAAGCTCAGCGACCTTGGGTTTTCTTTGGAGGCTAAAACGGCTGCTCCTTTAAAACGCATGCTCAAGCTCTTGGCCGAAGTGCCGCAAAGCCGTTTGTTCGACGAGATGCTCAAGCTTTTACAGACCGGCCATGCTCTCGCTAGCGTTGCGCAATTGAAGTCGCTTGGATTACAAAAAGGTATTTATCCCTTGCTCGACGTCGTCGTAGCGCGCTCTGACGAAGAGTTTGTCAAAACTGCTTTGCAAGACACCGACCGCCGCGTTGGCGAAGGCAAACCGGTGACACCTAGCTTTTTGCTCGCTTGCGTTTTATGGTCGGATGTCCGTGAAGGTTGGAACGAACGACGTATCAAGCAACCGCCGTTTCCCGCCTTGCAAGACGCGATTGACGAAGTTTTTGATTCCCGCATTGGCGACGTCTCAGGCAGAGGCAAACTCGGTGCCGATATGCGCGACATTTGGTTGATGCAACCGCGTTTTGAAAAACGCGTGGGTAGTGGCCCTTGGACCTTGGTCGATCACGTGCGTTTCCGCGCAGCCTTTGACTTCATGCGTTTGCGCGCAGATGTGGGCGAGGTAGACGAACTGCTCGCCGATTGGTGGCAAGAATTCAGCTTGGCCGACGACGCCACCCGCGAAGACTTGTTGCAACAAGCCCGCACCGCTGCGCCGCAAGACGCTGCGCCCAAGAAACGGCGCAGACGTCGTAAACCTGCAGGCGAGGCAGAGCGCGACACCCCCGCGGAGTAAATCTTGGTTCAGGTCTGTGTGGCTTTTGGCGCCAATTTAGGGGAAGCCCAGGCTACGGTGCTTCAAGCCATCCAAGATGTTGGCGCGCTGGCTACTTCGCAATTAGTCAAAGCTTCTTCTTTGTATGCCAGCGCCCCGCATGAAGCGACGGGGCCTGAGTTTGTGAATGCCGTTGCGATGTATGACACAGAATTGCCGCCATTGGCACTGCTCGACGCCTTACAAAATTTAGAAAAGACCGCTGGGCGCGAGAGACCTTACCTCAATGCGCCGCGCACCCTAGATTTAGACATCATTTTTTATGGCGATATCGCTCTAGATTCTTCTCGCCTGACATTGCCGCATCCGCGCTGGCAAAAGCGCGCTTTTGTTCTTGTACCCCTTGCGGAAATCAGCCCAGATAAAGTTTCGCCAGCGCTTTTGTCAAGCGTTGCAAACCAGTCTGTAAGCCGAATTGGCTAGCGCTATTAGTAGTGAGGAAGCTGACAAGAAGCTGCTAGGCAAAAGCTGTCAGATTAAAAGCCTAAAAGTGAATGGCAAGTAGCTTTTATTGGGAAATCTTCTGCGCTTCTTCGATTTGGTATTCGAAATACCGCTGGATGCTGAAAACAATGCTCGACATTAGCACCGTGGTTCCAATTAGCAACGATAAAACGATCGCACCAATCGTCATCCAGTTGGTTTGACCAGCAACTGCATCCTCTGGCGCCCCAGGGTTGAACTTGGCGTTCCAAGCCTCTTTGGTCATGAGGGCATAAACAATCGCATTCAAAGCGCAACCCGCAAAGCAAAAACCTGCGAGTGGGATGAGAAGCCAGCTAGCCACGTCGTCCAATCCAAACTCTTGCACCCGTTGCACGCCATAAATGCCCAAAGCCGTTGGAACGGGCAGCATCCAGCCCAAAGTGTCCCAAATACCAAATAAATAAAAGCGGTGCAGACCCAAAGGCCCACCAAGAAAGGCTAGCCAAGCCGCCAGAGTTTTGTTTTTCATGACAGGCAGTGTATCTCTGGCTATAATGGAAGGCTTTTCAGCGTGTCGCTGGCCGGGTGGCCTAGCGCGTGTCTCAAACGCTGAAATACCCCACCCACCCGAAGGATTCACTATGGTCGTCATTCGACTTTCACGCGGCGGTTCTAAAGCCCGTCCGTTTTTTAACATTGTTGTGGCTGATAAGCGCGACCGTCGCGACGGTCGTTTCATCGAGCGTATCGGTTTTTACAACCCACTGGCCAAAGGTGCTGCCGAGAGCTTGCGCGTTGCCCAAGACCGTCTGACCCACTGGACTGGCGTTGGCGCGCAATGCTCGCCCACCGTGATCCGTTTGGTCAAGCAAGCGGCCGCCAAGGTAGCCGCTTAATTAGCGACAAGGCGCTGCCATGACGCTCGCCTTCGAGGCCGCAGAACTTCCTGCGGATGCCATCGAAGTAGGGCGCATTGCAGATGCATGGGGCATCAAAGGTTGGTTCAAAGTTTTGCCCTACAGCGCTTCTCCGGAAGCGCTTTTTTCTTCTAAGCGTTGGTTTTTACAACCCTCCGAAAAAGGTGCCAAAACTTTTTCTGGCACTGCTTTGCTCAAAATCAAAGAAGCCAAAGACCACTCCGACTCTGTTGTCGCCCATGCGCAAGACATCAACGACCGCAACGATGCCGAGTTGCTCAAAGGCGCACGCATCTTTATTTCCCGCGCAAGCTTTCCCACCCCTGAAACCGACGAGTACTACTGGGTAGACCTCATCGGGCTCGACGTGGTGAACCGAGAAGGACTCGCTTTGGGTCAGGTGAGAGAACTTCTCCACACTGGCCCGCAAACTGTGTTGGTACTTGCTTACTTAGAAGAAGGCAAAAGCCAAGAGCGCATGATTCCCTTCGTGAACGCCTACATCGACGGTGTGGATCTGCCAGCCAAGCGCATCACCGCCGATTGGCAGCCTGATTTCGACGTTTAAACACCATGCGTTTCGACGTCATCACCCTTTTCCCGGAAGTCTTCGAAGCCTTTTTGGTCAGCGGTGTTACACGCCGCGCCTATGAATCTGGGCAAGTCACAGTCAAACTCTGGAACCCGCGCGACTACGCGCAAGGTAATTACCGTCGGGTCGACGATCGCCCCTTTGGCGGTGGCCCTGGCATGGTGATGATGGCCGAGCCCTTGGCCGCTTGTTTAGAAGCGATTCGCGCTGAGCGTGGCCAAGACCGTCACTTGGCGCCCTTGGTGCTTTTTTCGCCCATTGGTCAAACTTTGCAACACACGGTGGTGCAAAAGTGGGGTGACAGTGCTGGCGCAGTCTTGCTGTGCGGGCGTTATGAGGGCGTGGACCAACGCTTTATTGACCAATTTGTAGACCAGCAAATGAGCTTGGGCGACTTTGTAATGTCTGGGGGCGAAATAGCTGCCATGGCTCTGCTAGATGCCGTCACCCGCTTGCAGCCAGGTGTTTTGCACGATGGCGACAGTTCGCAAATGGATAGCTTCCACCCCGCCTTAGACGGCTTGCTCGATTGCCCGCACTACACCCGGCCTGAGCAATGGCAAGGGAAGGCCGTGCCCGAGGAACTCATGTCTGGCCACCATGCCCAAATAGAAACATGGCGACGAGCACAACGCTTGGCCCTGACCCAACGTCTACGCCCAGACTTGATCGACGCTGCGCGTGCTGCTGGCCTACTGGGCGTCCAAGACGAGGCTGTGCTAACTGAACAAAAGTCGCTATAATGGAGGGCTTTTCGATCCTCTGGCCGGCCGCTTCGGGTCTTCTTCTTAGAAGCTACCAGAAGCCTTTTGTGTAGCGCGGTCACGATCTATCAGAGGTCTTTTATGAATTTAATCCAAACCCTTGAGGCAGAAGAAATTGCTCGCCTCAACAAAAAAATCCCCGAATTCGCTCCTGGCGACACGGTCATCGTCAGCGTCAACGTGGTCGAAGGTACGCGCAAGCGCCTGCAGGCTTACGAAGGTGTTGTGATTGCCAAGCGCAACCGCGGTTTAAACAGCGGTTTCATCGTTCGCAAAATCTCCAGCGGTGAAGGTGTAGAGCGTACGTTCCAAACTTACAGTCCCTTGATCGCCAGCATTGAAGTCAAACGCCGTGGCGACGTGCGCCGTGCCAAGTTGTACTACTTGCGTGACCGTAGCGGCAAGTCAGCCCGTATTAAAGAAAAGCTGGTCAGCAAGTCTGCAGCCGCCAACAAAGCCGCTGCAGCAGCGGCTGAGTAAGCCTCTCAAAGCTTTGGCTCTACATAAGCCACCCCAAGTTTTCACTTGCGGTGGCTTATTTATTGCGTTCAATGGCTAATCCGTCCAACTTCGATCCACTCAAAGTTCCTGTCAATCGAATAGACAGCCATCTCGCGCCCGTATTAAGCGATAGGTGGACGGCACAAGCCCTGCAACAGCGCTTTGCGCAGCCACCAAATTGGCAACCAGAAATCATGCGCGAGCGGAAATTTATGGACCGCGAGCCTGCGCAGGCTGCCGTCTTGATGGGATTGGTGATGCGTGAGGAACCCACCGTGTTGCTTACCCAGCGCACTGAACATATGAGTACCCACGCCGGCCAAGTTGCGTTCGCTGGTGGAAAGTGCGATGCACAAGATGCAGACGCCGCTGCCACTGCATTGCGCGAAGCCTACGAAGAAGTTGGACTTGAGTCGCATCACGTTCAGGTGCTCGGCGAATTACCCACCTACATCACCGGCTCGGCTTTTCATGTCACGCCTATCGTTGCTTTGATCAATCCAGCTATGCAGCTTCAAATCAACACAACCGAAGTGGCGCATGCATTCGAAGTGCCCTTGGCCTATTTGATGAACCCCGCCAACCACCGTTGGCATGTCTGGGAGTTTGAGGGGGTGCAGCGCCAATGGTTATCGATGCCGTATCAAGATGGGCCAGATCAGCGATTCATCTGGGGTGCGACGGCCGGGATGTTGCGAAACTTCTACCGATTCTTACAAGCGTAGTCGTTATCATCGGGCTATGAGTTTCTTGGCCTTACTCTTTGCATTCTTAATCGAACAAGTGCGCCCCTTGGCGCATGACAACTGGGCGCATCGAGCTTTGCGCGCTTGGTTAGAGTGGATCAGCCACACTTTTGATGCGGGACAAGAAAAGCTCGCATGGATGACATGGGCCTTAGCCGTCGGTGTGCCTTCCGTTTTATCGCTCGTCATCCATTGGAGTTTGCTGGCTTGGTTGGGTTGGCCCGCCGCAATGATTTGGAGTGTGGGTGTTTTGTATTTGGCTTTGGGGTTTCGTCAGTTCAGCCATTACTTCACAGATATTCGTGACGCATTAGAAGAGGGCGACGAACAACAAGCGCGAGAGGCATTGGCGCATTGGAAACAAGTAGCGGTCGGCACTTTGCCTCGCCAAGAGTTGTTACGCCATGTGATTGAGTTTTCAGTGCTGTCTGCGCACCGCCATGTGTTTGGCGTTATGGCATGTTTTTCTGTATTTGCTGCATTGGGCTTTGGGCCTGCAGGTGCTGTGGTCTACCGCATGAGTGAATGGGTATCTCGCATCTGGGCACATACGCCGCATGCCGATAACAAATTCGTCAGCCTAGCTTTGCAAGCTTGCGCAAAGAAAGCTTGGTACGCCGTTGATTGGTTACCAGCGCGAATGACTGCTGTGGCATTTGGAGTGGTAGGTAACTTTGAAGACGCCATCGACTGCTGGCGTAATTACGCGCAGCGCTTTTCTGACGACAACGACGGTGTGGTGATTGCGGCTACTTCTGGTGCATTGAATGTGCAATTAGGTGGTGCGGCACTGCCTACCGGTGGTACCGATGCATCTGTGGCAGCTTTTCAAGAGGGTGCGCCAAGTGTTGACCAAGACAGCGAAAGCACCCCTGGACGGCCCCCAGAAAGAAGCCATTTGGCTAGCGTCGTGGGATTGGTATGGCGCTCAGTAGTTTTGTGGATGGTGTTGCTAGCGCTTTTAACTTTGGCGAGATTGCTGGGTTAGTTTTTTGGCAATCGACTACTCATGCATCTTCACCCGACTCGCCAAAAAGTAAGCGCCTAAAGACGCAAAGGCTGCAACCACTGCACATAGCCAATACTGGGTCACTTGCCCACTAGGTTCACTTTGCAATAACATTCCGCCGACCCAAGAGGCGATGCCCATAGAGAAAGACTGCACCGCGCCATTGAGCGACATGAAGGTGCCGCGAAATTTGGGGTTGGCGGCAGACGTTAGAAGCGCCATGCCTGGGATCATGCGTCCGTTCATCGAAGCAAACAAGAGCGTGGTTGTCAATAAAACAAAAGGCAGGGGAATTGGCGTTAGCAAAGTAATGGCAAACATGGGAATGATTGAAAACAGTACTGCTTTTTGAAATGTCTCACGCTTGCCATGGCGATCCGTAATGCCGCCAATCCATCTGCCACTGAACAAGGTGACCATTCCTCCGCAAAAATACAACCAAGGAATTTCGGATGCGGTCATTACATGGTTGTTTTGTAAATACAAGGTGATGTAAGGGATGATGGTGAATGCTGCAAACATCATCGTGGCAGAGAGAAATAAAGCCATGCGTTGGTTGTGTTCGCTGAGAACTTGCACCATGCCGTGCAACACGTGTTTATCTTCACCGTGTGCAATGTGCCCGTCCAAAGTGGGAAGGGCATAAAACGCTAAAGCGCCTACTCCAAGACACATCACCCCAATCGCAAAAAAAGCAAAGTGCCAACCCCAAAAATTAGCAAACATCAGTCCCGCAGGGACCCCTGCCACGGTGGCGACAGAAAAAGACGTCATCACAATGCCAGTAGCACGACCGCGTCGCGCAAACGGAATCACATCCCCAATAATGGTTTGCGACATGGTGTTGAGCACGCCACCAAAAAAACCAGCTGCAATACGCGCCGCCATCAACCAAAAAAATGTTGGCGCGACACCACAAGCAATTGTGGTGAGGGCAAACAAGGTGTAGAGCGTCAGCAACAAGTGTTTGCGATCAAACCTATCCACAAAAGTGGTGGCAAACAAACCGGATATGCCTGCAGAGATGGTGTAGGCCGACACCAATAATCCAAACTCTGCAAAACTGATGTCAAAAAGCAAGGTGAGTTGCGGACCCAAAGGCATCATGATCATGAAGTCCACGATATGGGTAAATTGAATGCCCGCTAACGAAATAAGTAAAAGTAATTCGCGGCGTGGTGAAAGTGTTGTGTGCATAGTTATATTTCCTCTCTGGTGAAAACTCGTTAGGGCCAGAGGGGATTCAGACGTAAGGGGTGGAAAAGAGCAAGCTAGAAGTGGCTCTAGTAATGCTTAGGTTCAGTGAGTTCAGCAAACAACATGCCGTAGAGTTTGTAGCGCGAGGCGTTGATTTCTCCAGATGCAACAGCAGCCTGCACGCCGCACCCTGGTTCGTGTAGGTGGGTGCAGTTGTAAAACTTACATTCAGAAACGTGTGGCTTTAAGTCGGGCATATAAGCAGCAAGTTGCATCGCATCAATGTGATGCAACCCAAACTCTTGAAAACCTGGTGAGTCGATCAATGCTGTCTTGCGTTCGGCATCTACCCAATACAAATTTGTAGAGGTTGTGGTGTGCTTGCCGGAGTTCAATGCATGAGAAATTTCACCAGTACTTACCAAGGCATTGGGTATGAACTGGTTAATCAAAGTACTCTTACCTGTACCAGAAGGGCCCAATATCAAACTGGTTTTATTTTGTAAACGTTCCACCAAGTCACCCGAGCGGCCATGTTTGATAGCCAGTTGCAACACGGTGTAGCCCATCGCTGTGTAAGGCGCTAAGCGCTCTAAGGCTCGTGCAAATAAATCGGTGAGGTCGCTTTTGTTCAAAGCAATGATGGGCGTGATGTGTTCGGCTTCTGCCGCGATCAAGGCGCGCGTGAGTTGCATTTGAGAGAACTCAGGCTCCGCAGCGAGCAAGATCACCACTTGGTCTAAATTGGCCGCGAACGATTTGGTGCGTATTTCATCTTGTCTGTAAAACAAGTTGCGCCGAGGGAGAATTTTTTCTATCGTGCCTTCATCAGTAGAGGGCAACCATTCCACTTGGTCACCAACGACCACTTGGCTTTTTTTACCCCTTGGATGACAAATGCGTCTTTCACCATCCATCGATTCGACCATGCAGTGGCGTCCATGGCTGGCGACCACTAAGCCCGTTTGGGTCATGCGGCAATCCGCGCGATACGCTGAGAGGCAGGAGGGTGCGAGTAATAAAACGCGACGAACCAAGGGTCTGGCGTTAAGGACGATGCATTGTCTTGGTAGAGCTTGAGTAGCGCTGTTGCTAATGACTTGCCGTCGCTATGGCTGGCTGCGTAGGCATCTGCCTCAAATTCAAATCGGCGTGATCTGCGAGAAGACAGCGGTGTGATGAAGAAAGTCACCAAAGGTAAAAACAGCATGAACAGTAACAAAGCCAATGCACTATTACCGCCTTGCAAGTTGGGTGCAACGCCCAAACCTGTGTAGAACCAAACTTGCTGTGACAACCATCCGAGTAACGCAAGCCCCACCAAACTGAATGCAAAACTAGTCGCCATCATTTGCAAAATATGGCGGTGTTTGAAATGGCCTAACTCATGGGCTAAGACAGCTTCCATTTCGTCGCCATCGAGTTGTGCAAGCAAGGTGTCGAAAAAAACCACCCTTTTAGCTGCACCAAAGCCAGTAAAAAAAGCATTCGAATGTGCAGAGCGACGGCTGCCATCCATCACAAAAAAGCCTTTGGCCGTAAAACCAGCACGAGACATCAATGCATTCACCCGCGCTTTGAGTGTGTCGTCTTCAAGCGGGGTGAACTTATTAAACAGCGGCATGATCACATTGGGTGCGATCCACATGACGAATAATTGATAAGCAACCAATGCGCCCCATGCCCAAACCCACCACCATGCGCCGCCTGCTTCCATCAGCCATAACACTAGCCACAAAATGGGCAAGCCCAACACCAAACCAACAGCAATGCCTTTTAATAAATCACTCACCCATAAGGCAGGCGTTGTTTTATTAAACCCAAATCGCTGTTCCACACTGAAAGTTTGGTAGAGCGACAAAGGCAAACCAACCAATCCACCGACCAACATAAAAGCTAGAACCAAAACCACTTGCTGGCCCATCCCTGGCCCCATGAGTTGCAGAGTGACCTGGTTGAGAAAATCTAAACCCCCGAGCAAAGTCCAAGCTAAAAGGGTGGCGGCATCTAAAGCGAGATCGATCAAACCCACGCGGGCTTTTTCTAATGTGTAGTCCGCAGCCTTTTGATGTGACTCGAGCGTGATCGTGTCAGCAAATGCAACAGGTACTGCATCACGGTGTTGCGCGACATGGCGCACTTGGCGCGAAGCCAGCCACAGTTTGGTTAATAGATTGGCAACCAGCAGCACTGCAAGTGCCACGCTCATGGAGAGAGAGGAATTCATCATGGGTGGAAGTTTAGATGAATGTATGTGCCCCGGCTGTTCTTGGGGATGCACGACAATCTATGCTATGCCCAATACTTCTAAGCCTCATGCTGAGCCAACCTCACCCACGCCGCCCACATTAGCTAAATCAGACCTCAATCTTGTTTGGTTAGATTGCGAAATGTCTGGCCTCGAACCTGATCGCGATCGCTTGCTTGAAATCGCGGTGATCGTGACCAGTCCTGATTTATCGATTCGTATTGAAGGTCCTGTCTTAGTAATCCACCAAAGCGATGAAGTTCTATCCAAAATGGATGCGTGGAACCGAGGCACGCACGGCAAGAGTGGTTTGACAGAAAAAGTCAAAGCATCCACTGTGACCGAGCAAGAAGCGCAAGACGCTTTGATTGCTTTTATCAAACCCTTTGTGTCTAAGGGCGTGTCGCCTATGTGCGGCAACACCATCGGACAAGACAGACGTTTCTTAAACAAATACATGCCTAGATTGGAAGCTTGGTTCCATTACCGCAACTTAGACGTCAGCACTCTCAAAGAGTTGGCCCGTCGTTGGAAGCCCGATGTCTTCAATGCCTTCAAAAAAGCCCAAAAACACACTGCCTTGGCCGATGTGCACGAGTCCATAGACGAGATGCTGCACTACAAAAAGCACTTTTTGAACTTAAATTAGGTAATAACCCGAAGCTGTGGCACAATAGCGCTCTTCGCTAGAAAAAGCGAACTTTGCACATCTCCCTTCATACATCGGGCTCCTTGAATTGAGTCCCACGCGCTGAACAAGCCCTCCAGGGCCAGAGCAGGTTTCGTTTGATGGTTGATGTTTTTTAACCAAGAACGGAGCTAGCCGCAAACCTTGCGGTGCTCGCGTGTGAGAAAACCATGACTGACGCTTTTGAAGTGACGGGCGAATCTACGCTTGTCGAACCTATCTCTTCTATATTGGACGATCTGGCTACGGCCGTTGATGTACAAGAAACAGTAGACAACACTCCTAACGGATTTGTCACGCTCGGGCTTGCGCCTGAACTAGTGCAAGCCGTTGCAGATTTGGGCTACACACAGCCCACAACTGTGCAACTCAAAACCATTCCACTGGCTTTGCCATCGGACAATGCTGACGCCAAAAAAGGCTACATCGACTTGATGGTGTCTAGCCAAACAGGTAGCGGTAAAACCGCTGCGTTTTTGTTGCCTGTCTTGCACACTTTGCTCAAACAACAAGCAGAAGCTGAAGCCGCTGATCGCGCAGAATATGAAAAATCAGTGGCTGACGCAATCGCCAAAGGCGAAGAGCCACCCAAAAAAGCCAAACGCAAAGACCCCACCAATGTGCGTAATTTCAAAGCCCCGACACCAGGCGCTTTGATTGTCTGCCCGACACGCGAACTCGCACAGCAAGTGGCACATGACGCGATTGATTTGGTCAAGCACTGCCGTGGCTTGCGCGTAGCCAATGTTGTCGGTGGCATGCCTTACCAATTACAAATTGCCAAGTTGCAAAACGCCAATTTGGTGGTTGCTACTCCAGGCCGTTTGCTTGACTTGCAACGATCGATGCAAATCAAGTTAGACAAAGTGCAATTCTTGGTGGTTGACGAAGCTGACCGTATGTTGGATCTTGGCTTTGCCGATGACTTGGCAGAAATCAACCAACTTACCATCGAACGTAAACAAACCATGATGTTCAGTGCTACTATTGCACCACGCATCCAACAATTAGGTGCGCGCGTGATGCGCCAACCCCAGCGCGTTCAGATTGATTCGCCTCAAGAAAAGCACAATAACATTCGCCAAGTTTTGCATTGGGCAGACAACGCGCACCACAAGCGCAAATTGCTCGATCACCTCTTGCGTGACACCACGATCAACCAAGCGATTGTGTTTGCCAGCACCCAAATCGAATGCGATGGATTGGCCAACGATTTACAACAAGATGGTTTTTCTGCAGTTGCTTTGCATGGCGCTTTAAGCCAAGGCTTGCGTAACCGCCGTTTGATGGCTTTGCGCCAAGGCCAAGTGCAGTTCTTGGTAGCGACAGACGTTGCTGCGCGTGGTATCGATGTACCCACCATCACCCACGTATTCAACTTCGGTTTACCGATGAAATCTGAAGACTACACCCACCGCATTGGCCGCACAGGCCGTGCAGGGCGCGACGGTTTGGCCGTGACATTGGCCGAGTTTCGCGACAAACGCAAAATTTACGACATCGAAGCATTTACCCGCCAACCCATTGCAGCTGAAGTCATTCCGGGCCTAGAGCCCACACAACGTGTTGAACGCGGCCGTGACTTCGCACCCCGTAAAGGCGCTGGCAAATTTGATGCGCCACGTCGTAACCACGGTGGTGGTTTTGGCGGTAAAGGTGGCGGCGGTTTTGGTGGTGGTCACCACGGCGGCAGCTCTAACTTTGGCGCACGCAGTGAAGGCAACTTCGGCGGTCGTAGCGAAGGTAACTTTGGTGGAAATCCAGCTGGCAAAAGCGGCGGTGGTTTTGGCGGTGATAACCGCTTTGCCGCAGCGCCTGCGCGTAGTTTTGATGACCGTCCTGCACGCGGACCACGTCCTGTGTTTGAAGGTGAACGTTCACCGTTTGACAAAAAAGCTGCGCGCCCTAAATCAGGTGGCGGTAAACCATTTGGTGGTGGCGGGTTCGATGCTAAAAAGCGTACCCCTAAACCAAAATTTGATCGTTAATCTTGACGCATAAAAAAGGCGACGCAAGTCGCCTTTTTTTACGCCTGTACTTTATTGAATTACTTGCCTAGTAATTTACGAGACACAAAGTCGAGACGGTCTTGCCCCCAAAATAATTCGCCGTCAATGACATAGGCGGGAGAACCGAACACACCCACATCAATCGCTTCTTGCGTATTGGCGTCATAACGTTTCTGCACTTCAGCACTGCGTGAGACCTCTAAGCAAGCGGCATCGAGTTGGTTTTCAGATAAAAGCTCAGCAAGGGTTTGGGTATCCGCAATATTGCGTTCTTGCGTCCACACAGCGGCCAACACTGCTCCGGCAAGCTTGGCTGCTTGCGCGCTACCTTGGTGCATATCGGCAGCAATGATCAAGCGTGCAGCGTCATCACCCGCTACGGGAAAAAACTTTGGTTTGAGGTGCACTGGCAATTGCAAATGTTTACTAAACCGTTCCAAGTCCACAAATCGGTAAGCCTGACGCTGAGGCGCACGTTGGCCTAGTGGCAAACCACCTGAAACGGGAAATACTTTGCCTAAATCCATAGGTATGACGCGCACTTGGGCACCAGCCTCTTGGGCCATATTCATAAGTCGCTGATGGCCTAAATAGGTCCAGGGGCTTTGGGGAGCGAGATAATAGTTAACGATAGTGGTCATAACATGCGGTATTCAAAGTGAAAAACGCAAGAATACGACATAAAATAGAACCACTTAATTTTTTCCTGGAAAACAACATGGGCAATAAAATCGTTACAGAAGCCGATCGCAAGCGCACAGCAGCACCAACACCATTACCTGGTACTTCTGCACGTACTGGCGGTCGTGGTCAGCGCGTCAGCTTAGAACGCGGTGTCTCTACTCGCAGCAAAAAGAATCCTGGCAAGCGTCCTAGCAAAGGCGGTTGATTCGTCAATCAACTCACAGTATTTCTGCAAGTTTTATCACTTGAAGCAAGTCGTAAAAAAAGCGTCCTGATGGACGCTTTTTTGTTGAAGCGGGTTTTAAGCGCTGTCAGGCAATTCAATCTTAACTTCCAACACCTCTAGGTTGTCATGACGCTCAAAGTTAACTTTGATATCTTGCGGATTGATGTTGACGTACTTGGACAATACAGCCACCAAATCGCGTTGCAAAGCAGGTAAGTAGTCGGGTTGTGGGTTACGCCCAGTACGTTCGTGCGTGAGGATAAATTGCAGGCGTTCTTTAGCGACATTGGCAGTTTTTTTCTTTTCGCCAAGCAAGAAGGAAAGTAAAGACATCGGCTTATTTCCCTCCGAAGATGCGCTTGAGCAAACCGGGCTTTACATGTTCGGTAAATCGCAGGGGAACGTCTTCTCCTAAGAAGCGGCTAATAACGTCCTTATAAGCTTCTGACACATCAGTGTTCGTCAGGTGCACTGCAGGCAAACCTTGGTTAGATGCCGTCAATACAGTTTCAGATTCGGGAATCACACCAATCAAAGTAATACGCAAGATGTCTTGGATATCTTCAAGCGACAGCATGTGACCGTCTTCCACGCGGCTAGGGTTGTAGCGGGTGATCAGCAAGTGTTCTTTGATGGGCTCGCCACCTTCAATAGCACGCATTGTTTTGCTGCTGAGCATGCCCAAGATGCGGTCTGAGTCGCGAACGGAAGACACCTCAGGGTTGGTAACCACCAAAGCCTCGTCTGCAAAGTGCATGGCCATCATGGCGCCGATTTCGATACCGGCAGGGGAGTCGCACACGATGTAGTCGAAACCCATGCCTTTTAGGTCATTGAGTACGCGCTCCACGCCTTCTTTGGTGAGAGCGTCTTTGTCACGGGTTTGAGAGGCGGCGAGTACGAATAAGTTATCGCACTGCTTGTCTTTGATCAAGGCTTGGTTCAGAGTGGCTTCACCATTGATCACGTTGATGAAGTCATACACCACGCGGCGTTCGCATCCCATGATCAAGTCAAGGTTTCGTAAACCCACGTCAAAGTCGATCACGACAGTTTTAAAGCCACGCAAAGCCAGACCCGATGAAAAACTAGCGCTGGTGGTGGTTTTGCCAACGCCACCTTTGCCAGAAGTCACCACAACAATTTTTGCCATGAATAAACCCTTAATTACTTATAAAAATGCAACTCGCAATTTTACAACCTTTGCATTACCAACTTATCGCCTTGCAAAGAGATCTGTGCCGCTTTGCCTGCTACTTCTTTGGGCAGTGGTGTATCGCTGGTGCGGTAGGTGCCAGCAATAGAAATTAACTCCGCTTCTAAACAGGATGTAAAGATGCGGGCAGTTTCATCGCCACGGGCGCCTGCAATGGCTTTGCCGCGCAATGGCGCATACACATGGATATGGCCATCGGCCATGATCTCCGCGCCTGGATTGACCATCGCCATCACGATCAAATCGCGCCCTTTGGCGTAGATGTGTTGCCCAGAGCGCAACGGCTTATCGATCACCATGGCACTCTCGTGTGCACCTTGCACCTCGCGTACCACTTCCACTTCACGAATGACTTCTTGTACAACCGTTTCTACTTTAGAAGTTGGCATATGGAGTTCTTGCGCTGCAAACAAACCCGCTTCTTGCGCGTTATGGTGCAAGCCGTCTGTTGCGCCGCGAAATGCAACGGGAACCACACGGTACTTTTCGAGTAAATCGCAAACACCGACTAAGTCGATTGAGGTTGTACTGAAGTCCAAACCACTTAAGTCAATAACGACGGGATCGTTATCAAAAAACTCAGGCGTAGCACCTAAACGGCGCTCTAGGTCAATTTCTAAAGCTGAAAGATCAGCGGTTTTAAGTAAAAAAGCTACCAAAGGCAGTGACGCACTCTTGATTTCATAGGCGTGGGGCGTTGATGCGTGGTCCATACTCAAATAAAACAATAAAAGCTGAACTTTACACGGCAAGGGCATTCAAGCCCTATTAAACTTTTGGCTTATGACTTTTTATGTGCGGATGCTCGTCTCTTTGCCTGTTGTGCATAACAACTTTGTCGTGCGTTCGCTATTGGCCGCTATTTTGATGGGCGCCACGCCTTTAGTGCTTTCTCAAACTGCACCAGTGGCCGACATGGGCAAAGTCGAAATCACCAGTGGCCGCGATAACGACACGCAACAACGCCGCGAATCAACGGCCAGCAAGATCGTGATCGGCCGCGAAGAAATTGAAAAGCAGGGCGACTCCAATATCGGCGAAGTGTTAAAGCGCATGCCGGGCATCACCTTAGGCGGCAACCCAGGTCGTGGCGGTGGTGTGCGTATGCGGGGTTTAAGTGCTGGGTACACACAAATTTTGTTGGATGGCCAGCGTGTTCCACCAGGGTTTTCAATTGAATCGCTCACACCTGAGATGGTGGAGCGGATTGAGATATACCGCGCCCCCACTGCAGAAACGGGTGCGCAAGCCATTGCGGGAACCATCAACATCATTTCCCGCGAAGGACGTCGAGGCATACCCTCTGAACTCAAACTGGGTTCTTCTTGGCAAGGTGGTTATCTCTCGCCAAATGGTTCATACACCACATTCAAAGAATTTGAGAATTGGAGTTCTAACTTCACCTTCTCGATGTATGAAAACGCTACGCCAGATCACAGCGAGACAGTCTTGTCGCGCCAGTACACATCCACCTCTACAACGCTTGCGCGTACACGTATCAACGACTCTTCCAGCACACGTGATGGATTCAACAGCACAGGGCGACTGCAATTCAAAGGCTCGCCTGGCGAGACATTGACCTTGATGCCTTTTGTGGTGTATTCGCGTTCGCACAATTCAGGAACGATTGCATTGAGCCAGACGCAAACAGGGTCTGGTGCTGCCACCGACAGTGCCAACACCAGTGGCGACGGCAACTTCGGTATGGCACGACTCAACGGCCAGTGGCGCAGAAAACTCTCTGCTGATAGCTCTATGGAATGGAAATTCAACACAGGCGGCTGGGACAGCACCAGCCACTCTTATCAAACCCCGACAGGGGGTGGGTCAGTCCTGCCATCTTTAAGCCAAAGCGCCACCACCAGAGACCGTTCGGTGAGTTTGAATGGCAAATACACCAATGTCTTGGGTGGTGGACACCAGTGGGTGAGTGGTGCTGAGATAGAGGTTGTTCGACGCACCCAAACCGCACAACCTGTCTACAGCGATGGTGACGGCAATATGCAAGCCCGCACACTCAAATACGCCATCTACACACAAGACGAAAAACAATTCACCCCGAATTGGTCAGGCCATGGTGGTTTGCGTTATGAGCAAATGTCCACCTACGGTAATAACGGTGAAACTGAGGCGACAAACCGGGTGGGTGTCTTCTCTCCCTTGTTGCATGCGCTATGGAAACCCAATCCAGAAGGGCGGGACCAAGTTCGCATGAGCTTGACGCGCAGTTTTAAAGCGCCGTGGATGCAATCTTTGTTAGCGCGTTACACCCCGTCTCGTGACGATGTCGGTAGTAATTCCAATATCGCAACCAATCCTGGTAGCAAGGGCAACCCAGGGTTGCGTCCTGAAGTGGCATTGGGTTTAGATATTGCTGTGGAGCGCTATTTGGCCGATGGTGGTGTGATGAGCGCTGCGGTATTCCATCGACGCGTTAGTAATTTGATTCGTAATGTGACTAGCTTGGAAACCATATCGGGCATTGCTTCGCAGCAATATGTGTCGATTCCACAAAACGTCGGTAACGCCATCACCCAAGGCATTGAACTAGAAGCCAAATTTCGTTTGAACCAAATGGTTACGGATGCCCCCGCAGTAGACATACGCAGCAACATCAGTTTCTATGAATCCAATGTTTTAAATATTGCAGGCCCCAACAATCGACTCGACCAACAACCCAGCATGACAGCTAACCTAGGGGGTGACTACCGTTTACGTTCTATGCCTTACACGGTTGGCGGCAATATCAATATGAATCCTGGCTACACCACCCACAGCAGCGAATACCAATGGCTCTACGTGTCACAAAAACGCGTGATGGATGTGTATGGTTTGTGGCGCGTCGATCCCAGTACATCTTGGCGCCTAACTTTGAGTAACCTTTCTCCTTTAAGCTATAACACCAACAGCCTCTACAACAGCAGCAGTTTGTATGAGGACAGTACCACCCGCAATCGCAACTGGACCAATATTCAAATCCGACTGGAGAAAAAACTATGACAACAACTCATGACGGCGCTTGGTATGACCGTATGTACAACAACCGTGCTTTGGTGCCTGAACATGAAGTGCATTTTGCGCGTTGGCGTGACACATCTGAGATTGCGCGTAAAGAAAACCGTTGTTTCCAAGATGTAGCCTATGGTCATGGCCAGAACGAATCGCTCGATATATTCCCAGCCAATACCACGCACTCTCCTAAAGGTGCACCCGTTATGGTGTTCATCCATGGTGGCTTTTGGCGTTCTTTAGACAAGGCTGACCATTCATTTGTGGCCCCTGCTTTCACCACTCAAGGGGCTTGCGTGGTGATGCCTAACTACGCGTTGTGCCCTGCAGTCACTATTTCGCAAATCACGATGCAAATGGTCAAGGCAGTAGCTTGGGTGTTCCGCAATGTGCACCGCTTTGGTGGAGACCCCAAACGCATTACTTTGGTAGGGCATTCAGCGGGTGGGCATTTGGTCACGATGCTTTTAGCGTGCGATTGGCGCGCATACGACTTCGCCTTGCCGCATGATTTGGCAAATAAAGCCTTCTCTATTTCAGGTTTGTATGAATTGGAATCCGTGCGTGCCACACCATTCTTAAAAGACAGTTTGCGTTTGACCGAAGAGGTCTCGGTGAACAATAGCCCCGCATGGATGCCAGCACCTAAGCACGGCAAACTGTATTCGGTGTGCGGTGCATTAGAGAGTGCGGAATTTATACGCCATAACTCGCTCATACAACAAGCATGGGGCAAAACCCATGTGCCTGTTGCTGAATCGATTGAAGGATTACAACACTTCAGCGTGGTGGAAGCCCTTGCCAACCCTGGCCACCGCATCCACACGTTGGCCAGTGAACTGATAGCGGCTTAGTTACATCAGCAGGTGTTCACCTGCGTTGTCTCCACCCAAGATCACGTAGTTCACCTTGCGAATGTCCATCAGCTTGGTGCCACCGGCGTAGCTGATGGAGCTTTGCACGTCTTGTTCCATCTCAATCAAGGTATTGGCTAACTTGCCCTTGATAGGTTCCAAGATGCGTTTGCCTTCGACGTGCTTGTATTCGCCTTTGTTGAAGTCAGACGCCGAGCCGTAATACTCTTTGAACATTTCGCCGTCCACTTCCACGGTTTTGCCGGGCGACTCTTCGTGACCTGCAAACAGCGAACCAATCATGACCATCGATGCGCCAAAACGGATGCTCTTGGCAATGTCGCCATGGCTGCGAATGCCACCATCGGCAATGATGGGCTTGGTGGCTACACGTGCGCACCATTTGAGCGCTGACAATTGCCAGCCACCTGTGCCAAAACCTGTTTTGAGTTTGGTAATACACACTTTGCCAGGGCCCACGCCAACTTTGGTGGCGTCAGCGCCCCAGTTCTCGAGGTCAATGACAGCTTCTGGCGTGGCGACGTTGCCTGCAATCACAAAGCTTTTAGGCAATTTGCCTTTGATGTAGGCGATCATGTCGCGCACGCTGTCGGCGTGTCCATGCGCGATGTCGATCGTGATGAAATCAGGCGTCATGCCTGCAGCATGTAATTCATCTACCGTGGCGCGGTCAGGGCCTTTGACGCCTAAAGAGATAGAGGCATAGACGCCTTTGGCATGCATGTCGCGCACAAACTTTAGATTGTCTAAGTCAAAGCGGTGCATCACATAGAAATAATTGTTTTGTGCCATCCAGACACAAATTTTCTCGTCGATGACGGTTTTCATATTGGCGGGGACAACAGGAAGACGGAATTTATGTCCTCCTAATTCAACGCCAGCATCGCATTCAGAACGGCTCTCCACGCGACATTTGCGTGGCAGTAACAAAATATTGTCGTAATCAAAAATTTCCATATCCCAAGCTCCAGAAAATAACGTTCGAAGATTGAGCGCTTGGCTTGGTCGGGTTTTTAATGCGCAAAAAGTAGGCAATAAAAAACCGAGCGCAAGAATCTTGGGCCCGGTGGTTGATTCTAACAGCGCTTCTTCTCAGCAAAATTCCCGCGCCTTCTAAAATCACCCAATGCATTTCCCAACGGGGGTCGACACCCTAACGCCTAGTGGCGCCCACCCCTCAGCCCTTTTATTGCAAGGCCTCAACGACGAACAGTCTGCTGCAGTGACTTTGCCGGCTGACCATTCGCTTATCTTGGCGGGTGCTGGTTCTGGCAAAACCCGCGTGCTCACGACCCGCATCGCTTGGTTGTTGCAAACCGGTCAAGTTTCGCCTGGTGGCGTTTTGGCTGTCACCTTTACGAACAAGGCTGCCAAAGAGATGCTGACGCGTTTGTCTGGCATGTTGCCAGTCAATGTGCGCGGCATGTGGGTGGGTACCTTCCACGGGCTGTGTAATCGGTTTTTGCGCGCCCATTGGAAGTTAGCCAATTTGCCGCAAACCTTTCAAATTTTGGATACCCAAGACCAGCTCAGTGCTATCAAACGATTGAGCAAACAGTTTCAAGTAGACGAAGAGCGTTTCCCACCCAAACAAACCATGTGGTTCATTGCTGGGTGCAAAGAAGACGGTTTGCGCCCAAAAGATGTGGATGTACGTGACCCCGACACCCGTAAAAAAGTAGAGTTGTATGAACTCTACGAAGCCCAATGCCAGCGCGAGGGCGTGGTGGATTTTGGTGAATTGATGCTGCGCTCGTATGAACTCTTGCGCGATAACGATCCGATCCGTGAACATTACCGCAGACGATTCCGTCATATCTTGATTGACGAATTCCAAGACACCAACAAACTGCAGTATGCATGGATCAAGCAACTCGCAGGTCCCGTGGCGCAAGACGGCGGTGCCGTATTTGCTGTCGGCGATGACGACCAAAGCATTTATGCCTTCCGCGGTGCGCGTGTTGGCAATATGGCGGACTTTGTGCGTGAGTACCAAGTGCAGCACCAAATCAAGCTGGAGCAAAACTACCGCAGTTTTAGCAATATCTTGGACAGCGCCAACCACCTCATCGACCACAACAAGAACCGCTTAGGCAAAAACTTACACACCACGCAAGGTGCGGGCGAACCTGTGCGTATTTACGAGTCACCCACCGACTTTGCAGAAGCGCAGTGGATGGTGGAAGAAATGAAACAACTCTTGCGCGAAGGGCAAAACGGTGACGGTG
>CAIRQX010000060.1 GCA_903880855.1 uncultured Burkholderiales bacterium | reverse complement strand
TTCAGTGAAGGGCGCGATTGGCAACAGCACATCGCTGAATGCCATATTGGTTTTGAACGCAGAAAGTGTCACCACCATCTCTGCTTTTTCTAGGGCTTGGACTGCAGCCGCGCCATGCGCCATATCGGCATGGGGCTCGGTATGCAAGAGCAATGCAGCCTTTAAACCACCACGCGCCATTTGCGCCGCGTTTTGTCCGCCGTGCGATGGGACAGCGCCCACTACTTGAGCGCCTACCGTATTAGCAGCTTCGCCCAAATAGCCCACAGTGGCGCCAGTTTGTGCGGCAATCCAATTGGCCAATGCCAACAAGCTAGATGCTTTGGCATGGTGTGCTGCTGAATTGCCTAACAAAATGGCTTTGCGATCACCACTGTGCAGAGATTTTGCAATCGCTTGTGCTTGAAGGTTATTTGCATTTCCTGACACGGGAGCAGCTGCGCCAGTGAGTTGCGCAACAGATGCAGCCACATCGGCCAATGCTTGAACCCAGTTAGCTGAGTCAGTCACCATCTGCGTAGCAACAGGCATCGCCCAATCAAAAGCTGCTTCATTGATCGCGTGCAACTTAGCGCCGTGGCGCACTGCATGGCGCAAACGCAAAGCCAACAAAGGTTGGTCTTTGCGCACGTTGGATCCGATCACCAAGGCACGTTGCAAAGTACTTAACGAGGCAATAGCAGTTCCTAACCAACGCGCGGTGTTGTCGTGGTGGAAGTCCGAAGCACGCAAACGCGCGTCAATGTTTTGACTGCCTAAGCCGCGCATCAAAGCGGCGGCCAGATACAACTCTTCGGTTGTGCTGTGAGGGCTTGCCAACGTACCGATGAACTCAGCACCGTATTGCAATTTCACACCTTGCAGTCCGTTAGCGACATATTCCAAAGCAGTTTGCCAATCCACGGTTTTCCACTCGCCACCTTGCTTGATCATCGGGGCAGTGAGACGGTCTTGGCTATCGAGTGCTTCGTAACTGAAACGGTCACGGTCTGAAATCCAGCACTCGTTGACCTCTTCGTTTTCTAATGGCACCACACGCAAAACTTTGTTATTTTTTACTTGCACCACAAGGTTGGCACCGGTTGCATCGTGGGGGCTGATCGATTTGCGACGGCCTAATTCCCAGGTGCGGGCGCTGTAGCGGAAAGGTTTACTGGTCAACGCTCCTACAGGGCAGATGTCAATCATGTTGCCGGACAGTTCTGAATCGACTGACTGGCCAACGAATGTTTCTATCTCTGCATGTTCACCGCGGTGCGACATGCCGAGTTCCATGATGCCGGCCACTTCTTGTCCAAAGCGCACACAGCGTGTGCAATGGATACAACGGCTCATCTCTTCCATGCTGATAAGAGGACCCGCATCTTTGTGGAACACCACGCGTTTTTCTTCTTCGTACCGCGAAGTCGAACCGCCATAACCGACAGCCAAATCTTGCAATTGGCATTCGCCACCTTGGTCGCAAATAGGGCAATCGAGTGGATGGTTGATCAGCAAAAACTCCATGACCGACTTTTGCGCTTTGATCGCTTTCTCGCTCTTGGTACGCACCACCATGCCTTGGGTCACCGGTGTTGCGCACGCAGGCATGGGCTTGGGTGCTTTTTCTACATCGACCAAACACATGCGGCAGTTGGCGGCGATGCTGAGTTTCTTGTGATAGCAAAAATGCGGAATGTAGGTGCCCGCTTTTTCAGCTGCATGCATGATCATGCAGCCTTCTTGGACTTCCACTTTATTACCGTCGAGTTCGATTTCAATCATGGCACTTTTCCGTCAAACGTACGCCGGGACCATGCAGGTCTTGTGCGTGATGTGGTGTTCAAATTCAGGTCTGAAATGTTTCAGCATGCCTCGCACTGGCATGGCGGCTGCATCACCCAAGGCGCAAATCGTGCGACCCATGATGTTTTCTGCCACGTTGTCGAGCAAGTCCATATCGCTAGGACGACCTTCGCCGCGCTCGAGTCGATCGACCATGCGCCACAACCAACCTGTACCTTCGCGGCATGGTGTGCATTGGCCGCATGACTCGTGCATATAGAAATAGCTCAAGCGTTGCAAGCTCTTGACCATGCAACGCGAGTCATCCATGACGATGACCGCGCCTGAACCCAACATCGATCCTGCTTTGGCAATCGAGTCGTAATCCATGGTGATATCCATCATCATGGACGCTGGCAACACAGGCGCAGACGATCCGCCAGGAATCACTGCCTTGAGTTGTCGCCCAGCGCGCATACCACCAGCGAGCTCTAGCAACTTGGGAAAGGGTGTACCCAAAGGAATTTCATAGTTACCAGGTCGCTCTACGTCTCCGCTGATCGAGAAAATTTTGGTGCCACCGTTGTTGGGCTTGCCGCATTCCAAATACGCTTGGCCACCATTGCGAATAATCCATGGCACCGCAGCAAACGTTTCGGTATTGTTGATGGTGGTGGGCTTGCCATACAAACCATAGCTGGCAGGAAACGGTGGTTTGAAACGGGGCTGTCCTTTTTTGCCTTCGAGTGATTCGAGCAAGGCTGTTTCTTCACCGCAGATGTAAGCACCAAAGCCATGGGTTGCATGCAGCTGAAATGAAAAGCTCGAACCCATGATGTTGTCGCCTAAGAAGCCTGCCGCACGCGCCTCTTCTAGTGCGGCCTCAAAGCGCTCATAGCTTTCGAAAATTTCACCGTGGATGTAGTTGTAGCCCACGCTGATGCCCATGGCATAAGCAGCAATCGCCATGCCTTCAATCACGATATGCGGGTTGTGTTGCAAGATCTCGCGGTCTTTGCAAGTGCCAGGCTCCCCTTCGTCAGAGTTACACACCAAATATTTTTGGCCTGGAAATTGACGGGGCATGAAACTCCACTTCAATCCAGTAGGAAAGCCTGCGCCACCGCGTCCACGCAAACCAGATTCTTTGACGATGGCAAGCACTTGGTCTTGGGTGAGGCCTTCTCCACCATCTTTGCCTAAGATTTTCCGCAAAGCTTGGTAGCCGCCGCGTGCTTCGTAATCTTTGACGGACCAATTTTTACCATTCAAATCCGCCAATATTTGAGGACCCAAGTGGCGACCATGGAAACAAGTTTCCACGGCATTGGTGTGAAATTGAGAGAGGACTTGCTCGAGGTTCATCGTCATTCTTTCACCGCACGCAAACCATCGATCAATTGATCGATTTTGTCGTGGCTCATATAGCTGCACATATTGCGATCATTCACCAGCAACACAGGCGCATCGCCGCAGGCACCCATGCATTCACCGGGCTGAACTGTGAACATTCCGTCAGAGGTGGTTCCACCCACATCGACACCTAGCTTTTTGCAAACGTATTCCAGCGCACCTTGTCCATGGCGTAATTGGCAAGGCAGGTTGGTGCAGACATTGATCTTGTACTTACCCACAGGTTGCAAGTTGTACATGTTGTAGAAAGTACTGACTTCATGCACCGCCATCGGCGCCATGTCCAAATGGTTGGCAATCGCACGTTCGCTATCAGGACTTACAAAACCTTGTTCTTGTTGCACGATAGCCAAACACGCCATGACCGCAGATTGTTTTTGGTCATCGGGATATTTCGCCAACTCGCGATCGAAACGTGCAATCGTTGCAGCCGACAGCGGCGTGCTTTGGAGGGTGGTGTCAGAACTCATCGGTCAATTTCCCCGAACACAATATCCATCGTGCCGATCACCGCCACGGTGTCAGCAATCATGTGGCCACGGGCCATCTCATCCATGGCAGCCAAATGGACAAAGCCAGGTGCACGGATCTTCAAACGATAGGGCTTGTTAGCGCCATCGCTCACTAAGTAAATACCAAACTCACCTTTAGGGTGCTCGACCGCGGCATACGCCTCGCCTTCGGGCACATGGAATCCTTCGGTAAAGAGTTTGAAATGATGAATCAACTCTTCCATGTTGGATTTCATACCTTCACGGCTAGGCGCTGCCACTTTGTGGTTGTCGGTGATCACAGGGCCCGGGTTGACGCGCAACCAATCGACACACTGTTTGATGATGCGGTTGGATTGGCGCATTTCTTCGACGCGCACCAAATAGCGGTCGTAGCAGTCGCCGGTTTTGCCGACAGGGATATCGAAATCCATGCGGTCATAAACATCGTAAGGTTGGTGCTTGCGCAAATCCCATGCGACGCCAGAACCACGCAACATCGCGCCAGTGAAGCCTAAATTTTTGGCACGCTCTGGAGTGACGATGCCGACATTGACCAAACGTTGTTTCCAAATGCGGTTGTCTGTGAGCAAAGTTTCGTATTCGTCGACCAACTTGGGGAAGCGTTGCGTGAAGTCGTCGATGAAATCGAGTAATGAGCCTTGGCGGTTTTCGTTCAAACGCGCCATGGCTTTGGCATTGCGAATTTTGTTGGCCTTGTATTGCGGCATGGTGTCTGGCAGATCACGATAGACACCACCAGGGCGGAAATACGCAGCATGCATACGCGCACCAGAAACCGCTTCGTACATATCGAACAAGTCTTCACGCTCGCGGAAGCAATAAATCAAGATGTTCATCGCGCCACAGTCAAAGCCATGGCAACCGAGCCACAGCAAGTGGTTTAACAGACGGGTGATTTCGGCATACATCACGCGGATGTACTGCGCGCGGATAGGCACTTCAAGGCCCATCATTTTTTCGATAGCCAAGCAATAGGCGTGTTCGTTACACATCATCGACACATAGTCGAGGCGGTCCATGTAGGGCAACGACTGGATATAGGTTTTACTCTCAGCTAACTTTTCAGTCGCGCGGTGCAACAAGCCGATGTGCGGGTCTGCGCGTTGCACGACCTCGCCGTCCAACTCAAGCACTAAGCGCAATACGCCGTGGGCGGCAGGGTGCTGAGGGCCTAAATTGAGGGTGTAGTTTTTGATATCGGCCATGATCAGTGGATGCCGCCATAGTTGTCTTCACGGATGATGCGCGGCGTAATTTCGCGCGGCTCGATCGTGACGGGTTGGTAGATCACACGTTTTTGTTCTGCGTCGTAACGCATTTCCACGTGACCCGATGTTGGGAAATCTTTGCGGAATGGATGGCCAATAAAACCGTAGTCGGTCAAGATACGGCGCAAATCCAAATGGCCCTCAAACACGATGCCAAACAAATCAAAGGCTTCACGCTCAAACCAGTTGGCGGAATTCCAAATGTCATTGACAGATGCAATGACAGGCACGTCATCACTCACCACAAAACTGCGCACACGCAAGCGCCAGTTATGCGCAATCGACAACAAATGGCAGACGACTGCAAAGCGTGGTGCATCGGTGAATTTGGAATGCGCACCGTCTTTGTATTGCGAATAATCTAATCCACACAAATCGACCAGTTGCTCAAAGCCCAAACGCGCATCTTCGCGCAAAGTTTGCGCTACAGCGTGATAGCTGGCAGGCGATACGGTGAGAGTGAGTTCGCCCAAGGCAGAGTCCAACTGTTGGATTTTGTCTCCCAGCACCTCATGCAGTGCGGCCTCTAGGGTCTGAATGGAGTGGCTCATGGTGTTTTCCGTTCAGCGGGCAATGGTGTTTTCACGGCGGATCTTGCTTTGCAATTGCAAGATGCCGTAGAGCAATGCTTCTGCTGTGGGCGGACAACCGGGTACGTACACATCGACAGGTACTACGCGGTCACAACCACGCACCACGGAATAACTGTAGTGGTAATAGCCCCCGCCATTGGCACAAGAGCCCATCGACAAAACCCAACGGGGCTCAGACATTTGGTCATACACCTTGCGCAAGGCAGGTGCCATCTTGTTGCACAAGGTGCCAGCCACGATCATCAAGTCAGACTGGCGCGGACTAGGGCGAAACAACATGCCAAAGCGGTCGATGTCGTAGCGTGCTGCGCCAGCATGCATCATCTCCACCGCACAACAGGCCAAGCCAAACGTCATAGGCCACAAAGAGCCTGTTTTGGCCCAGTTCACCACCGAGTCATACGAGGTGGTGATAAAGCCTTCTTTGAAAACGCCTTCAATTGACATGCAACTTCCTTATTCCCAATCCAGCGCTCCCTTGATCCACATGTAGGCAAAGCCCAGCACGAGAATGGCAAGGAAGATCATCATGTCGATAAAACCAATGAAACCGATCTCTTTGAGCGCGACAGCCCAAGGAAATAAAAATGCAATTTCCAAATCGAACAAGATGAACAAAATGGCAATGAGGTAATAGCGCACGTCGAACTTCATGCGTGCGTCTTCGAAGGCTTCGAAGCCGCATTCGTAAGGGGAATTTTTGGCGGGGTCTGGGCGATTAGGACCCAAAATAAAACCAATAACTTGCGGCGCCACACCGATGGCTAAACCGACAAGAATAAATAAAAGAACGGGGAGGTATTGCTCTAAGCTCATCGCGATCTCGCGTTTGGACTAACTCTATCCATGGTGCCGTCGGCGAGACTCGAACTCGCACAGCTTTCGCCACTACCCCCTCAAGATAGCGTGTCTACCAATTTCACCACGACGGCCTTGGGATGCTTTTCATGAAGCGAAGAGGGATAACGCCACCTGAACAGCCTCAGAGTTTACCCTGAAAAGCATGCGACTCTCCTCTCAGAGGCCGCATTTACGCTTACTTACTACTTACTTAGTAGGGATTTGTGCGGCACCAGAGGCAGGTACTGCCGCAGGTGCGGGGACTGCACTTGCTGCATCACCAGAAACTGGCGCCACCACGGCGTTTTCAAGCACACTGCCACCAGTCGCTGGACGCAAATTACCAAAATAGGCCAAGCCTAAGGTACATACAAAAAATATGGTTGCCAAAACGCCGGTGGTACGCGACAAAAAGTTAGCGCCGCCGCTCGCACCGAACAAACTGCCAGAACTACCGCTTCCAAAAGCTGCGCCCATATCGGCGCCTTTGCCGTGTTGCACCAAGATCAAACCGATCATGGCTAAGGCAGACAACAGTTGTAGCAATTGAATAATATTTAAAACCAATTCCATGGGAACTCCGAAAAATAAATTTAAATCAACGCGCCGCAGCCGCGATGATGGTCAAAAAGTCTGCTGGCTTCAAAGCTGCACCACCAATCAAACCACCATCAATATCTGCTTGCGCCAGTAAATCTGATGCATTGGCAGCGTTCATGCTGCCACCATAAAGAATCTTCACCCGCTGTGCGTGCTCGCTAGCCGCTTGCAGCTGAGCACGCAACACCGCATGAACAGCTTGGGCCTCTTGCGGCGAAGCAGTCTTACCTGTACCAATCGCCCACACAGGCTCATAAGCCAAAACAATTTCGCTGATGCAGTGCCCATTGGTATGGATCACGGCTGCGAGTTGGCGTTTGACAACATGCTCTGTTTGCCCTGCTTCACGCTCAGCCAAGGTTTCACCCACACACACAATGGGGGTGATGCCTGACGACAAAGCGCTTTTCGCTTTCAATGCAACTTGCTCATCTGTCTCGCCGTGATATTGGCGACGCTCCGAATGGCCGACGATGGCGTAACGAACACCGAAATCTTTCAACATGGCAGCGGAGGTTTCACCGGTGTAAGCACCTTGCGCATGCACAGACACGTCTTGCACGCCAAGTGACACACCCGAGTTGAGCACGAGTTGCTGCACCTGCGCCACATAGATGGACGGCACACATACCGCCACATCCGCATGTTTGCCACCTAATGCAGACAGCAAGCCAACTTGAATGCCAGACAACAGGGACTGATTGGCAGCTAGGTTGCCATTCATTTTCCAGTTGCCGGCTATCAACTTGCGCATCACCTTGTCACTCAAATATTAATGTGAGTGGTCACCGTCTTTGTGGTCATGGTTATGGCCATCTTGGTCGCCGCCATGCCCATGGTCTTGTGCAGGAGGTGCTTCTGGACGCTCCATCAAAGCTTTCATAGATAACTTGACGCGGCCTTTTTCATCGGTCTCGAGCACTTTGACGCGCACGATTTGGCCTTCTGCCAAGACATCTGTGACCTTACCAATACGCTCGTGGCTGATTTGGCTGATGTGCAACAAACCGTCTTTGCCTGGCAACAAGTTGACCAAGGCACCGAAGTCCAAGATCTTGGTGATCGGGCCCTCGTAGATCTTGCCGATTTCGACTTCAGCCGTGATCTCTTCGATGCGACGCTTGGCTTCTTGAGCCTTGGCGCCGTCCGTCGCAGCGATGGTGATGGTGCCGTCTTCTTCGATATTGATTTGCGTGCCGGTTTCTTCAGTCAACGCACGGATGGTGGCGCCGCCTTTGCCGATCACGTCACGGATCTTCTCGGGATTAATCTTCATGGTGAACAACTTAGGCGCGAAGTCAGACACTTCGGTCTTGGCTTCGCCCATAGCGGCTTGCATTTTTTCCAAGATATGCATGCGCGCTTCTTTGGCTTGGGCCAGAGCGACTTGCATGATTTCTTTGGTAATGCCTTGGATCTTGATATCCATTTGCAAAGCGGTAATACCGTTGGTGGTACCGGCTACTTTGAAGTCCATGTCACCCAAATGATCTTCGTCTCCCAAGATGTCAGTCAACACCGCGAAGCGGTTGGCTTCTTTGATCAAGCCCATGGCGATGCCAGCCACATGGGCTTTCATAGGAACGCCAGCGTCCATCATGGACAAACAGCCGCCACAGACAGACGCCATCGACGATGAGCCGTTGGATTCTGTAATTTCAGACACCACGCGCATGGTGTAAGGGAACTCTTCTTTAGTTGGCAACACAGCGGCTAAAGCGCGCTTGGCCAAACGGCCATGGCCGATTTCGCGGCGCTTGGTGCTCCCCATACGACCGACTTCGCCAGTGGCGAAGGGAGGCATGTTGTAGTGCAACATAAAACGGTCTTCGTACTCGCCTGCCAATGCGTCAATGCGTTGAGCATCGCGCTCGGTACCTAAGGTGGTGATCACCAAGGCTTGGGTTTCGCCACGTGTGAACAAAGCAGAACCGTGGGTACGTGGCAACACGCTGTTGCGAATTTCGATAGGACGCACAGTGCGTGTGTCGCGACCATCGATACGTGGCTCGCCCGCCAAAATTTGGCTACGCACGATGCGCGCTTCGATGTCGAACAACATGCTTTCGACTTTGACGGAATCAAATTCCACGCCATCAGCCTTTAATGCTGTCATGGTGTGGGCATAGGCTTCACGGCAAGCTTGTGTGCGCGCTTGCTTGTTACGAATTTGGTAAGCAGCTTTGAGTTTTTCGTCGGCATGGGCGCCGACCTTGGCGATCAAAGGCTCGTCTTTTTCAGCGGCTTTCCAGTCCCACACGGGTTTGCCAGCGTCACGCACGAGTTCGTGGATGGCGTTGATAGCGATATTGCCTTGCTCATGGCCAAAGACCACTGCGCCCAACATCACTTCTTCAGACAACTGGAGCGCTTCTGACTCGACCATCAACACAGCAGATTCGGTACCAGCGACCACTAGGTCCATCTGGCTGTCTTTGCGCTGAGTTTGGCCTGGATTCAACACATACTCGCCGTTGATGTAACCCACGCGGGCTGCACCAATCGGGCCGTTGAATGGAATGCCTGACACACCCAATGCGGCGGACACAGCAATCAATGCAGCGATGTCGGAATCAACTTCTGGGTTGAGCGACAAGGTGTGCACCACCACGTGGACTTCGTTGAAGAAGCCTTCTGGGAACAAGGGACGAATAGGACGGTCGATCAAACGGCTCGTCAGAGTTTCGTGCTCGCTGGGCTTGGCTTCGCGCTTGAAAAAGCTGCCAGGAATCTTGCCTGCGGCATATGTTTTCTCGATGTAGTCGACGGTCAAGGGAAAGAAATCTTGACCAGGCTTGGCAGACTTCGAAGCAACGACAGTGGCGAGCACCACGGTGTCTTCGATGTTGACGATGACGGCGCCGCCCGATTGGCGGGCGATTTCGCCGGTTTCCATGGTGACCGAATGCTGGCCCCACTGAAAGGTTTTGGTAACTTTATTAAAAATAGACATGTGTCTTCCTTATGGTTTGGGAGGAACCCGGTGCAGCACACGATGCCATTCCAGAAAAGCGTTCTTTTTTGGAATGACACAGCTTCGATCTGCGCCTCGACTTCTTCCGAGAGTGAATGTCGCTAAGTGCAACAAGTGCAAAACGCCTGAGCTATGGGAATAACTCAGGCGTTTGTCATGGGCTTTGACGATTACTTACGCAGACCAAGTTTGGTGATCAGCGCAGAGTAACGGTCGAAGTCTTTGGACTTGAGGTAGTCAAGCAATTTGCGACGACGACTCACCATACGCAACAAGCCGCGGCGACCGTGGTGGTCTTTGGCGTGTGTCTTGAAGTGGGGGGTGAGTTCGTTGATACGGGCGGTCAAAAGTGCAACTTGCACTTCAGGACTACCTGTGTCTTTGGCGGCGCGCGCATTGTCTTTGACGACTTCAGCAATTTTTGCAGTCAGCATGGTTTTTTCCTTAAATATTTGACTTGCGTTGGGCCGTGGAAGTTGGCCCAACGTGCGCTTTACCCAAAAGCAAAGCCCGCAGATTATAGCATTTTTGGGTAATTTCTGGCTTTAACCCCTCTGTCGCAGATCAAGTGTCGCTCAGAGTTACGGCCTTTGCATTTGGCACTGGCTAGTCATCTGCGCCTGTTCCGGGCTCAGCGTTTTGATGACCCGAAAGCCATAACTAGACCCTTCCACATCAAACGGCACCCCTGGTTCACCCTGGTGGTCCATGATTCCGACCACCAAAGGCTGCTGAAACTGGTGGTCTGAGGCACGCATAAAGCCCCTTTGGCCAAATTTTTGTATCTGAACCCGCTCCAATGCCATGGCAACGGGAATGGCTGATACGGACTGAGCGGCTTCTATCGCCTGCACCAAAGACTCCACCATGAGCTGCATGCGCATGTGCACGTAGTCGTCTGAGGGTTGGGGGAAACGCCCCCTGAAAGCAAGGTAAAAGTCTGCCGAGGCTTTGCCTGGCATATTGGGCAACCAATCGGCCACGGCCACCACGCGGCCTACGCCCGACATGCCAATGGCTGCAGGCGCACCCAAGGCGTTGCCGTAAAAGGTGTAGAACTTGCCCTCAAAACCCACATCACGCGCAGCTTTGATGAGCAAACTCAAATCGTTGCCCCAATTACCAGTGATGACCGCGTCTGCCCCACTCGCCTTGATCTTGGTGGCGTAGGGCAAAAAGTCTTTGACGCGCCCTACAGGGTGCAACTCTTCGCCCACCAAAGTAATGTCTGGACGTTGCAAGGCCAATTGGCGCTTGGCTTCGCGCAACACGGCTTGGCCAAAGCTGTAGTCTTGGCCGATCAAATACATGCGGTGGACTTGTTGGTCTTTTTGTAGCACTTGCATCAACGCAGCCATACGCATGTCTGAGTGGGCGTCAAAACGAAAGTGCCAAAAGCTGCAACGCTCGTTGGTCAAGGCGGGATCGACGGCTGAGTAATTCAAGAACAGAGCCCGCTTGTCTGGCTCACGCGCGTTGTGCTTGTTGAGTGCGTCGACCAATGCCAAAGCTACGGCTGAGCTATTGCCTTGCAATACAAAACCTGCCCCGTCGTCGATCGCGCTACGCAAAACACTTAAAGCTTCTTCGGTTTGGCTTTTGCTGTCGTAACGGGTGATAACGAGTTTGCGCGCGCCTTGTGGCAAACGCACACCACCGCGCTGGTTGACGCGCTCAACGGCCCACTGCAAATTTCGATAAACGGCTTCGCCGGTATTGCCGAAGGGGCCGCTTAGGCCTTCTATTAGCGCTAATTGGATAGGAGGCGGCTGAGCACTTTGTGCAATTCCAAAAATTAAAAAAGCACATGCAAATAGCAATTTGGTTTTGTTGAGTAGACGCATACATAAAAATGGAATTTCAAAAGGCGGAAAGAAATCTCACAGGAGCGTTTTCACCGTATTTAAAAAAATGAGGCTTGCAAAAAGACTTAGAACTTCACGTAACGCCTTGATAAGACAAATCTGCCAAAGGCCAACGTGGTTTGACATCAAAGCTGTAGTTTTTCTGCGCCAGCATGGGTTGCGTTTGCAATCGCATCGCCGCGGCCATGGCGATCATGGCGCCGTTGTCTGTGCACAAATGCAGCTCGGGGTAATGCACCCGCACACCGCGCTTGGCACAGGCCGCGTTGAGTTGGGCACGCAAATGGCGGTTGGCGCCGACGCCACCGGCAACCACCAAGCGGTCTAGCCCCGTGTCTTGTAAAGCAGATAGCGACTTTTTCAAAAGCACTTCCACAATCGCTGCTTCTGTGGAAGCGGCTAGGTCTGCCTTGTGCTTGTCTAAGTCGTCACCGAGTTTTTTGGCTTGCGTCATCACCGCAGTTTTGAGTCCTGCAAATGAAAAATCTAAGTTGCCGCTGTGTAATAAAGGACGGGGTAATTGAAAGGCGGTCGGGTCACCCGCCTCCGCCAACTTAGACAAAGCAGGACCGCCCGGATAGCCAAGCCCCAAAAGCTTGGCAGATTTATCGAAAGCTTCGCCGGCGGCGTCATCGATCGTTTCACCCAACAAGATGTATTGCCCCACACCATCGACGCGCATCAACTGGGTGTGGCCGCCGGACACCAACAATGCCACAAAAGGAAATTCGGGCGGGTCAGTACTTAAAAAAGGCGACAACAAGTGACCCTCTAAGTGGTGCACGCCGATCACAGGTTTTTGTAAAGACGCACCAAGCGCACACGCCACCCCTGCGCCGACCAACAAGGCGCCAGCCAATCCCGGGCCGCGGGTGTACGCGACGACGTCAATATCTGACAAATTTTTGCGCGACTCAGCCATGACTTCGCGCGTCAAGGGAATCACACGGCGAATATGGTCGCGGCTAGCTAACTCAGGAACAACCCCGCCATACGCTTGGTGCATGGCGATTTGGCTGTAAAGCGCATGCGAAAGAAGTTGCGGGATCGCATGCGCCCCGCCCTCTACTAAAGCAACCCCAGTTTCGTCACAAGAAGATTCGATTCCGAGTATTAACAATTACGCAGCCGCTAGTGTGGCGTTCAGCGTTGCACTGGGTCGCATCACTGCAGCCACTTTGGTGAGGTCAGGCATGTAGTAACCGCCGATATCGACCGGTTTGCCTTGAACGGCCTTGAGTTCATCCACAATTTTTTGTTCGTTGGCTGCCAAGGCTTTGGCCAAGGGTGTGAAGTGCGCTTGCAAATCTTTGTCATCAGATTGCGCAGCCAAACCTTGGGCCCAATACAGCGCCAAGTAAAACTGGCTGCCACGGTTGTCCAGCTCACCGGTTTTGGTGGACGGGTTCTTGTTGTTGTCCAACAATTTACCGGTGGCGGCATCCAAAGTCTTGGCCAAAATTTTGGCTTTGGGATTGTTGGTTTTGATTCCCAACTCTTCCACGCTTGCGGCCAATGCCAAGAACTCACCGAGTGAGTCCCAGCGCAAATGGTTTTCTTCTACCAACTGCGTGACGTGCTTAGGCGCTGAACCGCCGGCGCCAGTTTCGTACATGCCACCACCCGCCATCAAAGGCACGATCGAGAGCATCTTGGCGCTGGTACCAAGTTCCATGATGGGGAATAAATCGGTCAGGTAGTCACGCAAGATATTGCCAGTCACCGAGATGGTGTCCATGCCACGCACCACGCGCTCCAAGGTGTAACGCATGGCGCGTACTTGCGACATATGCTGGATGTCTAGGCCAGTCGTGTCATGGTCTTTTAAATAGAGTTCGACTTTTTTGATCAACTCATTTTCATGCGGACGGTAGGGGTCTAACCAAAACACAGCAGGCATACCTGAATTGCGGGCACGGGTCACGGCTAATTTGACCCAGTCGCGAATCGATGCGTCTTTGACTTGGCACATGCGCCAGATGTCGCCTTCTTCCACGTTTTGCGACAAGAGTACTTCGCCTGTGGCGATGTCAACGATGCGCGCTTCGCCGGCTTCTGAGATCTCAAAGGTTTTGTCGTGTGAACCGTATTCTTCGGCTTGCTGCGCCATCAAACCAACATTGGGCACCGTGCCCATCGTGGTGGGATCAAAGTTGCCGTTGGTTTTGCAGAAGTTGATGACTTCTTGGTAAATACGCGCAAAGGTGCTTTCTGGAATCAAAGCCTTGGTATCTTTAGGCTTGCCATCCGCACCCCACATCTTGCCGCCGATGCGGATCATGGCGGGCATAGACGCGTCAACGATCACGTCGTTGGGTGCATGCAAATTAGAGATGCCTTTGGCTGAGTCAACCATCGCCAATTCAGGGCGATGTTCGTGACAAGCGTGCAGGTCGCGTATGACTTCGTCATGCTGATCCGCTGGCAAGGTGTCCAACTTTTCGTAAAGATTCACCAAGCCGTTATTCACGTTGACGCCAAGTTTGTCAAACAGTTTGCCGTGTTTAGCAAATGCTTCTTTATAGAAAATGCGCACAGCGTGGCCGAAGACGATGGGGTGGGACACCTTCATCATGGTGGCTTTGACGTGCAAGGAGAGCATCATGCCGGTTTTGCGTGCATCTTCGAATTGCTCTTCGTAGAAATCGCACAAAGCTTTTTTGCTCATGTACATGCTGTCGATGATTTCGCCTGCCTGCAATTTGGTCAAAGGCTTGAGCACAATGGTTTTGCCGCTCTTGGTCACAAGGTCCATCTTGACTTCGCGCGCTTTGTCGAGCGTCATCGATTTTTCGCCATGGTAGAAATCGCCGTGCTTCATGTGCGCGACGTGGCTGCGCGAAGCCATGCTCCACTCGCCCATGCTGTGGGGGCGTTTGCGCGCGTAGTTTTTAACGGCAGCTGGTGCGCGGCGGTCAGAGTTGCCCTCGCGCAAGACGGGGTTCACAGCGCTACCCAAACATTTGGAATAGCGCGCGCGAATGGCTTTGTCTTCGTCGGTTTTGGGATCTTCAGGAAAGTCTGGAAGCTTGTAGCCCTTGCCTTGCAATTCTTTGATGCAACCCACCAATTGGTGCACGGATGCGCTGATGTTGGGTAGCTTGATGATGTTGGTGTCAGGTAGGAGTGTCAGACGTCCGAGTTCAGCCAAGTTGTCAGGCACTTTTTGCGCGTCGGTCAAAAACTCTGGGAACTCGCCCAAAATGCGGGCGGCAACTGAAATATCGCTCTCGACCACGTCGATGCCAGCAGGGGCCGTGAAGGTGCGGATGATGGGCAAAAAAGCGTGTGTTGCCAAGTATGGCGCTTCGTCGGTCAGGGTGTAGATGATTTTGGATTTGTCAGTAGCCATGGGGCACTCTTAGTTTTGAAATCGGGAATACAGCTCGTTGGAGCCTTGTTGGCGTACAACTTGTAATGATTGTAAGACCGCCTTTTGTGCTTATTCGCACTCGATACGTCAAGCTAAGCAGTAGGGGCTTAATGTGGCTCCTCGCTTCGCTCTTGATGTCGCCACATTAAGCCCCTACTGCTTAGCTTGACTTCTGGTGCTTGACAATAGATCTATATGGCGATTGGTCACTACATCAAAGAAATTGGGCGCGGACGCGATGGCGCACGTCCTTTAGACCGAGCGCAAGCGGCCGACTTGATGGCCCAGATCTTGGATGCACAAGTCAGCGATCTGGAAATAGGTGCTTTTTGCCTGGCCATGCGCATCAAAGGTGAGACACCTGAGGAGATGGCAGGTTTTTTAGATGCGGCGCATGCGCGTTTGCATCGCATACAAGGTCCTGCTGATAAGTGGACTGTCGTATTGCCTAGTTACAACGGCGCGAGACGACTACCTTTGATGACGCCGTTGCTTGCGCAATTGCTGGCACGCGAGGGGCTTGCGGTGCTTGTGCATGGGTGTACGACCGAATCGACGCGTGTGACCAGCGAGCAGGTTTTTGCAGCCATGGGGGTGAATGCTTTTAGTGCACCTTGCCCAGTTAAGGCGGGTGAGGCAGTATTTGTCCCAACCGAAGTTTTGTCACCTGGATTGAAGCGTTTGCTCGATGTGCGACGCGTGGTGGGTTTACGAAATCCAGCACATAGCTTGGTCAAACTGATGAACCCCGTGGTCGGCAAAACCTTGTTGGTTAGTAGTTACACACATCCTGAATACGCCCTGTCCATGGCCGCGACGTTTGAGTTGACCGGCGAGCGTGCGCTTTTGTTGCGTGGCACGGAAGGCGAAGCGGTGGCAGACGCGCGGCGTTGTCCGCCTATGGAAGCATTTGTTAACGGCCAACGCACGACTTTGGTCGAGGGACAATCTGGGCCGCTGACGCGTTTGCCTGATTGGCCTAGCGAGATTGATCCCGAGACCACAGCGCGTTACAGCGCAGCGGTTTTGAAAGGTAACTTAGCAGTACCTGAATCTTTGGCGCAGCAAGTGCAAGCGGTTTTGCAAGCGATACAACTATGACTTCTTTTTCCACGACGCAACCCCACGTCTACCTAGTCGGCGCTGGCCCCGGCGATCCTGAGTTGTTGACATTCAAAGCTGCGAAAGCCATTGCTGCTGCAACTGTGTTGCTGGTCGACGATTTGGTGAGCGACGCTGTGTTGGCGCATGCAGCACCTTCAGCGCGCATCGTTCACGTGGGCAAGCGTGGTGGTTGTCAGTCGACACCGCAAGCGTTTATCCAAAAGTTGATGGTGCAAGAAGCGCTTGCGGGTGAATGTGTGGTGCGTCTCAAGGGTGGCGACCCGTTTATTTTTGGGCGTGGCGGCGAAGAGGTCGAATATCTGCAAGCCCATGGCGTGGCGGTCACTGTGGTCAACGGCATCACGGCTGGGCTGGCTGGTGTGAGTTCACTTGGTGTTTCGCTCACGCACCGTGAGCATGCGCACGGCGTGGTGTTTGTTACCGGCCACGCTAAGCTAGGCGACGGGGTTGATTGGGCCACCCTTTCACATACCGCCGCAAAGGCAAAACTCACGTTGGTGATTTACATGGGTATTCGGGGTGCCGAACATTTGCAGGCGGACTTGTTGCAAGGGTTGCCAGCCGACACGCCAGTGGCTTTGATCCATCAGATCAGCTTGCCCGACCAACGCCATGCTGTTTGCACTTTAGCGACTTTGCACGCGACTGTGGTGAGCGAGGGGTTCGCTAGTCCTACTGTGATTGTGGTGGGCGATGTACTCAAGGGTTTAGCCTCAGTCGAATCAGGTGCATTTCCTCTCAATTTACGCAGCGCCTAGGACTGATTCCACAGCCTGTCACCCTCAAGATAGGCGTCTCGCCCAACTTGTGATCAGATCATCCCGTTAATTACACAAGGAGACAACATGACAACATCTTTAAAAGGCCAAGTCGCGTGGATCACGGGCGGTGGCAGCGGCATCGGTTTGGCAGGCGCTATTGAATTGGTGAAAGCCGGCGCGCATGTGGTGATTTCGGGACGCACTGCCGCAACCAATGCCAGTGCCCTTGCCCATTTGCAAACTTTGGGTAGTGCCGAGTCCATCGTGCTCGATGTGGCGGACAAAGCTGCGGTGAATGTTGCAGCACAGCAGATTGTTGCGAAGCACAAGCGTATCGACATCTTGGTAACCAGCGCAGGCACCAACGCCACCAAACGCAACTTTGACGTCTTGACCACCGATGCGTGGGACGACGTGGTCAACATCAACCTCAACGGATTGTTCTATTGCGTGCATGCGGTTTTACCGACTATGCGTGCGCAAAAAGGCGGTTTGATAGTGAACGTGTCGTCTTGGGCCGGCTTGTATGCCTCCAAACTCACAGGCCCTGCTTACAACGCCACCAAGCGTGCCGTATTGGCTTTGACGGAATCTATCAATATGGAAGAGTGTGGTTACGGCATTCGCGCAAGCTCAGTCTTGCCTGGCGAAGTGGCTACACCCATCATGGAAAAACGCCCCGTGCCACCATCCAAAGAACAGCGCGAGCGCATGGTGCAACCCGAAGACATGGGCCAAGCGATTTTGTTCTTGGCCACCATGCCAGCACGCACTTGCATCAACGAAATGATTGTGTCTCCTACTTTCAACCGCTTTTATATGGGTGGCTTGGAAACGCCGCCTGCTAAATAAGCGTTGCAAACCTTTGACGTCGCCATAGTCGGTGCCGGCGCAGCCGGCCTGTTTTGCGCAGGCGTGGCGGCGCAGCAAGGATTGCAGGTATTGGTGATTGACCATTACGAGAAGGTGGCGGAGAAAGTTCGCATCTCCGGCGGTGGTCGTAGCAATTTCACCAATATCGACATCGATGTGCGCGCACCGCACAAACATTTTTTGGGACAAAACCCTCAATTTTGTCGCAGCGCGCTATCGCGCTACACACCACAAGACTTTGTGGCGTTGGTGCAAAGCCACCAGATTGCTTTTCATGAAAAGCACAAAGGCCAATTGTTTTGTGACCGCTCATCCGAAGACCTGATTCAGATGCTGTTGCGCGAGTGCGACGCTGGCGCACAAGGGGGGCATGTGACACGTTGGCAGCCTTGTAGCCTCAAAGCACTGCGTTATGCAGATGGTGAATCAAAAGGAAAACCTTACACGCTAGAAACCAGCCAGGGCGATGTCAGCGCAGGCGCGGTGGTAGTTGCTACCGGCGGTTTGTCGATACCCAAAATTGGCGCGACCGATTTAGGCTACCGACTGGCCAAGCAATTTGGTATTCGGATGGTGGAGCCGCGACCTGGCTTGGTGCCGCTGACCTTTGATGCCGAACACTGGGCCCCATTTGCAGAACTCTCAGGTTTGTCCCTTCCTGTCAGCATTGAAACGGGCGCTGCCAAAGCGACGCATAGTTTTGATGAAGACTTGCTTTTTACCCACCGTGGCTTGTCTGGGCCAGGGGTCTTGCAAATTTCCAGCTTTTGGCACACAGGCGAGGATATTCGTATCAACCTAGCGCCCGCCCTTTCTTTGGAGGCCGATTTGCTGGAGGCCAAGCAACGTTCTAAAAAACGCATCGCCAACGAACTCGGCACTTGGCTGCCAAGTCGTCTGGCGGATGTATGGACGCAACACCATGCCGCTTGGCAGCGCCCCATCATGGAAGCCAGCGACAAAGCGCTCGCCCAGCTAGCGCAGGCACTCAGTCGCTGGTCTATCACACCTTCTGGAACCGAGGGCTACCGAAAAGCCGAGGTCACCGTGGGCGGGGTGGATACGCGGGATTTGTCCCAGCAAACCATGGAATCGCGCCAGCCAGGGCTGTATTTCATTGGGGAAGTGGTCGATATCACCGGCTGGTTGGGCGGCTACAACTTCCAATGGGCTTGGGCAAGCGCTCACGCCTGCGCCAAGGCTTTGGCTGCGGCCAAAAAATAGTTATAATTCTTGGCTTTGCTGGCAAATACTGCGCCAGCGCAACTATTTGGAACCCTTGGTCATGACAACCATTCGTGTAAAAGAAAACGAACCCTTTGACGTCGCACTGCGTCGCTTCAAGCGCACTATTGAAAAGTTGGGTCTCTTGACCGACCTGCGCGCCCGCGAGTTCTACGAAAAGCCAACGGCTGAACGCAAGCGGAAAAAAGCAGCTGCAGTGAAGCGCCACTACAAGCGTGTGCGCAGTATGCAGTTACCCAAAAAGATGTACTAATTGTTCCCGCAGCTGGGCTTTGGGCCACAGCTAGCGCACCAGCTCGCGAGGGACACCCTCTTTCGCGGGCTTTTTTTATGACCCTTCTCTCTGGAGACACCCCATGAGCCTCAAAGCCCACATCACCGAAGACATGAAAACCGCCATGCGCGCCAAAGACAGCGTGCGCCTAGGCACGATTCGTTTGTTGCAGGCAGCCATGAAGCAAAAAGAAGTGGACGAGCGCATCGAGCTAGACGACGCCCAAGTCATCGCCATCGTTGATAAATTGATCAAGCAGCGCAAAGACTCTGTGGCGGCCTATGAATCCGCCAAACGCGAAGATTTGGCAGAGGTAGAGCGCAATGAAATCAAAGTACTCGAGGTGTATTTGCCACAACGCCTATCGCCAGAAGAAATCACCTCAGCCGTTCAAGCCATCGTGAAAGACGTGGGTGCTACCGGTGCGGGCGACATGGGCAAAGTGATGGCTACTGTCAAAACCCAATTGGCTGGCAAAGCCGATATGGGTTTGGTGTCTGCTGCAGTTAAGAAAGCGCTAGCTGGTTAAGTTTTAGCTACCCGCCACTTGCATGCGATCAACTAAGACCGATCCAACGGTTTTTGCGCCGGTCGTGTATGCATCAGAACCAATGGCTTGAATGCCTTGGAACATGTCTTTCAAATTACCCGCAATCGTGATCTCGTGCACGGGATAAACAATGCGGCCTTTTTCCACCCAAAAGCCACTCGCGCCGCGTGAATAGTCACCCGTGACGTAATTCACACCTTGGCCCATCAACTCAATCACAAACAAACCTGTGCCCAAGCGACGCAGCATGGCGTCTAAATCGTCGCTGGCTTTGGTGAGGCGCGATTGCATAACTAAGTTGTGCGAACCACCTGCATTACCCGTCGTTTGCATACCGAGTTTGCGCGCGGAGTAAGTGCTCAAGAAATAACCTTCAACACGTCCACCATCGACTACACGCCGTGCGCGGGTGGTAACACCTTCTTCGTCAAAAGGTGAGCTGCCTTTGCCACGCAAGACATGCGGGTCTTCCAGGATATCGATATGTTTGGGGAAAACAGTCTTACCCAAGCTGTCTAATAAAAATGTACTTTTGCGATAGAGCGCTCCTCCACTCACCGCTTGGACAAATCCACCTAACAAGCCTGCGGCAACTGGTGCGTCGAACAATACAGGACATTGCACGGTGGCGATCTTGCGTGACTTCAAACGGCTCAAAGCACGCTCAGCAGCAAAACGTCCGACTTCCTCAGGTGAAGACAACTCGTCGGCACTGCGCATCGAGCTGTACCAAGCGTCGCGTTGCATGCCGTCACCCTTGCCTGCAATAGGTGCGACCGACATGCTGTGGCGGGAGCTGGCGTAACCGCCGCGAAACCCATGCGTATGGGCGCTGAAAAAATGGCTTTGCTGCGCCGATACCCCAGCACCTTCGCTGTTGGTAATGCGCTTGTCTGCTTTGAGGGCTGCTGCTTCGCAACGCAAAGCGATTTGCGCTGCTTGCTCACTGGTAATTAACCAAGGGTGGAACAAATCTAAATCGGGTTGCGTCTTAGCGATGTCTTGCGCATCAGGCAACCCAGCAACGGGATCTTCTGCGGTGAACCGCGCAATGTCGTAGGCGGCTTGCACGGTGCGCTCTAGCGCCGCTTCTGAAAAGTCCGAAGTACTGGCATTACCGCGTCGGTTACCCAAATATACCGTGACACCCAAAGATTTATCGCGGTTGCGTTCTACGTTTTCTAATTCGCCTTTGCGTACCGAAACGCTCAAGCCACAGCCTTCAGAGGCCTCGGCTCCGACGTCGGAAGCGCCGAGTTTTTTGGCGTGCGCGATGGCGTAGTCGACCAAGTATTCAAACTGTTGCCGTGTGTGGCTAAAACCGTGTGCGGGGTGGGCGTGCGATGACGCCGATGTAGGTGGTGTGTGATGCATAGCGAAGGCTATGATACTTGGGCACTCTCCCCTTCTCTTCTCTATGTCACGTAAACCCAAAAAAGGTTATTTCGTCCGCGGCCAATTTGTGGCCGAAGGTAGCGAACTCGATCTCGAACTCAAACGCGAACTCAAAGGTACCGAAGGCACTAGCCGTACCGATAAAAAACGCGAAAGCGACCAATTGCAAGACATTGGCGTCGAACTTTTAACGCTGCGAAACGAACTCGCCGAGCGCTTGAACACGCAAGGACACATCACTGATTTATTACGCGATGCTTTGGCGGATGCACGACGTATCACCAACTTCGAAGGCAAGCGCCGACAAATGCAATACGTCGGCAAATTGATGCGCAAACTCAGCGAAGAATCTGTCGTGGCTATTCAAGATGCGCTCAACGAACAAAAAATGGGTAGCACGCGTGACACCTTGGCGCTGCATTTGGCAGAGCAATGGCGCGACCGCATGGTGGCGGATGACGAAGCAGTCGCCGAGTGGATGACGCACCACCCACACACGGACAGCCAGCAACTCCGCGCCTTGGTACGCCAAGCACGTAAAGACGACACCACTTCGAAGGCTGATGTTGCGAAAGGTTTACTACCCCGACAAGGCCGCACGTACCGCGAGATTTTTCAACTCGTCAAAACGCAACTCAACGCCCTAGAAGATGCGGCACATATTCCGCCAGAAGATGACGCGGTTTACAAGCCATAAGAAATTCCAGAAACCATGAGCGAGATACCCTCCCCCGATCCACGTTGCGACACCATCCGCATTGGTATTGTGTCGATCAGTGACCGCGCCTCAACCGGTGTCTATGAAGACAAAGGCCTACCAGCATTGCGCGACTGGCTGGGTAAAGCGCTTTACAACCCAATCACATTTGAAGAGCGTTTGATTCCTGACGAGCAAGCCACCATCAGCCAAACATTGATTGCCTTGGTCGACGCAGGATGCCATGTGGTGATGACCACCGGCGGTACTGGTCCCGCTAAGCGCGATGTGACGCCCGAAGCGACATTGGCTGTGGCGCACAAAGAAATGCCAGGCTTTGGTGAACAAATGCGGCAAATCAGTTTGCGTTTTGTGCCGACGGCGATTTTGTCGCGTCAAGTTGCAGTGATTCGTGACAGTTGCTTGATCATCAACTTACCTGGTCAACCCAAATCGATCCAAGAAACTTTGGGGGGTTTAAAGGATGCTGAAGGCAAGCAGTTAGTCGACGGTGTGTTTGCGGCAGTGCCCTATTGCGTGGACTTAATTGGCGGGCCTTATATGGAAACGCGTGATGCGTTTTGCAAAGCGTTTCGCCCTAAAACTGCCATCAACAGTAAACGTGCTTAATCCAATAACTGGTTAATTCGCGCAGCAGCAAAGTTTTCTTGCTTGGCTGCGTCTGAAGGAATGCATTCCGGTTTAGCTTGCGCCACAGACAATTCTTCTAAGGCCTTCCACAGCAAAGCAATTTGATGCTCTTGGGTGGCGGCGCTGTCGATCAAACCGCGCATGGCTTGGCTGACAGGGTCATCGTTTTGTGTGACACCATAAGCAGAAAACCCCATCTTCGAAGCTGCCGCTTCTCGAATGGCATCAGAATCTTCTTGGATGATCCGCGCCGGATTTCCTACTGCTGTGGCTCCTGCTGGCACAGGTTTAACTACGACAGCGTTGCTGCCAATGCGAGCGCCGTCCCCCACAGTGAATCCGCCTAAAACTTTCGCTCCCGCACCGACGACAACATCTTTGCCCAATGTAGGGTGGCGCTTAACGCCTTTGTAAAGAGATGTGCCACCCAGTGTCACGCCTTGGTAAATCGTGCAACCGTCGCCAATTTGCGCAGTCTCCCCCACCACTACACCCATGGCATGGTCGAAGAAAACGCGCTCACCGATGACTGCTGCAGGATGGATTTCGATGCCGGTGAACCATCTTGAAAAATTGGAAACAAAACGGGCAACCCATTTGAAACCGAGATTCCAACAAGCATGTGAAAAACGGTGCAACACAATGGCATGCAATCCAGGGTAGCAAGTCAACACCTCCCAACCCGATCGGGCAGCAGGGTCGCGGTCCAAAATGCATTGGATATCAGAACGTAAGCGAGCAAACATAAGTGAGGATTATCGTTTGACTGCCGCAGCTTGAAGTGTCGCCTTGGCAATACCCCGCAAGATATGGATTTCTTCTTGCGTCAGGCCTGCACGGTTCAAAAGTTGGTTGATCCGTGGCATCAGTTTCTTGGGGGAATCAGGGTCTAAGAAATCAATGGCAGTTAAAGCCTCTTGCCAATGAGATAAGAGACCGGCGATTTGTTGGGCATCGGCAAGTTCTGACGTAGTTATATCGTCGTCTTGCGCGCTATTTGCAAAACCACCAAGCGCCAGTCGCCATTCGTAGGCCAACACTTGCACGGCAGAGGCCAGATTGAGTGAACCGAATTGCGGATTCGTTGGAATACGAATACACGCGTGGCAACGGTAGACATCCTCGTTGCGCATACCGTAACGTTCGGACCCGAATAGGAAAGCTAAGCCTTTTTGTGAATGCGCTTGCTGTAGAGCGCTGGGTTCGTTTTCTAACAGAGCGGCAAAGTGCCCACGTGGTTCTACAGTGGGTGGTCCAAAATCTCTGGGCGTCATTGCGGTGGCGCACAAATGCGTCATGCCTTCTAAGGCATCGTCTAATGAATCAACCATGCGCGCGTTATTGAGCACATCTAGGGCACCACTTGCACGCTGGATAGTTTCTTCGCGCCGCAAAACATTGCTCCATCGCGGTTTCACCAACACCAAATCATCGAAGCCCATGACTTTCATGGCACGCGCTGTGGCGCCTACGTTGCCGGCATGGCTGGTCTCTATCAAGATAAAGCGGGTATGCATCAAATGTGAAAGGTCAGGGGCGTAAAATAATCTTATTGTCGTTGCCTATATCTATGGGTGGCATTTCTGCCCTTTGGGCTTGCTCTTACCCACAATTTATGTCGTCCTCTACCCTCCACCCCATGCTTAACGTGGCCGTCAAGGCCGCACGCGCCGCAGGCGCCATCATCAACCGCGCGGCCCTTGATGTGGAAGCGGTACGTATTTCACAAAAACAAGTCAATGATTTTGTGACAGAGGTCGACCATGCCAGCGAGCAAGCCATCATCGAAAACTTGCTCACCGCCTACCCAGACCATGGCATCTTGGCCGAAGAGTCGGGCAGCCAACACGGCAATCCCAACGCTGACCATATCTGGATCATCGATCCACTCGACGGCACTACCAACTTCATCCACGGCTTTCCTGTCTATTGCGTGAGCATTGCTTTGCAAGTGCGCGGCAAACTTGAACAGGCCGTGGTCTATGACCCCACACGTAACGATCTTTTTACCGCTACCAAAGGTCGTGGTGCCTTCATGAACGAACGACGCATTCGCGTGAGTAAGCGCGTGCGCTTGGACGAATGTTTGTTGTCTACTGGCTTCCCCTTTCGTGCTGAAGACGACTTCGACAAATACTTGCGCTTGATGGGCGACATGATGCAACGCACAGCTGGCCTGCGTCGCCCTGGTGCTGCCGCGCTTGATTTAGCGTATGTGGCTGCGGGCTTTACCGATGGGTTTTTTGAAATTGGTTTGCAAGCGTGGGACATGGCGGCTGGCGCCCTTCTTGTTACCGAAGCAGGCGGCTTGGTGGGCAACTTCACGGGCGAATCCAACTACATAGACCAAAAAGAATGTATGGCTGCCAACCCACGTATTTACGCGCAAATGGTTCCATTGCTCCACAAATATTCCAAATTTGCATCTGCTACTGAAAAACACGAGGTGTCAGAAACGACCAAGACCCTGCGTTTAACACCGGCGTCTGAAGGCAAGTAATTTTTATTTCAAGCACACCGAAGAAACTCAGTGTCGCGCGTGAAAAGTTTTTATACGAACGTCAGCTAGGCAGCATGTCAGACTTATCAGCCCACACCCCGATGATGCAGCAGTACTTTCGGCTGAAAGTCGAGTACCCCAGCACGCTGCTTTTTTATCGCATGGGCGATTTTTATGAATTATTTTTTGAAGATGCTGAAAAAGCCGTACGCTTACTAGACATCACGCTCACGCAACGCGGACAGTCTGCCGGGCAGCCCGTGGTGATGGCGGGCGTACCTTTTCATTCGGTTGAAACCTACTTGGCCCGTTTACTCAAACTCGGGGAATCGGTTGCGATTTGCGAGCAAGTAGGTGACGTTGCCACCAGCAAAGGCCCTGTCG
>CAIRQX010000059.1 GCA_903880855.1 uncultured Burkholderiales bacterium | reverse complement strand
TGGCACGCCATCAATCTGTATGGTTTGTTGAACGGCGTCACGCGTTGTACCCGCGATCGGAGTGACGATCGCCAACTCAGCGCCTGCGAGCGCATTGAGCAAAGAGCTTTTGCCCGCATTGGGTTGGCCAGCAATGACCACGCGTACGCCTTCGCGCAACAAGGCGCCTTGTTGGGTCTTTTGCATGACGCGTGCAAGGTTGTCTTGCAGACGAGAAAGTTGTCCTCTTGCATCGGCCTGTTGCAAAAAATCAATCTCTTCTTCTGGAAAATCAAGCGTAGCCTCCACCAAAGTACGCAGGTGGATTAGGGTGCTGCGCAGTTGCTCGATTTCTTGAGAGAAAGCCCCCGCTAACGAGCGGCTTGCGCCACGTGCTGCGGCTTCTGTGCTGGCGTCGATCAAGTCTGCGACAGCCTCAGCCTGCGCTAAATCGAGTTTGTGATTTAGAAATGCACGCTCGGTGAACTCGCCCGGTTTTGCCAGATGTAAGTTAGGTAGCGTTTGTTTTTCACTATGGCTTACGTTTTTTGTTTGATTGGTCAGTTGGTCTGTAGCCACCTCAAAGCAACGCGCCACGATCATTTGCAAAACCACAGGACCGCCGTGCGCCTGCAACTCTAAAACATCTTCACCGGTATAACTATTGGGTCCTTGAAAATACAAGGCCAAGACTTGGTCAATCGGTATTGCGTCTTTATCGTTTAGCGGCAAATACGTCGCAATCCGAGGTTGCAAAACGCGTCCACACAATGCATGTGCAAACGCCGCTAATTGTTTCCCACTAACACGCACAATGCCCACCGCACCACGTCCTGGTGCAGTCGCAACTGCGATGATGGCGTCGTTGTGGTGGGCAAGCAAGACAATGTGCGTTTAAAACTTCGGCAAATTAAATTGCGGCGGCACACCCATGCGCGTATTTATCACCCACTGTTGAGCAATCGACAACACGTTATTGGTAATCCAATACAACACCAGGCCCGACGGGAAGAAAAAGAACATCACGCTGAAAGCCAAAGGCATGATCCACATCAACTTGGCTTGCATAGGATCTGGTGGCGCAGGATTCAATGCAGTTTGTAAAACGGTGGTCAACGTCATGACGATAGGCAAGATGCCTATTGGCACCCCAAACCAAATGCCAAGCGATGTGTCGGGTGCTGCCAAATCGTGAATCCACAACACCCATGGGGCATTACGCATTTCTACGGTCGACAAAAGAACCCAGTACAAAGCGATGAACACGGGTATTTGTATCGCTATGGGTAAACAGCCGCCCAGAGGGTTTACCTTTTCTTCGCGATAGATCTTCATCATCTCGACTTGCATTTGCTGTGGGTTGTCTTTCAAGCGCTCACGCATGTCCATGATCTTGGGATTAATGGCTTTCATCTTTGCCATGCTCTTATAAGCATGTGCGTTTAGCCAATAAAAGGCTGCTTTGATGAGCACGACCAAAGCAACGATCGACCATCCCCAGTTGTTGAGAAGGTTGTTGAGTTTGTTGAGCAGCCAATACAGTGGCTTGGCAAGAATGGTGAGCCATCCGTAGTCCTTGACCAGTTCTAAGCCAGGATAAATGGCTTCAAGTTCGTGCTCCTCTTGTGGGCCCGCAAACAACGTGGCGGAAACACTTTTTGTTTTGCCCGGTGCAATCGCTTCAAGAGGCGCTATCAGCGTTGCGCGGTAGCAGCAGTCTGGCATGCGTGCACCAATGTCTACGGCGTCCATGGAGATATTGCGCAGCAAGCCGTCAGGCAAGACCCAAGCACTTGCATAGTAATGTTGCACCATCGCCACATAGCCGGTGCTTGATTGTGTTTCTATGTCTAACTTCTTTTTCTTAATGTCTGTGAATTCCGCTTTTTGGTATTTTTTTGCCTCTGTATAAATCGCAGGACCAGTAAAAGTTGAATAGAAAGAAGACTCGCCCACCGGTTTGTTGCCGTCACGCACAAGTTGGTAGTACAACTGCGGCATAACGTCTTGCTTAGATAAATTGACGATGTCGTGCTTAACATCTATCGCGTAATCACCAGCTTTGAATGTGAAAGTTTTGATCAGCTGCACGCCGTCTTGTGGGGCTGACTCAAACACCAGCGATATGGTTTTGTCCTTACCCTTTAAACTGCGCGCGCCTGGACGTGCCGTCATGGTTGTTTTGTGAGTGGGCAAATTAACGCCAGGCACGCTAGAAATTAATCCGGTTTGTGCCATGTAAATGCGCTCTGCGCTGTTATCAAGCAAGACCACGTTGTGGCCAACCCGGTTGACATCCGCATGTTTTAAAAACTCGGTGCGCACCACATTGCCGCCCTCTGTATCAAAGTCAACTTTCAGCACATCGGTGGTTATCTGAATGATTTCTCTTTTTTGTACGGCACTATCTTGGACAGGAATATTGCCAGCGGCAGATAGTGTTGTTGCAACATTGGTGGGCGCGCCACCAATTGGGGCGGGTACGCCCGAAGGAACTCCGCTGTTAGCGCCAGTCATTGCATTATTGGCTGAGCTACTTGCAGACGTTGTTCCGGTTGGCGGCACGCCCGCACCTTGGGCGCTTGCTTGAGACGCTACGGGTGCTGGGCTAGGAAAAAATGTGGCTTTATGTCCATTAAAAACTTGCCACTGGTCCCACAGCAAGACCATCGAGAAGCCAAAAATCACCCACAAAACGGTGCGGCGAATATCATTCATGAGTTTTTCTTTCCAAGAGAGGATGGCGTCAAATGTGTAAAAAGCGCGTTGTGATCAGGAACGGGATCAAGCCCGCCTGCGCACCAAGGGTGGCAACGCGCTAAGCGCCGCAAAGTGAGATAGCTTCCATGTCCTGCGCCATGTGTTTCTAATGCTTGCAGTGCATAAATAGAACACGTTGGCTCAAAACGACAGGAAGATCCAAGCCAAGGGCTCAAAAGAAGTCGATAGGCCTGCACCAGCCGAATTAAAAAAAAGCGGATCATGGCTTGGGCAACAAACCAAAAAGCTGCGTCAATTCGCCACGTACCGCTTTTTTAAGCGCCGAAGATGACGCGCTTATAAATTGTCTTTTATCAAACTCTGAGCGCTGACGTACAACGTGTGCTGTCAAGGTTAATTCATGTGCATACAACGCAGACACCTCGTAGATTTGTCGTTTGATCAAGTTGCGTGTCACCGCACGTTTGGCCCAGCGCTTGGGAGTGAGCGCCCCCAAAAGCAAACGGCCCTCAACAAAAGGGGCCGCTTCTGGTGCTAGTGCGGGATTCCAGCGGTGCAAAACGAAATGGGGGGTTTTACAAACCACTCCACAAGCCATCACCGCCTGATACTGGGACCACTGTTTTAAATGTTCCACAGATCAACCAGCGCAAAGCCCCAAGGCCCCAAAAAGTGGCGCTGGCTGCTTAGACGGCGAGACGTTTGCGGCCTTTAGCACGACGCGCATTGATAACAGCGCGACCGCCACGGGTTTTCATGCGAACCAAAAAGCCGTGCGTACGTGCTCGGCGGGTTTTAGAGGGTTGGTAAGTGCGTTTCATGGTGATTCCAAAATACAAGTCCCTGTGAATCAGGGAAACCGTAAATTATCGCAAATTTTCGCTTGCTCGGCAATTAATGTTGCTTTTTATGGGGGGGGTCATCGTTTGCGGCCGTAAGGCAGTGGAGGGGGAGGGCTTGCGACTCCGCGCTTTGCGCTTTATGTCGTTCGCAAGCCCTCCCCCTCCACTGCCTTACTCTTTTGTTGTTTTCATGCTTTGAGCGCGTTTTTAAGTGCTGCTAAGTTGGCTTTAGGGTTAACCTGATTTGCTACTTTTTTGCCTGTGGATAATTTTTTGATAAAGTACCCCTCTGCGCCCTTTTATGGGCCATCTATCCACAGAACAAAAACACATGGTCCACGGTATTTCTTCATTGCCCTTTGATGGCTCTACACCAGCTTCGGGCGATGGTTTGTGGCAATCCTGCGTTGACCAATTGGCGCAGGAGTTGCCTGAGCAGCAGTTCAATACCTGGATCAAACCCCTGCGCGCGACGGTTTCTTCAGATCTCTCCAAGGTCGTTGTTTTGGTGGGGAACCGCTTCAAACTAGACTGGGTTCGTGCCCAATATGCGTCGCGGATTGCGGCGCTTTTGCAACAGTTTTTTGGCCAGCCTATCCAGCTTGAGTTAGCGATCACTCCCAAAGAAGAGCAAGTCAGGACTCAAGTTGTAAGTTATACACATGAGGTGGAGTCTCTCCCCGAAGCCTTTGTTGGGATTGAAGAAAACACCCCCACCGGTCCGCGCAATCGGCTTAATACGGCGTTGACGTTCGACAGCCTGGTCGAAGGTACGGCTAACCGGATGGCGCGTGCCGCTGCGATGCATGTGGCGACCATGCCAGGGCAACTTTACAACCCCTTATTTATTTACGGGGGGGTGGGTTTGGGCAAAACCCATTTGGTCCATGCTGTGGGCAACAAGTTGCTTCAAGAGCGCCCCGACGCCAAAGTTCTCTACATCCATGCTGAACAGTTTGTTTCGGATGTGGTTAAGGCCTATCAGCGCAAAACTTTTGATGAGTTCAAGGCACGTTATCACTCGCTCGATCTTCTATTGATAGACGATGTGCAGTTCTTTGCTAACAAGGAGCGCACCCAAGAAGAGTTTTTCAATGCATTTGAGGCGCTTTTGGCTAAAAAGTCTCACATTGTGATGACCAGCGACACCTATCCAAAAGGGTTGACCGACATCCATGAGCGCCTAGTTTCTAGGTTTGACGCAGGGTTGACGGTGGCGATTGAGTCGCCTGAGTTAGAGATGCGCGTAGCCATTTTGATCAGCAAGGCACGACACGAGAACGCGGATATGCCTGAAGAGGTGGCGTTTTTTGTTGCCAAGAACGTGCGTTCTAACGTGCGGGAGCTCGAAGGTGCTTTACGCAAAATCTTGGCTTATTCGCGGTTTAACCAAAAAGAAATCACGATTCAGCTGGCCCGCGATGCGCTGCGCGACTTGTTATCGATCCAAAACCGCCAAATTTCTGTAGAAAACATCCAAAAAACCGTGGCTGACTATTACAAGATCAAAGTCGCGGATATGTATTCGAAGAAGCGGCCTGCTTCTATTGCCAGACCTCGTCAAATTGCGATGTATTTGGCCAAAGAACTGACCCAAAAGAGTTTGCCTGAGATTGGTGAACTATTTGGTGGGCGTGACCACACGACTGTTTTGCATGCGGTTCGCAAGATCGGTGCAGAACGTCAACAACTTGCTGATTTGAACCAGCAATTACATGTTTTAGAACAAACACTCAAAGGGTAAAAAAAACGTTTTGTATAAGTCTGGGGATAGTTTTTGAATAACCCACTAGTTATCCACAGATTTGTTGAAATTTCAAAGTTATCCATGTTTCCGTGACACCAAAAAACCTATTTAGCCACAGGCTTATAAATGCTCCAAGTAGTTGAAAAAAAAGAGGAAAATACAGTTTTGCACAGAAGTGTGCGGTGCTTATCTACTACTACTAATTTAAATTAAGAAAACAAGAGGAAGAAGATGATTGTTCTCAAAGCAACCCAAGACAAGGTTTTGGCAGTCCTGCAATCGGTTGCAGGTATTGTCGAGCGCCGTCATACGCTGCCCATCCTTGCGAATGTGTTGATCAAGAAAACAGGAAAGTCTTTGCAAATCACTACGAGTGATTTAGAAATTCAGATTCGCACTACCGCAGACCTAGATGGTGATACTGGCAACTTCACCACGACAGTTGGCGCACGCAAGTTGATTGATATTTTGCGCACTATGCCAAGCGACCAAACCGTGAGTTTGGAATCAAGCCAAAACAAATTGATTCTCAAGGGTGGCAAAAGCCGGTTTACTTTGCAGAGCTTGCCCGCCGAAGATTTTCCTTTGGTGCAAGAGTCAACCGCATTAGGCCCAACATTTAGCGTTCCACAAAAAACCTTGAAAGAGTTGTTGCACCAAGTTTCTTTTTCTATGGCGGTGCATGACATCCGTTATTACCTGAATGGGATCTTGTTCGTTGCAGAAGGTAAGCAATTGAGTTTGGTGGCGACTGATGGTCACCGTCTGGCATTTGCATCTGCCACATTAGAAGTTGAAGTGCCGCGTCAAGAAGTCATCTTGCCAAGAAAAACCGTGTTGGAGTTACAGCGTTTGTTGAGCGATAAAGATGGCGCGATTGAAATGCAGTTCGCCAACAACCAAGCCAAATTTATTTTTGATGGGATGGAGTTTGTAACGAAGCTGGTGGAAGGTAAGTTTCCAGATTACAACCGTGTGATTCCAAAGAACCATAAAAACACCATCACGCTTGGTCGCACCGCTTTGTTAGCAACTTTGCAACGTACAGCTATTTTGACGACTGAAAAATTCAAAGGTGTTCGTTTGAATTTGGAGCCTGGAATTTTGCGTGTTGCTTCAACCAACGCCGAACAAGAAGAAGCCGTGGATGAACTCGAAATCAATTACACCGGCGATGCTATTGAAATTGGTTTCAATGTCACTTATTTAATTGACGCATTGACCAATATGGATCAAGACATGGTGCAAGTCGATTTGGCAGACTCCAACAGTTCCGCTTTAGTCACCATTCCAGACAACCCTACATTTAAATACGTTGTCATGCCCATGCGCATATAAGTTTTCCCTTTGCTACCCATGGTGCTGTTTATATGCAGCACATTTAAAGAATTGACATGACCCAAGAACAACAACCAGAACCCACAGCAACTCCAGTGGCCGATCAAGATTACGGCGCAGGATCGATTCAAATATTAGAAGGCTTAGAGGCCGTTCGTAAGCGCCCAGGGATGTACATCGGCGATACGTCCGATGGAACTGGCCTACACCACTTGGTATTTGAAGTGGTTGATAACTCTATTGACGAAGCGTTAGCTGGCCACTGCGACGATATCGTGGTCACCATTCACAGCGATAACTCCATCAGCGTGACAGACAACGGCCGCGGCATTCCTACTGGCGTCAAGATGGATGACAAACACGAGCCTAAACGCAGTGCAGCAGAAATTGCACTTACTGAACTACATGCCGGTGGTAAGTTCAACCAAAACAGCTACAAGGTTTCAGGTGGTTTGCATGGTGTAGGCGTTTCTTGCGTCAATGCGCTTTCAAAATCATTGCGCTTAATTGTTCGACGCGAGGGTAAGGTTCATACCCTGGAGTTTGCAAAAGGGTTTGTACAAAATCGAATCATCGAAGTAGTCGATGGCTTCGAAGTCTCCCCAATGCGCATCACGGGTGAGACAGAAAAGCGCGGAACAGAAGTGCATTTCTTGCCCGACACAGAAATTTTTGTGCAAAACAGCGATTTCCATTACGAGATTTTGAGCAAACGCTTGCGTGAACTCAGCTTCTTAAACAATGGTGTTCGTATCCGTTTGATCGATGAACGCAGCGGCAAAGAAGACGACTTCTCTGGCGCCGGTGGCGTCAAAGGATTTGTTGACTTCATCAACTCAGGGAAAAAAGTATTGCACCCCAATGCGTTTTATTCTGAAGGTGAGCGACCTGCAGAAACATACGGCGGTATTCCTGGTACGCACATAGGCGTTGAAGTGGCGATGCAGTGGAATGATGGCTACAACGAAAGCGTTTTGTGTTTCACCAACAATATTCCGCAACGTGATGGCGGCACCCACTTAACCGGATTGCGCGCCGCAATGACGCGAGTCATCAACAAATACATTGAAGAGCACGAGTTCGCTAAAAAAGCCAAAGTCGAAGTGACGGGCGACGACATGCGTGAAGGCTTGTGTTGCGTGTTGTCCGTCAAAGTGCCAGAACCTAAATTCAGCAGTCAGACCAAAGACAAGCTGGTGTCAAGTGAAGTGCGCGCGCCGGTGGAAGACATCGTTGCCAAAGCGCTGAATGATTATTTGCAAGAGCGCCCTAACGACGCCAAGATTATTTGCGGAAAGATTGTGGATGCTGCACGCGCGCGCGAAGCTGCGCGCAAAGCCCGAGAGATGACGCGTCGTAAAGGCGTTTTGGATGGCATGGGCTTACCTGGTAAGTTGGCTGACTGTCAAGAAAAAGACCCTGCGCTGTGTGAAATCTATATTGTCGAGGGTGACTCCGCCGGCGGCTCTGCTAAGCAGGGGCGCGACAGAAAGTTCCAAGCAATTCTTCCTTTGCGCGGAAAAATTTTGAATGTAGAAAAAGCGCGTTACGAAAAACTCTTAACCAGCAACGAAATACTCACGCTCATCACCGCGCTTGGAACCGGCATCGGCAAAGCCAGCGCAGAGTCTGGCAAGGCGGCAACAGACGACTTCAACGTTGACAAATTGCGCTACCACCGCATCATCATCATGACCGACGCGGACGTGGACGGTGCGCACATCCGCACGCTCTTGCTGACTTTCTTTTACCGCCAAATGCCCGAACTCGTTGAGCGTGGCCATATCTATATTGCGCAACCGCCTTTGTACAAAGTGAAGGTTGGCAAAGAAGAGCAGTACATCAAAGATGCGCCTGCACTTGATGCATTCTTGTTGCGCGTGGCACTTAAAGACGCCAGCATCAGCACTGGCGGTGCAGCACCACAAGTCTTGCGCGGCGAAACGCTTGAAGAGCTTGCCCGTAAACACCAATTGGCCGAAGCCGTGATTGCCCGTTTGCGCGGATTTATGGATGCAGAGGCCTTGCGCGCCATGGCCGACGGCGTGTCTGTGAATTTGGACACGGTAGCGGATGCAGAGCGCTCTGCGGCAGACATGCAAACCAAGTTACGCGAATTGGGCAGCGGCTCAGAGGCCTCTGGCGAATTTGATGAGCGCACCGACAAACCTATTTTGCGCATCAGTCGCAGCCACCATGGCAACGTGAAGAGCAGTGTCATCACGCAAGACTTTGTGCATGGCGCAGACTACGCAGCATTGGCCGAGGCGGCGCAAACATTCAAGGGCCTTTTACAAGAAGGCGCACGCGTGTCACGTGGTGAAGGTGAGCGCGCCAAAGAAGAGAAGGTCGCTGACTTCCGCATTGCGATGCGCTGGTTAATTGAACAAGCTGAGAACGCAACGGCACGCCAACGCTATAAAGGCTTGGGCGAGATGAACCCAGCGCAACTGTGGGAAACCACCATGGACCCAGCGGTGCGTCGTTTATTGCGCGTACAAATTGACGACGCGATTGAGGCAGATCGTGTGTTCACGATGTTGATGGGCGACGAGGTAGAGCCCCGCCGCGACTTTATCGAGAGCAACGCACTACGCGCGGCCAATATCGATATTTAATCTTTGGCCGTAGGCGCTAGACGTGTGTTGGAAAACCAAGACACATACAGCGCAGGCAAGACTACCAAGGTTAAAAGCGTTGCGGTGAATAAACCGCCGATCACGACGATGGCTAAGGGTCGTTGTGTTTCAGCACCAATGTCATGGCTCAATGCCATAGGTAAAAGACCAAGTGCCGCCAGCAGCGCGGTCATGAGCACCGTTCTTAAGCGCTGCAAGGAGCCCTCTTTGACGGCATCAATAACGGAATAGCCCGCGTTG
>CAIRQX010000058.1 GCA_903880855.1 uncultured Burkholderiales bacterium | reverse complement strand
GAGCAGCAACTCAAAGCAGATGGCGTGGCTTACAAAGCGGGAACCTTCCCATTCTTGGCTAACGGTCGCGCGCGCGCATTAGGCGACACCACAGGTATGGTGAAGTTTTTAGCAGATGCCACCACCGACGAGATTTTGGGTGTTCACATCGTCGGTCCCATGGCCAGTGAATTGATTTCTGAAGCCGTTGTGGCGATGGAGTTCAAAGCATCCGCAGAAGACATTGCGCGTATTTGCCATGCGCATCCTTCTTTATCGGAAGCTACAAAAGAAGCGGCTTTAGCTGTGGATAAGCGCACTTTGAATTTTTAATTTTTGCATTAATAAGATTCAAAGCCCGCCTTTAACAGCGGGCTTTTTTTCGATCAAAGTTCCCTTCAAGGCACAATACGCATTGCAATGTCGGTCTATCAAAATTACCAAAAAGAATTAAAGGCAAGAGGGTTCAAAAGCGACCCTGCGCAGCTTCGTGCCATTGATGCGCTTGAGCGGTGTGCCACCGAGTGGTCGCACTACAAAGAGAAGCGCTCAAACTCCATCAAAAAAATCATCAATCACCCGGACATTCCGCGTGGTGTCTATTTATATGGCGGCGTTGGTAGGGGTAAAAGTTTTTTAATGGACTGCTTTTACGAGTCTGTTCCACTCGTTCGTAAAACCCGTTTGCATTTCCACGAATTCATGCGTGAAGTTCACAGAGAGCTTCGTGAACTACAAGGTAATGCTGACCCACTGGATATCTTGGGTGAGCAAATGTCCAAGCGCTTCAAGTTAATTTGCTTTGATGAGTTCCATGTGGCAGACATCACAGACGCGATGATCCTCTACCGCTTGTTAGATTCTTTGTTCAAGCATGGTGTGGGTTTTATTACAACGTCAAACTTCAAGCCCAACGATTTATACCCAGGCGGCATGCACCGCGACCGCATCTTGCCCGCGATTGAATTGCTCAACAGCCAGCTCGAGGTGATTAACGTCGACAACGGAACTGACTACCGCCGGCAAACTCTTGAGTTAGTGGATTTATTCCATTGCCCAGCAGGTCCTCAAGCTGATGCCGCGATGACGGATGCTTTCAACCGACTAGCAGAATGCCAAGACCAAGATCCTTTGCTCAACATTGAGTCGCGCGAAATAAAAGCGCGTCGTAGAGCTGGCGGCGTTGTGTGGTTCGACTTCAAAGACATTTGTGGTGGTCCGCGTTCGCAAAACGACTACCTTGAAATTGCCTCCCAATTTCATACGGTTCTTTTGAGCGATGTGCCCTATATGCCAGTAAACAAGGCATCTGAGGCGCGCCGTTTCACCTGGTTGGTGGATGTTTTGTACGATAGGCATGTGAAATTCATCTTATCGGCTGAAGTGCAACCTGCTGAACTTTATACAGAAGGGCCCTTGGCGCACGAGTTTGTGCGCACAGTGTCTCGCTTGCGTGAAATGCAATCAGCTGAGTTCTTAGCCCTTGGTAAACGCGTCGTTGATACGGCATTGACATGACACATTACAAATTCTTCGCTACTTTTCTACTTCTGCTTTGTATGGGTAGCAACGCATCTTTTGCACAAATCTTGTCAGCCTCAGAAATACCTTCTGATGAAGAAAGATTGGCAGAAAGCACGCGCCTGGAAAAAAAGCGTGAAGAAATGGATGCCACTTACCAAAAAGCTATGCGTGAGTGCTACCAAAGGTTTGACGTGGTGGGGTGCCAATTAAAGGCGCGCGATAAAAGACTAGTGGTCTTGGCTGTTTTGCGCAAGGAAGAAAAAAAATTCAATGCACTAGAACGTCAAATCAAAGCCTTTGAATCGATACAACGGACTGCTGAAAAAACCAGCGAAGCGCAACAACAAGAAGCGGCTAACCAACGCGAAGAAGCGCAGCAAGCTGCAAAAGACCGACAAGAGCGTACTGAGCAAAAGAAACAAGACTATGACAGCCAAGGCAAGAACCGCCCTAATTTCGATGTTAAACAACGGGAAGCGGCTGAGCATCGTGCAGATACAGAAAAACGTTTGAAAGAGCGTACCAACGCCCCTGCCGATCCATTGCCTTCTCCAGTGCGGGATAAGTGATTCGCTCGCATGACACACAGCTTTTGCGCCATCGCGTGCAAGAGGCTTTTCTAGAAGGCGGCATTCTTTCTCAATCCACCCACCAGTTCCAACCGCGCGCGGGTCAAACCGATATGGCGCTGGCGGTGGCAGATGTCATCAACGAAGGTGGTAGCTTGGTCGTGGAGGCCGGAACCGGTGTTGGTAAAACTTTCGCCTATTTGGTGCCTGCTTTGCTCAGTGGCGAGCGCGTTTTATTGTCTACCGCGACCAAAGCTTTGCAAGACCAGTTGTTTGCGCGTGACATTCCAAGATTAATTGCTGCGTTGAACTTGCCAATTCGCTTGGCACTCCTAAAGGGACGCAGCAACTATTTATGCACCCACAGAATGCAAATGGCGAGGCAAGATGCTTCTTTGCCGGATCGCCACGTGGTTCGTTTGTTAGCCAAAGTCGAAACCTGGGCCCTGACCACCCAAACCGGTGATTTGGCGGAATTGCCCGGCCTCGATGAGCGTTCGTCATTGATTCCGTGGATCACCTCCAACCGCGAAAATTGTTTGGGTTCGCAATGCCCAGCATTCAAAAACTGCCACGTCAATAACGCGCGACGCGATGCGCTGGCGGCAGATATCGTGGTCATCAACCACCATTTGTTTTTTGCAGACTTGGCTGTGCGTGAGTCTGGTATGGCGGAGTTGCTACCTAGTGTGCGCGTTGTGGTGTTTGATGAAGCGCACCAACTCAATGAAACTGGTGTGAACTTTTTAGGGCAACAACTCAGCACCTCACAACTTCTGGATTTAACCCGTGACCTTCTTGCTACAGGGTTGCAACTCGCACGTGGTTTTGCGGATTGGCAAGGATTAGCGTCAGCGTTTGAATTGAGTGCCAGAGATTTACGCTTGCTAGTGGGGCAGCGGAATACATCGACCAAGATCAAATGGACAGAGCCCACACCCGAGGGAATCCCTGATGATGCTTGGCAACATGCATTGCAAGGCGTTTACCAAGCCGCTGACAACATTGCCCAATCTTTAGAGACAGTGATCGAAGTTGCGCCAGATTTCTTGCGTTTACAAGAACGCATGATGGATGTGATGGCTCGCGTTTCACTCTTTGCCAAACCATGCGATCCTCAAACTGTGAGGTGGCTCGACGTGACATCCTCGCAAATGCGATTGATGCAAGCACCTTTAGATATTGCTGACACCGTGCGAGAGCGTTTGCTCAAGCAATCCGCTCCCAAAAGCTGGATTTTTACTTCAGCCACTTTGGGCGATGAGTCAACTTTGAAATGGTTCACTGAACCCTGCGGCTTAGAGTCTGCGCAAGTCTTGCGTGTAGAAAGTCCTTTTGACTATCCTAGTCAAGCTTCTATGTTTGTCCCTAAAGAAATGGTGCGTCCGAGCGATCCGGCGCACAGTTCACAAGTAGCCAAACTTGCGAGCGATGCAGTCCGTGTTTTGGGTGGCAAATCTTTGGTGCTTACTACAACCCTACGTGCGTTGCGATCGATTGGCGACGCCATGAAGCTGCAACTAGAAGGCTCTGGAATTGAAGTCTTGATGCAAGGTGAGTGGCCCAAGCGTGAATTGATGGCCCGATTTCAAGACGCAACGCCAGAGCAGGGTGGTTGTGTGCTAGTTGCCTCCGCCACTTTTTGGGAAGGCTTTGATGTACCAGGCGATGCACTGCAATTGGTGATCATCGACAAGTTGCCGTTCCCACCACCTAACGACCCGATTGTCGAAGCCCGCGGTAAACGTCTAGAAGCGCAGGGTAGAAGCCCCTTCAATGATTTCTTTGTGCCAGAGGCAGTGATTGCCCTAAAACAAGGTGCTGGCCGCTTAATTCGGCGAGAAACAGACCGTGGTGTTTTGGTGGTGTGCGATAACCGGCTTGCAACCACTGGTTATGGAAAGCGATTGATGGCGGCTATGCCAAATATGCGTCAAATCCACACACAAGAAGAGTTACATCAGGCGCTTAAAAGTCTCAAGCTGTAACGACTACCAAGGCTTCCACCAAGGTTTTTTTGCCTTGTGACGCTCTGGATAGAGTAACTTGCTGTCTGGGTAAGTGCTATCAAGCACACGACGCGTATCGTCACGCAGTTTTTCTAACCCTAGCTTGTCGTAGCACTGGAACATCAAGAACAAAGCTTCTTCGACAGCAGGGACATCACGGTATTCTTGAACCGCAGCTTGCGCACGGTTCAATGCAGCTACATAAGCCCCACGCATGAAATAATACCTAGCCACATAGACATCTGAGCGCGCCAAAGAATTTTTGATAAAAGCCATGCGCATTTTGGCGTCTGGTGTGTATTTGGAATTGGGGAAACGCAGCGTCAATTCGCGGAAAGCTTCAAAAGATTCTTTCGCTTGCTTGGGGTCTCGCTCGGCCACATCCTCATCTGTGATGGAAGAAAACAGGCCTAAGTCCTCGTTGAAATTCACGAGGCCTTTGAGATACAAGGCGTAGTCCATCGCCGGACTTGCTGGGTGCAATTTGATGAAACGGTCGAGAGTTGCAACGGCTTGCACGGGCTCTTTGGTTTTGTACTGTGCCCAGGCTTTGTCTAGCTGCGCTTGTTGTGCAATTGCAGTGCCTGCTGCGCGGCCTTCCAGTTTTTCGTAGTAACCAATCGCTTTGTCATAGGCGCCGGCAGCGAGCTCGTCTTTGGCTTCTTGGTAGAGCTTATCGACCGACCAAGATTTGGTGAGATCGTTCTCAATGGCGCATGCACCTAAAAGAATCGCACCCACTACGCCGATACATCGCGCCAGAGCCGATAATTTGTTACTAATCACCACAGGCCATCCTCTTGAAGCAAATTCAACCCATTCTATCGGCTCAACTGCTGCCCACCTTGCTTGCGCAGTCAGATGCATTACAAGACGAATTACCTGACGAGATCGTTGATTTAGCAGAAGGCCCCGAACTTGAGCAACGTGATTTGGTGATTCCAACTGCCATGCATGGAGAACGCTTAGACCGTGCGTTGGCGCAGTTGTTGCCAGAGTTTTCGCGCAGCTATTCACAACAATTGCTTGCTGAAGGTTGTGTGAACTGTGTCCTACCTGAGGCTAGGTTGATCAATAAACCTTCTATTAAGGTGAGAGCTGGCGAGCATTACCAAGTTGTTTTGCGTCCAACGCCACAAAGCCAAGCGTTCAAACCAGAAGAGATGGCGCTCGAAGTTGTCTATGAAGACGCAGACCTTCGGGTATTGAACAAACCCGCAGGATTGGTCGTGCATCCCGCTCCTGGTAATTGGAGTGGAACCTTGCTTAACGGATTGTTAGCCTTGGACCCGCAAGCCGTGATGCTGCCCCGAGCTGGCATCGTGCACCGTCTTGATAAAGACACCAGCGGCTTGATGGTGGTGGCACGTACGCGAAAAGCTATGGACGCCTTGGTCGCCATGATTGCTGAGAGAGAAGTCCACCGTGAATATTTGGCAGTGGCCTACCGCAAATGGAACTCTTCCAATCCCCTTCGCGAGGTGGAGGGTGCTATTGGACGCGACTACCGAAACCGCTTGCGCATGGCTGTTGTTGATCTGGAGCGTTTGCCCGGTAAACCAGCCCACACCAGTTTTG
>CAIRQX010000057.1 GCA_903880855.1 uncultured Burkholderiales bacterium | reverse complement strand
GGCTTCAAGAACGCCAAGAAAACCGCTTCGTTGGCAGACGCACCGCAATGCGGCTGCACATTGGCGGCGTCCGCGCCGAAGATTTTCTTGATGCGGTCAATCGCGAGTTGCTCTGCAACATCCACGTTTTCGCAACCACCGTAATAACGCTTGCCGGGGTAGCCCTCTGCATATTTATTAGTCAATTGCGAGCCTTGGGCTTGCATGACAGCAGGGGAGGCGTAGTTTTCGCTGGCGATGAGTTCGATGTGGTGTTCTTGACGGGCGTTTTCAGCCTGAATAGCAGCCCAAATTTCTGGGTCGGTTTGCTCGATCAAGACATTGCGGTGGTACATGAGAAATAGTCCTTGGGAAAAATAATCGTGAATTCAAAAAATTATTTGGGTTCTTCGTCGTCTTTGTCTTTGCCAAAAGGCGTCAAGCGCTGGGCTTTTTCCCACAGGCTTTCAAGACGGGCAGTGGCCGCTTCAGCCGCTGTGGAAGGAGGTGCTGAGGTAGGCACTTTGACGCCCTTGGCTACCAATTGGAGGCGGGCGTATTCGCTCAACACTTTGCTAGCGTAGCCGCTGTCATCCTTTAAATTACCAGCGCCCACATACAGTTTGAGTCCAGCCTCGGTCGAGCCAGCGCGGTTAATGCAATCTTTGAGCACGCTCACCCCCACGCGCAAGTTGGCGATTGGGTCAAAAGCTGCCAAAGCACCGCCAAATCCCACATACTTTTCTTCGTGGACCTTGGTCATCACTTGCATCAAACCCTGCGCACCCACATTGCTTTGGGCGAAGGGGTTAAAGCCAGATTCCACTGCCATCACCGCCAAAATTAGCGATGGTTCGATTTGGTTGCGGGGGCCTAAGTCGTAAGCCTCGCTCACCAATGCGCTCAAAGGTTCGGGGGCTACGCGGTATTTCTTGCTCAACCAATAGGCCAAATTTGCCTGTTGGCGCGGTAAATCGCGGGGATCGACAGCGGTAGCGCGATCCACGGCTTCGGTATCTGACTCCATGCCGGTCGAGTCGTATTGACGTTCTTGCAGCCAGTTGATCAGCTTGGCCTCGGTCACAAGGCGCAGGTCTGGGCGCACAGCCAAGGCTACGATGAAAAAGAAAATAGAAAGCCCCAACACCGCCAACCCGTTATGGGTGATGGCGAAAAACCCCTGCACTACGTCTGTCGCAAACATCCGTAGCCCGAGGTTTAAACGGGCGAGAAACTGTTTCAAAGGGAATCGTTCAAAAAGCGGTCGAAGCGAAAATTTTAAAGCCTCAGCGACAATGTAGAGATATTTAGATATTGAGCCGTCACCGTGACCCACCCAGAAAATAAAACTCCAGACCTCGCCGCCCTCGATGCATTGACCGCTGGCGCCTTCACCGCAGCCACCTCGGGCGAGCGCATTTCACTGTTGCAAGCCTGGTTGCTCACCGAGCCCAGCCTAGTAGCTTTGCAAGACGTCTTCAAGGAAATGAGCCATCGCGACAAAGGCGCAGCCAAAGTTTTGCGCGACAGCATGGACGAAAAACGCCGCAATATCGAACAAGAGGCCTTGTCGCACAGTTGGGCTGAAAAAGGCGTCGCCTTACGCGACGCCCCACGCATCAACATTGCCGACGCCATGGCTTGGCAACGAGACGCCGCCAAAGCGGGCGCACCTTTGTCGCGCGAACCACTGGCAGGACTCAAAACTGCCTTGGCCGACCGTGTCAAAGCCATCGAAGATCTGCAACACCAGTCACAAGTGCAGCGTGAAGCTGCTGTTTTACTAGCACAACGTGTTGAAGTTCTGTCCACCAAGCCTTGGCAAGACGCCCAAGCCCAGCGTGAAGCCTTGCAAGCCGACTTAGACCGTTGGCACGCCCAAGCCAAGAGCCTGACCGACGATGCGCAGTGGTCTAGCGTGGACGCCAAATTCCCGCCCGCTTTGCAAACCAGTGCCCAACAGCTGCAAGCAGTTTGGCTGGCTTTTGGCGATGCTTTGCAACTGACCGAAGCTGCTGCGGCAGATTCCCAAGCCCTATTACCTGCAGTGCCGGCTTGGGCGGAACAAATTCGTCAGGTACGCAACCCTTCGCAAACCCAAGCCCCAGTTCAAACTGTTGAGTCTTCGCTAAACGCCCCAACTGCACCCGCAACTGGCGTAGCCAGCGAAGCCACCCGCAAAGTCAAACCCATGGGCGACAAGGTCTTGATAGACCAGCAACGACTCGAACTCGCCATGCAGGCTGAGGCGCTGTTCAAGCCTGCCTCGACTAAAACAAAAGAAAAAGCGCCGCCCAAAGACGAAGAAGCGCCTAGTGCGACAACTGAGGACTTGTCTGTTGAAGCGGCAGAAGAAATCGAGCTTATTCCCTCCATGGGCGGCCGCAAGATGCAAGAGACCTTGCGCAATTTGCGTGAAGAATGGAAAAAAGTCGACAAACAAGCTGCGCCTAACCCTGCTTTGTGGAAGCGTTTTGATGCGGCTTGTAACAAGGCCCATGTGGTGGTCGATACCTGGCTCAAAGAGGCCCGTGCGCAAACCGCGGCTAACAAAGCCCAGCGCTTGGCCTTGATCGAAGAACTCAAAACTTGGTCGGCAGAACACGCCCAAGGGCCCGATTGGAAAGGCGTCTCTCGGCAGTTGTACCAATTCGCCCAACGCTGGCGCGAGAGCGGCCACTTAAGCGAAAAAATGTTCGCTGAATTGCAACCTCAGTGGAAAGCCGCCATCCATGCAGCGCACGAACCCTTAGAGATCGTGCAAAAAGCTAGCTTGGAACGCCGCAATGCTTTGATTGCTGAGGCGCAAGCTTTAGGTGCCGCCCCCACATTGCGTATTGATGCCGTCAAAGCCTTACAACAACGTTGGCAAGAAGAAGCCCATGCCGTTGTTTTGGATCGTCGCCTAGAACAAAAACTCTGGGATGCGTTTAGGAAACCTATCGACGAAGCCTTTGCACGCAAATCTACTGTGCGTGAACAAGCGGAAGCCGCCCTTACCCCACAAGACAAAGCCGTGATTGAAGCGTCTAAAGCGGTGGAGTCTGCCGTGGCCAAAGGCGATGCCTCCGCTATTCGCACTGCCATGCAAAACTTGGAACGCGTTAGCCTTGGTGAGTTGCCAGTGGCAGTACCAAGTCCTGATGCTGCGTCCGCATCAGTACCTGCACCTGCACCTGCACCTGAGGAACCCATTGCTGTAACAGCAACGGAAGCGGTGGCTGAAATAGTTGCAATAGAAGAATCAAAAGTAGTCTCTGAAACAGAGCAAGAAATTTCTCCTGAGGCCAGTTCATCTTCAGAATCTTTGCAAGAAACTCAAAGCGGATTGGCGACAGAAACCTCAACAGAAGTCACTTCAGAAGTCGCACCAGAAATCACGCCAAATGCCACAACAGATTCACCAGCTGAACCTGTGCCTACTCCAACTCCCAAAGTAGCCCCTCGTCCCGTTGTCGCTGTCCGCGGTGATGACCGTCCTGGTCAAAAGCGAACTGAGTTGCCTTCACAAGGCGGCCGCGGCCGCGACGGCAAACCTGTCGCAAAAGGCGGCATGGGTGGCAAAGCTGGCGGCAAGTTTGGCGACAAACCCGGTGGCTGGCGCGACCGCGAAAATGCTGCGCCGCGTGGCCCACGTTTGGGTGAAGCTGCTTTCCGTGCCCAACGGTTCGCCATAGAAAACGCCCAAGACGCATTACGTCGCTTGGCCGCGCAAGTACATGGTGAAGTGTTGACCCAACTCTTGCATGCTTGGGAAAAACGCGATCCTGAACAAATGCCTGCCGCGCAAGCCATTGGCAACAAACTCAATGCCGCCCAACGCACGCAATGGGCCCAATCTGTGGGTAAACCGCCTTCAGGTGACGCTACCCAAGCTCTTTTGCGTATGGAAATGGCTGCCGATTTGCCCACACCTGCTGCCCACATGGACGCACGTCGAGCTTTGCAATTGCAGCTGCTGACACGCCGTAACGACCCATCCCCCCAAATGACATGGGCTGCGGATGCTTCGCAAGTTTTAGCCGTTGCGTATGACGAAGCGAATGGCAGACGTTTGCAGTCTGCTTTGAAAGTTTTGTTAAAGCGGTAATCTTTGTAGCGCCCGAAACTCTTTGCAAGCACTTGGCTAGCCAATTACTAGGCGGGCATCAGGTGCTAAAAGAAATACGTGTAAATTGTGGGAGTTCTTGCGTCCAGCGTAGCACTTCTAATCTTGGGGGTGTTGCATCGGCTTCCCAATCACTCAACACCATGCGAATGAGGCCGTTACCTAAATCGTGCGTAGCAGGTCGATGGGTATGGCCGTGTATGAGTAAATTGCAGTCGTTTTCCTTTAACCACATTCGTGCGGTGCTGGCATCTACGTCCACATAGTCGATTTGCGTTTGTTGGCGCGCCTTACTTTGCGCGCGCAAGTCTTTAGCAATTTGCTGGCGCTCTGACAAAGGTTTAGCTAAAAACGCTTCTTGCCATGCGCTAGAGCGCACTTGCTGGCGAAAAGCCATGTAGTCGGTATCGTCAATGCACAAAGCATCGCCATGGCTTAACAAGACTTTTTGCTCAGCGAATTTCAAAACGCAAGGATCTTGCAAGCCTTGCACACCGGTTGATTGCAGCCATTGCTTGGCCACCAAAAAGTCTCGGTTACCGCACATAAAAAACACTGGCATGCGTTTAACAGTGGCACGCAACACTTCCATGCATTGCAAATGGAAGGGGTCTTGCGTATCGTCCCCAATCCATACATCAAACAAATCGCCCAATATGAATAGGGCGTCTGCAGGTGTGGTGTTTAAGTGGTGGCCCCAAGCATTGAACGTAGCGACTTCGCTCGCCTCCAAATGCACGTCGGACAAAAAGTCCACCATGCGCCAATTCGATGGCGCAATCATTTAGAGGGCGACAGCCTTTTCGATGATGACGTCTTCTTTAGGCACGTCGTCATGAAAACCTTTGCGTCCAGTTTTGACTTTGGCGATCTTGTCAACCACGTCAATGCCTTCAACCACTTTGCCAAATACAGCGTATCCCCAGCCTTGGCGTGAAGGCGCTGTATGGTTCAAGAAGTCGTTGTCCGCTGCATTGATAAAAAACTGTGACGACGCAGAGTGTGGCTCAGATGTGCGCGCCATGGCCACGGTGTAGTGGTTATTTTTTAAACCGTTGTTAGCTTCGTTTTCAATAGGTTCATCGGAACCCTTCTCAGTCATGCCAACTTCAAAGCCACCACCTTGCACCATAAAGCCAGGTATCACTCGGTGAAAAATGGTTTTGTTGTAGTGGCCTTTGTTCACATAATTCAAAAAGTTTTGTGTGCTGTTAGGTGCTTTGTCGGCATCGAGTTCAAGTGTGATCACGCCATGGTCCAAAATGTGCAGTTCGACGCGGGGGTTACTCATGGGGGTTCCTTGTGAAAATAAATTAAGGCAACACAGTTGCAGATTTGATGACGACTTGCGTACGAGGTACATCCGATGGGAAAGGGCCACCAAAGCTGGTGGGGATGGCGCGAATGCGGTTGACCACATCCATGCCTGAGATTACTTTGCCAAAAACGGTGTAGCCAGGTTGTTGTGGGTTAGGGTCTAAGAAACCGTTGTCCACCACATTGATAAAAAACTGCGCTGTAGCAGAGTTGGGCACATTGGTGCGCGCCATCGCTAGGGTACCAACAGTGTTTCGGGGGCCACCCTTGCTTAGAGCTTCAAGACCTTCGTGCATAACAGGAGGGCGAGTTTGACGTTCGATATAACGTGCGTCATAGCCTCCACCTTGGATCATGAAGTTAGAAATTACGCGGTGAAAAATCGTGCCTTCATAGTGCTTGTCACGCACATATTGCAAAAAGTTTTCTACTGTCTTGGGTGCTTTTTCGGGATAGACCTCGGCTACAAATTCACCCATGTTGGTTACGAATTTGACTTGTGGTGCGCCTGCTGTTTTGGCTGTGTCTTGTGCATTTACAACTTGCAGACTTAGCAAGCCAAAGCCTAAAACTAAAGAACACAGTAGTCGAAGTAATGAGGATTTTTTGTTCATGGCTTGACTTGGTTAATTTCTAAAGATGGTTTGAGAATATTTATTTTGCGACTCACACCACGTTGTGCGGGGTTGATTTGAAGCGAACGCTGATAAGAATAATTAGCCAGTTGAATTAGCACATCGCCCATATTCTCATGCGCATCTGCAAAATTAGGGTTGGCGCGTAAAGCCGCATCTAGCGCTTCTTTAGCAACGCTAAATTGCCCTTTAGCGGCATATAGCACTGCCAAGTTGTTAAAAGGCTCTGCAATTTCTGGGTAGTCTTGCGTCAGGCTCAGGTACATATCAAGCGCCACTTGTTTGTCACCCGTGCGGTCAGTGATCCACGCTTTCCAAAAGCGCATTTGGGGGTCACGTGGGTTAACGGCCATGAATTTATCAACCAAAACTTCAGCACGTTCAAATTTTTCTTGGCGCAACAATTTTTTGACTTGGTCGTGCGGATCGCTTTGCACGGTGGGCAAAATATTTTGACCAGGCGTCCAGTCATCTGCCACATTATTTTGCGCATTCGACGCAGTTGTTAGAAAAAAGGCTACTAAGCCAAATGCTAAAGATGAAAGCCGCATAGTGAGTGTTCGCTTCCAATGCATTGTGTGAAAAAGGGAGTCAGGGTTTGTCATGTGCTTTGTATACTGTGGGCATTGTAAAACAGGGGTTATGCGTAACCCCTTCTTCAT
>CAIRQX010000056.1 GCA_903880855.1 uncultured Burkholderiales bacterium | reverse complement strand
GCATGCAAGAGGGCGCGCAGTTAGTAGAGTTTTATGAGTTGGGCCTTGGCGAGGTGTTGCCGGTGTCTGCTTCTCACGGGCAAGGGATTCGTAGCATGGTCGAGATGGCTCTCGAGCCTTTGCACTTGGCCGAACCAGAAGAAGATGCGGATGCAGTTCCAGACGGCACCATCAAACTCGCTGTCGCTGGACGTCCCAATGTGGGTAAATCCACTTTGATCAATGCTTGTTTGGGCGAAGAGCGCTTGGTTGCTTTCGATTTGCCTGGCACGACGCGTGACGCGATCAGCGTGCCGTTTGAGCGTAACGGCCAAAAGTTTGAATTGATCGACACCGCTGGGCTTCGTCGCAAAGGCAAAGTCTTCGAAGCGATTGAAAAGTTCTCTGTTGTCAAAACTTTGCAAGCGATTGAATCTTCCAATGTGGTTTTGCTTTTGCTCGATGCGACCCAAGGTGTCACCGACCAAGACGCCCACATCGCTGGGTACATCCTAGAAAGCGGCAGGGCAGTGGTGTTAGCGGTGAACAAATGGGATGCAGTTGACAGTTACGAACGTGAATTGTTGATGCGCTCGATTGAGACGCGTTTGGCATTTCTGAAATTCGCCACTATGCATTTCATCTCTGCCAAAAAACGTCAAGGTCTTGGGCCTTTGTGGGGCGCTGTAACTAACGCTTACAAGGCTGCGATGTGCAAAATGACCACGCCAGTGTTGACGCGTTTGTTGTTAGAGGCGACTAAATTTCAATCGCCTAAACGCGCGGGCATGTTCCGTCCGAAATTACGCTACGCCCACCAAGGCGGAATGAATCCGCCCATCATCGTGGTGCATGGCAATTCGCTCGAACATGTCACCGATTCCTACAAACGTTTTTTAGAAGGCCGGTTTCGAAAAGCGTTTTCGTTGGAAGGTACGCCGCTGCGAATCGAGATGAAGACTTCGCATAATCCCTACAGCGATAAAGACAATTAGGGAATAGGGTTCAATGCCACCTGTGATATGGTGACAACTCTTTTCAACATTCGAACACGGAGCATATCGTGAACACCGATAACACTAAGAACAAAGGCCAACTTTTGCAAGACCCTTTTTTAAACATTCTGCGGCGCGAGCACGTCCCAGTGTCTATTTATTTGGTCAACGGTATCAAGTTGCAAGGCCAAATCGAATCATTTGATCAATACGTGGTGCTTTTACGCAATACAGTTACCCAAATGGTTTACAAACACGCTATTTCCACCATTGTTCCAGGACGTGCCGTGAACTTCAATGCCGCTGATGGCACTGGCAGTTCGCCCGAAGTTTGATCGAGTCTCTTTCGTCTGACATTGCCCGGACCATTTTGGTCGCGGTCGATTTTGGTACCCCTCACTTTGACGCTGAGTTGCATGAACTCGGGTTGTTGGCTGAAACAGCCGGTTTAACCCCTGTTGCACGCATCGTGTGTAAGCGCAAAGCGCCTGATGCCGCCTTGTTTGTAGGCTCGGGCAAAGCCGATGAAATCAAAGAGTTGGTGTTGATGCATGGCGCTACTGAGATTTTGTTTGACCAATCTTTGAGTCCCGCGCAGCAAAGAAACTTAGAGCGTCATATGGAAGTGGCAGTCAATGACCGTACTTTCCTCATTCTTGAAATATTCGCCCAACGTGCGCGTAGCCACGAAGGTAAATTACAAGTGGAACTTGCCCGTTTGCAATACCTCAGTACCCGCTTGGTGCGTCGCTGGTCGCACTTAGAGCGTCAAAGCGGTGGTATTGGTATGCGCGGCGGCCCTGGAGAGACGCAAATTGAGTTGGATCGGCGAATGATTGGTGACTCCATCAAGCGCACCCGGGAACGGCTTGAAAAAGTAAAACGCCAACGCGGTACCCAACGCAGACAGCGACAAAGGCGCGATGCCTTCACCATCTCGTTGGTGGGCTACACCAACGCTGGTAAATCCACCTTATTCAATGCCTTGGTCAAAGCCCGTGCTTATGCAGCAGACCAGTTATTTGCCACGCTAGACACCACCACGCGTCAACTTTATTTGGGCGATAACCAAGGCGGTGGTCGTTCAGTCTCGATATCTGATACGGTGGGATTCATTCGTGATCTGCCGCACGGATTGATCGACGCCTTTCAAGCCACTTTGCAAGAGGCCGCTGATGCGAGTTTGCTATTGCATGTGGTCGATGCGTCCAACGATAACTACTTAGAGCAAATGGACGAAGTTCACAAAGTCCTGGTTGAAATCGGCGCAGACAAAGTTCCGCAAGTTTTGGTGTTCAATAAATTGGACGCTATGTCTGATGACAAAAAACCTATGCAAATGCAGGATATTTTCTCCATAGACGGGGTTGATACCCCCAGAATTTTTGTTAGCGCGCAAACGGGTGAAGGAATTCCTGCTCTCAGGGCGTATTTGAGCCAAAACCTTGCCACAACAGCAACTTTTGCGTGAGTCAAAAAAATAGCTTTTGCATTTAGGCACAATTCATACTTCAGACCAAAAACAACCCATGCGAATGAATTCACAAACAACTCCCAAAACTGCAGGAACGTGGCGTTCCAGAGTTCTTGGCGCTTTCAATTTGAATGATGGACGTTGGGGCCGCGATGAGTCATCGCAATCCAAGCCAGACACCCACAACAGCACGCCACCAGAGGAAAACAAACCCCCTCAGCAACCGCCACCCAACAACAACCGGCCTACTGGTAACGGGCCGCCTGATTTAGATGAGTTGTGGCGTGATTTCAATAAAAAGCTTTCTGGATTTTTTGGTTCACCTAAAAAAGGTGGCGGTGGAGGAGAGCCTCCGGTTGGTGGAAAACCACCAAGTCTCAATTTCAACATTGGCAAGTATGGTATCGGTGCCATCTTCGCAGTCATCGTGGCAATTTGGTTGAGCACAGGGTTCTTCATCGTGCAAGAAGGGCAGCAGGGGGTGATTACCCAATTTGGCCGCTACCACTCCACGGTGGGTGCTGGCTTTAACTGGCGTATGCCATACCCCATTCAACGCCAAGAACTGGTCTTTGTCACACAAATTCGCTCTGTCGATGTAGGACGTGAAAACATCGTCAAGTCCACTGGTCTGCGTGAATCTGCCATGTTGACCGAAGACGAAAATATTTTGGAAATCAAATTTGCTGTGCAATACCGCTTAACGGATGCACGCGCTTATTTATTTGAAACCAAGAACCCGACCGACACCGTAGTACAAGCGGCTGAGACAGCGGTGCGTGAGGTGGTCGGAAAAATGAAAATGGACGCAGCTATGTCGGATGAGCGTGACCAAATTGGTCCGCGTATTCGCATCATCATGCAACGCATCTTGGACCAATACAAAGTGGGTATTGAGGTGGTTGGCATCAACTTGCAACAAGGTGGTGTGCGCCCTCCTGAACAAGTTCAATCTGCATTTGACGATGTGCTCAAAGCGGGTCAAGAGCGCGAACGCGCCAAGAATGAAGCCGAAGCCTATGCCAATGACGTGGTTCCTCGTGCAGTCGGCGCGGCATCACGTTTGAAGCAAGAAGCAGATGGTTATAAATCGCGCATCGTGTCACAAGCGCAAGGCGATGCACAACGATTCAAGTCTTTGGTGACGGAGTATCAAAAAGCGCCACAAGTCATGCGTGACCGCATGTATATCGACGCGATGCAGCAGATTTACAGCAACACCACCAAGGTGTTGATCGACGCTAAGGCAGGTTCTAATTTGTTGTACCTGCCACTAGACAAAATCATCCAACAAGCAGGTGCAAGTAACCCAGCGGCTTCGTCTCAACCTGTCGCACCCTTAACTGAGCCTTCAGGCAATCCCATAAGTCCTAACTCGCCCATAGACGCTAGATCGCGTGATGGCCGCTCACGCGACCGCGATAGCCGTTGATCGAGGAGACACGAACATGAATCAAAACAAAATCGGTTTTTATATCTCCTCTGCTTTGGCTGTATTGGCCTTGCTAAGTTCCACCTTGTTTGTGGTGGACCAACGCCAATTTGGCGTGGTCTACTCATTTGGCCAAATCAAGAGCGTCATCACAGAGCCTGGACTCAATTTCAAGTTCCCGCCGCCATTTCAAAATGTCAGCTATATCGACAAGCGTTTGTTGACGCTCGACAACGCTGACACTGAGCCGATGTTGACGGCTGAAAAGCAACGCGTGGTAATTGACTGGTACGCACGCTGGCGTATCACTGACCCATCACAATATATCCGTAACGTGGGTTTAGATGAAAACTCCGGCGCATTGCAACTTTCCCGTGTCGTGCGAAATGCTTTTCAAGAAGAAATAAATAAACGCACAGTAAAAGAGCTACTGTCTTTGAAGCGCGAAGCTTTGCTTGAAGATGTCAAGCGCGAAGTTCTCCAAGCCGTCAAAGGTGCAAAGCCTTGGGGTGTGGATGTGATTGACGTGCGCATTACCCGCGCAGATTATGTAGATGCCATTACTGAATCTGTTTACCGACGCATGGAAGCTGAACGCAAACGCGTGGCTAATGAACTTCGATCCACTGGTGCGGCTGAAGG
>CAIRQX010000055.1 GCA_903880855.1 uncultured Burkholderiales bacterium | reverse complement strand
CGAGACCATCCAGAATTCATCGCATACTGCTCTGAGCAATGCGCGGTCGTGACTTACCAGCATGACAGTGCCTTCAAACTCGTTTAGGGCCATGCTCAAGGCTTCGCGGGTGGCTAAATCTAGGTGGTTGGTAGGCTCGTCTAGCAACAACAGGTTCGGGCGTTGCCATACGATCATGCAAAGCACCAAACGGGCTTTCTCGCCACCGCTCATGCTGCCTACTGCTTGTTTAACCATGTCGCCGCTGAAATTAAATTGCCCTAAATAACTCCGCAAATCTTGCTCGCGGGTGGCTTGTCCTGCGAGCTTACCTTGTGTGGTGAGTTTTTTCACCAAATCAATCATGTGTTGCAGCGGTGTATCTGCTGGTTTCAAGACATCAAGTTCTTGCTGCGCAAAGTAACCGATGTTTAAGCCTTTTCCTTCTGTAATTTCTCCAGCCAATGCTTCTAAATCTCGCGCAATAGTTTTGACAACAGTTGATTTACCTTGGCCGTTCGCGCCCAGAATGCCAATGCGTTGCCCAGCCAATACCGATCGACTAACGTTTTGCACGATTACCGTGGGTGGTGTGCCTTCAGGAGCATCCGCCACGGGGGAATACCCAAATGAAACACCTTGCATAGACAGCATAGGGTTGGGCAAGTTGGCCGGCTCTTTGAACTCAAAGCTGAAGTCTGCATCGGCTAGCAATGGCGCAATTTTCCCCATACGGTCCAAGGCTTTGACGCGACTTTGTGCTTGCTTGGCTTTGCTGGCTTTGGCTTTAAAACGCGCAATAAATTTTTGCAAATGCGCAATCTTGTCTTGTTGTTTGGAAAAGGCGTTTTGTTGCAATTCCATTTGTTCGGCACGCATGTCCTCGAACTTGCTGTAATTCCCGCCGTAACGCACCAATTTGGCTGCGTCGATATGTAAGGTCACATTGGTCACCGCATCTAAAAATTCACGGTCATGGCTAATCACCACCATCGTGCCTTCATAGCGCTTCAGCCAAGCTTCTAACCAAACCAGGGCATCTAAGTCCAAGTGGTTAGTGGGTTCGTCCAACAACAGAAGGGCGGAAGGGCACATCAAGGCACGTGCTAATTGCAAGCGCATGCGCCAACCGCCAGAAAAACTGTTGACTGGATTTTCTAGTTCCGTGGTTTTAAAGCCCAAGCCCAATATCAAAGATTGCGCGCGTGCCGGCGCATCGTGCTCACCTGCGTCATACAGTGCCATATAGGCATGGCCCATGCGATCGCCATCACCACTTTCTTCAGCTGCGGCAACTTCTATACGGGCATCACACAAAACCGTATCGCCTTCGATCACAAATTCGGTGGCGCTTTGGTCTGTCTCAGGCATGTCCTGGGCCACTTGCCCCATACGCCATTGCGCTGGGATGTAGTATTCGCCGGCATCTTCTTGCAAGCTACCGTTCAAGAGTCCAAAGAGTGTTGATTTGCCAGCCCCATTGCGACCTACCAATCCCACTTTTTCGGATGGATTGATGGTGACGGTCGCACTGTCTAGCAAGACTTTGGCACTTCGGCGCAAAACAATATTTTTTAAGGTAATCATGTGTGGGTGTTGTTGAGAATGATTGCCTGTCGCGTCAGCAAAAGAACTTGGTCATCTCCCGCGCTCGTGGTTAGCCAAACCACATCAATTTTAGGAAATGCGGCTTCAAAGTGTTCGCGTTCATTGCCTATTTCTAAAACCAATATGGCATTTTCTTGCATGTAATTGGGCGCTTCATGTAGCAATCGAGAGATAAAGCGCATGCCATCAGGTCCACCATCCAAAGCTAATGCAGGTTCATTGACATATTCTTGAGGCAATGTAGCCAGGCTTTGGCTATTCACATAAGGCGGGTTACAGAGAATGAGGTCAAACTTATGTTGTATATTTTTAAAACCATCTGACTGCAGCCATGTCAAACGTTCTTGCAATTCATGGCGTTCCATATTGATATGAGCAACTTCTAGTGCCTCAGCACTGACATCACTTCCAGTCACTTGCACCTCAGGATAGGCTAGGGCCGCAAGAATCGCTAAGCTGCCATTGCCTGTGCACATATCGAGCAGATGTTTCGTATCTGCAGACAACCATGGATCTATATTTCCAGAGGCTAAGACCTCGGCGATCAATGAACGCGGAACGATCACTCTTTCATCTACATAAAAAGACACGCCTTCTAGCCATGCTTCTTGCGTTAAGTAGGCCGCAGGCTTTCGTGTCGTAATACGTTGCGCGATCAAATGCTGTACCTTGATCAGCTCGGCCTCACGCACCAAGACGTCTTGTGCGTCGTCCGTGAAATCAGTGTCTAGAGGTAGTCCCAATTGCCATAAAACCAACCAAGCCGCTTCATCCTGCGCATTGTTAGTTCCATGACCAAAACTCAATCCCGCATGTAAATGGGCATCTTCAAGTTGGGTGGCACAGTCTTCAATTAATGCGCTGAGTCTTTTAGGTGACGTCATCACGCGCGGTGTTCGACGCCAGAAGAAAGGCTGTGAAGGCGCTCTAAAACGCGTCGGTAAATATTTTTGAGGGGCTCTACATCGACTACAGCAATATGTTCATCAATTTTATGGATCGATGCGTTGGGTGGCCCTAATTCGATAACTTCTGGGCATATTTGTGCAATAAAACGGCCGTCACTGGTTCCACCAGTTGTAGAGAGCTGGGTTTGTATACCGGTTTCATCAGCAATGGCAGCTTGAACCGCTTTCACCAAATCACCAGGCTTAGTTAAGAATGGCAAGCCTCCTACGACCCAAGTGAGTTCATAGTTCAATTTGTGTCGCACTAAAACTTCTTCAACACCCTTTTGCAATTCTTGAACCGTGGACTCGGTAGAAAAGCGGAAATTGAAATCCACCACACATTCCCCAGGAATGACATTGCCAGCACCTGTGCCCGCGTGGATATTGCTTATTTGCCAAGAGGTAGGTTGAAAAAATTCGTTGCCTTTGTCCCACACCTTTTGAGCGAGTTCAGCCATTGCGGGTGCAAAGGTATGAATAGGATTGAGCGCCAACTGTGGATAGGCAATGTGGCCTTGGATACCTTTGACGGTGAGTTT
>CAIRQX010000054.1 GCA_903880855.1 uncultured Burkholderiales bacterium | reverse complement strand
TGATTGCAGCTAAAGCAGTTGCCTTCAAGGAAGCTATGGGACCTGATTTCAAAGGCTACCAACAGCAGGTTGTAAAAAACGCCCAAATCATTGCAGAGACTTTGACCCAGCGCGGTTTGCGTATCGTCAGCGGCGGCACCCAAAGCCATGTCATGTTGGTCGATTTGCGTTCTAAAAAAATCACCGGCAAAGAAGCCGAAGCAGCGCTTGGCGCCGCGCACATGACGATCAACAAAAACGCCATCCCGAACGATCCAGAAAAACCATTTGTGACCAGCGGTGTGCGCATCGGTACACCCGCCATGACGACACGTGGTTTCAAGGACGAAGAAGCACGCTTAACCGCCAACTTGATCGCAGACGTTTTGGATAACCCCCATGACGAAGCGAACATTGCCGCCGTGCGAGCCAAGGTGCATGCGTTGACGGCTCAATTTCCCGTTTACAAGTAAGCGATGAAGTGCCCTTTTTGCGGTCACCTTGAGACCCAAGTGGTCGAGACCCGCATGTCTGAAGACGGCGATTCGATTCGCCGCCGGCGCCAATGCGGTGCCTGCGAAAAGCGCTACACCACCTACGAACGTCCTGATGTCAGTTATCCCAACGTGGTGAAAAAAGACGGAAGACGCACCGAGTTTCAACACAGCAAGTTGGTGAGCTCAATGGCTCTGGCTTTGCGCAAACGCCCTGTCAGCACCGAGCAGTTAGACAATGCAGTGGAGCGGATTGAAGAAAAGTTGATGAGCTTGGGCGCACGCGAAGTGCCATCGACCCGCTTGGGTGAGTTAGTGATGCGGGAATTGAAGAAGCTAGACAAGGTGGCTTACATCCGATTTGCCAGCGTCTACCGTAGTTTTGAGGATATTGACGAGTTCAAGAGCTTGGTGGACGAGGTAAGTAAATAATTTGTAAGTGTTGCTTACACACTTTTAACCACGGCAACCTAGCATGTGCTTATGTACTTGCTAGGTTTTTACTTTTTGGCTCGGTTCTCTTCTGAACTGCCTAAGTCCAATTCCCATGGTTTTACTTTGGTCGAACTCATGGTGTGCCTAAGTGTGTCCGCCATCTTGTTAGGTTTTGCACTGCCCAGTGTGTGGCGCTGGCAAGAACGGGCTCGCATAGACAGTGTGCGCCAGCAACTATTCAACGACTTGCAACTTGCCAGAGTGCGTGCGTTGCAATGGGGGCAGCGTTTGCAAATGAGCAGACTTACGGGCTGCTCAATGTCCCACGCAAGCGCCAGTGCAACCGACTGGAGTTGCGGTTGGCAAGTCAGCACGGCATCGGGTAGTTCGGGCTTATCACAAGTCATCAGCACAGCGTCTTTAGACGCGTCGGTGCAGGTCACTTTTGCCAAAAACACTCACTTTTTCATATCCGCCCAAGGCGATTTAGGAACTATCGGTGACCGATGGACCGTGCTCTCGCGGGTTGAGGGTGTCAATTTAAGTCGCTCGTTGTGTATCAACAGTGCTGGGCGTATTCGTTGGGTGGAGGCAGCATCATGCAGTTAAGCGTTCGCAGGCTTTCGCGTCAAACCTGTGTTGGGTTAGCCATGCTCGAAGCCATTGCGGCTTTGCTGGTGCTTAAGGCTGGCGCGGTAGGCGTTTTGTGGTGGCAACAACAAGCTACTGTGCGCCAGCAGCAACAAATTTATCAATTCATCGCCATGGGTTTGGCTGACGACTTAGCCGAGCGCATGCGAATTAACGCTTCGCAAAGTGCGCTCTATGCATTGGGGTGGGGAGAGTCGCGACAAACCACTCAAGACTGCTTTGCCAGTGCATGCAGTTGGTCGCAACTTGCGCAATGGAATATTGCCCAATGGCAACTGGCATTGCGTGCTCAGTTGCCGAAAGGTGACGCATCGGTCTACCCCTTGTCAGGACTGGCGGGATGGTGGGGTATCAGAGTGGGTTGGTCAGCAAACAAGATGCCTGTTGCCAGCACGACTTGCCCCGGGCGATTGCAATGCTGGAATATATGGATAAGGCCTCAGAGATGACGCTTACCGTCAAGATGCTTTTTACTAACGGCCTGGACTTGTCTAAACACAAAGGCTATTCCTTGGTCGAGCTACTCGTTGGGCTGGGTCTGAGCAGTTTGGTAGTTGCCATTACTTTGAGCGTCTACCAACTTAGTCGCCAGTCCTGGCAAACCATCAGCGCCAACGATGCGCTCTATCAAAATGCGCAGGTTGCATTTCGGGCTATTCGCCGGCAAGCCGAATTAGTTGGCGCAGCTTATCTTCTGGCCGCATCGGACAACCATGTGATGCTTTCGACTCCCTACCCTAGCGTTAGCATCCCAAACGAAGGCTTGGTTTTATCGCATTGGTCAGGCGCAGACCCTTTTGATTGCCAGGGCAACTCCAGCACTAGCCCAAGCGTATTGATCAGCAATAGTTTTAAGCGAAGCAGTAACAAAGAATTGACCTGTAAAGATATCAATGCCTCAGGCAGCAGCTACCAAGCTTTGGCAGAGGGCGTGGAAGATTTACAAACACGGTTTGCACAAATCAACCCAGTACTGAACACCTTGCAATGGGTCAATGCATCCGAACTTTTTGGACCAGTCCAAATCGTGGCGATTGAGGTGTGTTTGCGCTTAGCGACCTCTAACCGAATGGGAGTCTCTGTGAAAGGATTCTTGGCCCCCACAACAGGTTGTAACGGCGAGACCATTTCTGCAGACGGAAAGTTACGACGCGTTTTTCGTCATGTCATGGCTCTGCGCAATCGTTTGGGTGCTTATGGATAAAAGTAAACGATCCGGATTTGCCTTGCCTGCCGTGCTGGGCATTTTGGCGTTGACCAGCTTAGCCTGCGCAACTGCTTGGCGCATGCAGTGGGTCAATCAACAGCTATTGAATGTGCAGTCCCACCTAATTCGCAACCAACAGATTGCCGAAGGGGTATTGTCTTTAGCGTTCACAGATGCACAAACCCGTGCTTTCTTCCCCACCAACGCCTTAGAACGCGAAAAACTGCAATTGCGATTAGGCACCGCCATGTGCCAAGCCGGCATTTGCGCCCCCAAAACCCTAGTCAATTTGAACGCAGAGCAATGGCATAACTTGCTGGATCAGTCGCAGCCAGTAAGCGCGGCTGATTTACCTAGCAACAACGTCTCTGCTTTTTACTGGGTTGAGGTCTGGCTAAATGCAAATGTGCCAGAGATAGTTAGTTCAACATTGCTTCAAACGACGCCTGCTGTTCCATCCGCTCCATCCCCATTTATCTATCGCATCACGGTGCTGGTGCAAGAGACATCATATAACCCGACATCCGAACTATCCAAGCCCCGGCCCAATACCCTTGTCATGCAAGCCATTTGGTCACGCCAAACCGAAACAGCCCAAAGTGGCCAATGGCATAGTTGGAAATCATTGGCATGACACCCCCATTGGATAATCTCGGCATGTCCCCAACCGAAACAGATATTCACTGGATGTCGCTTGCCCTGACTTGGGCTGAAAAAGCGATGTACATCACCGCCCCTAATCCTCGGGTGGGGTGCGTCATCGTCAATGCCCAAGGTGTTTTGCTGGGCGCAGGTCATACGCAAATCGCTGGGCAATCGCATGCGGAAATCATGGCGTTACAAGATGCCAAGCAACAAGGTCATGCTGTGGCAGGCGCTACCGCTTACGTCACCCTAGAACCTTGTAGCCACCAAGGACGCACAGGACCTTGCTGCGACGCACTCATTCAAGCCGGATTGGCGCGGGTGGTGGTGGCTGTCCAAGATCCAAATCCACAAGTCGGCGGCAACGGCATTGCCCGTTTGCGTCAGGCAGGCATACAAGTCGATATCGGCGTTTTGGAAGACAAAGCACGGTCATTAAATTTAGGTTTTTTTAAGCGGATGACCCAAGGCGTCCCTTGTATGCGCCTTAAGGTGGCGGCCTCTCTCGACGGACAAACCGCACTAAGTAACGGCGTAAGCCAGTGGATTACCTCGGCAGCAGCTAGACAAGACGGACATGCATGGCGCGCCCGTGCATGCGCTGTGCTCACCGGTATCGGCACCCTACTCGAAGACGATCCCCAACTCAATGTGCGTGATGTCGATACCCCTCGCCAACCCATCTTGGTCATCGTAGACAGCAAACTAGAAACACCACTCAAGGCCAAGCTGTGGCAAACACAGCGCGAGGTCTGGATCTATTGCGCCAAAGCAGACTCTGATCGCAGAGCCGCATTAGAGTCCAAAGGCGCGCATGTCACGTGTTTGCCAAATGCTCAGGGCAAAGTCGATTTGAACGCCATGCAAAAGGACTTAGGCCAAAGGGCTATCAACGAAGTGCACATCGAGGCGGGCTACAAACTCAATGGTTCTCTATTAGCAGCCAATGTGGTCGACGAATTACTTGTCTACCTAGCGCCACTTTTGATCGGCCAAGGGTTGGGCATGGCAAATCTCGGGCCCTTTGAAACGCTTTTCCAAGCATTGAAGCTTGATATCCAAAATGTCACCTCCATCGGAGACGATGTTCGATTGATTGCACACGTCAAAGGTCGATAGCCCTCAAAAAAATACAACCAACACAAGAAACCTGCGAAAATACACAGATGTTCACCGGAATCATTACCGGCGTGGGGCGCATCACCGCTGTTCACGACCTGGGAAGCTCTTTTAACCACGGCAAGCGCCTGACGATACAGGCACCTGCTGGGTACCTGTCTGACGTGGGTTTAGGTGACAGCATCGCATTGAATGGGGCTTGCATGACAGTCACCAGTTTTGATGTCCAGACCCAGCAATTCACCATCGACATTTCCGCTGAATCATTGGCTCGCACGAGCGGCCTGACCGAGCTTGGTAGCGTCAACTTAGAAAAAGCCCTGCGCGCCAATGACCGGCTCGGAGGACATATCGTCTCCGGCCATGTTGACGGCATTGGCCATGTGAGCCACTTCGCACAAGTCGGTGAGAGTTGGGAACTGCGTATTTCAGCTCCCGTGGCGCTGGCCAAATATTTGGCTTACAAAGGATCGATCACCGTCAATGGCGTGAGTTTGACGGTCAACCAAGTGCAAGACCATTTAGACAGTGGCGATCTGCAAAACTCTGAGATCAGTATCAACCTGATTCCCCATACTGTAGAAAACACCGCTTTGGGTGCTTTGAAGTCAGGTAGCGCCGTGAATTTAGAAATTGACACCGTGGCGCGCTACGTAGAACGCATGCTGCATGTTGAAAAATTGCTCGAACCAAACCAAGCTGTTTGAAAGTCTCTTATGTCCAACCCACTACAACTTGTCCCTAAAACGCCCGCAGTTATTTCTCCTGTAGAAGAAATCGTCGCTGAGCTCAAAGCAGGTCGCATGGTTATTTTGGTAGACGAAGAGGACCGGGAAAACGAAGGCGATTTGGTACTTGCCAGCGACCATGTCACACCCGAGGCCATCAACTTCATGGCGCGTTTCGGCCGCGGTCTCATTTGCCTCACATTGACGCGCGAGCGGTGCGAGTTCCTCAAGCTTCCACCCATGGCGGTTCACAACGGTACTGTCTACAGCACTGCCTTTACCGTGTCGATCGAAGCTGCTGAGGGCGTGACTACCGGTATTTCTGCCGCAGACCGTGCCCGCACCATCCAGGTAGCTGTCGCCAAAAATACGAAAGCAAAAGATTTGGTTCAGCCTGGTCATGTGTTTCCGTTGCAGGCGGTGGCTGGTGGCGTCTTGATGCGCGCAGGTCACACCGAAGCCGGTTGCGACTTAGCCGCCATGGCGGGCTGTTCACCTTCTGCCGTTATTTGCGAAATCATGAATGACGACGGCACGATGGCGCGTTTGCCTGATTTGCAAAAATTTGCGACTGAGCATGGGCTGAATATCGGAACGATCGCCGGCTTAATCGAACACCGAAGCCGCACAGAATCTTTGGTCAACGCCATTAGTTCGCGCGCGATGCACACCGCACATGGCGAATTCAAAGCTGTGGCCTACGAAGACAGTACCAGCGGAGCAGTTCATTTGGCGCTGGTCAAAGGCCAATGGGACAAAGACCATGCCGTGCTCGCCCGTGTGCATGAACCTCTGTCGGTGTTGGATGCGCTAGAACCCGACCGCATCATGCATTCATGGGGGCTAGACGCCGCCATGCGCCGTATCGCCAAAGAAGGCGCTGGCGTCATCGTTTTGCTGAACTGCGGCGAAAGCGGCGCTCAACTTCTCGCCCAGTTTGACGGTACTGCTCGCTCAGCACATGCCCCTGAACGTGGTGGACGTATGGATTTACGCAGCTACGGCGTAGGCGCACAAATTTTGCGTGACTGCGGCGTACAAAAAATGCGCTTGCTGGGTAACCCACGTCGTATGCCCAGCATGGCAGGTTATGGGCTCGAAATCACCGGTTACGTCAGTAAAGAATAAATGAATATGTTCATACCTAACTCACAATCTCCTAGCCAATTAGACGGTAGTTCCCTCAAAGTGGGCATTGTGCAAGCCCGCTTCAATCCAGAAATAACCAATGCACTTGCCAAAGCCTGTTTAGCCGAGTTAGCGGTGATGGGTGTCAAACAAGACCGCATCACCCATGTGTATGTACCTGGCGCGCTAGAAATACCTTTGGCACTGCAAGCCTTGGCCCATATTGAAGACCCAGAGCCTTACAACGCATTGATCGCTTTGGGTTGCATCGTTCGTGGCGAAACCTACCACTTTGAACTGGTGGCCAACGAGTCTGGCGCTGGTGTTTCACGGGTCAGCATGGATTTTCATGTCCCTGTTGCCAACGCTATTTTGACGACCGAAGACATGCCCCAAGCGGTGGCCCGCCAAACTGACAAAGGCCGGGACGCCGCGCGCGTAGCGGTTGAAATGGCCTTGTTGCTGGAGCAACTGGCATGAGTACCGACACCAAGCCTATGCGCAAAAGCGCTTCCAAGTCTGGACGCAGTCGCGCTCGTGAGTTTGCGCTGCAAGGCCTTTACCAATATTTGGTGGGACGCAATGAAGCCGCAGATATCGATGTCTTTACCCGCGACTTAAGCGGTTTTCATAAATCGGATTCTGTGCACTACGACGCACTGCTTTACGGTTGCATAAAGCACCGCACTGCGCTCGATGCACTCATCTTGCCTTTGCTAGACCGCAAACTCGACGAGATATCCCCCATCGAACACGCTGTCATGTGGATGGGGGTCTACGAGTTTCAGCATTGCATAGACGTGCCTTGGCGCGTTGTGCTCAACGAATATATAGAACTCGCCAAATCTTTTGGCGGTACAGACGGTCACAAGTACGTCAATGCGGTGCTCAACAGTTTGGCGCCGAAGTTGCGCAGCACCGAGGTGCAATCTGACCGTCGCAATGAAGTAGCGGCGCCCACCCCTGCGGCATAAATGCCTGCGAGAATTCCCTCTTCCGTACAAGAACGACTGCTATGAACCAAGATTTCTCCATCATCCATTTATTGCTCAACGCGAGTTGGGTGGTGCAAGCCGTTGTCGCCATCTTGCTAATGGTGTCGATCGCCAGTTGGACGGCTATTTTTCGCAAGATCATTGCGATTGGTCGCATCAAAGACTTGAACGAGACTTTTGAGCGCGACTTCTGGTCTGGCGCCAGTTTGAACGAGTTGTTTGCTGCTGCCGCCCAAAACGCCAAGCTCTCGGGACCTATGGAACGCATTTTTGCCAGCGGCATGCGTGAATACCAAAAACTGCGCGAGCGCCGTATCAACGACACCAGCATGCTGATGGATGGCGCACGCCGCGCGATGCGGGCGAGCTACCAACGCGAAATGGACGCGATTGAATCCAACCTCTCCTTCTTGGCATCTGTCGGCTCGGTTTCCCCCTATGTGGGTTTATTTGGCACGGTCTGGGGCATCATGCATGCGTTTACGGGTTTGGCCAGCATGCAGCAAGTCACGCTCGCCAAAGTAGCGCCTGGTATCGCTGAGGCCTTGGTCGCAACTGCAATTGGTTTGTTTGCTGCGATTCCCGCTGTGTTGGCCTACAACCGATTCGCACGCGACATCGATCGCATCTCTAACAAGTTAGAAACTTTTATCGAAGAGTTCTCCAATATCTTGCAGCGCAATGTGAGCGCAAGCCCTTCGGGCCACTAAACCAAGGAGCTAACGGATGGCTTCTATTTCTCCGCGTTCAGGCCGCAAAGGTCGTCGCGCCATGAACGATATCAATATGGTGCCGTTCATCGACGTGATGCTGGTCTTGTTGATTATTTTTATGGTCACAGCGCCTTTGATTTCTCCTAGTGTGATTGACTTACCGACTGTTGGCAAGGCCTCCAATGTACCTACGCAGGTTGTGCAAATTGAAATCAGCAAGGATGAAAAAATTACTATCAAGAGCACGGGCACTGTCACCAAATCGCTACCTAGTTCTCTTGGCAACTTAGTACGTGATGTGCGCGAGTTGACGGCCAACTCCACCGATGCACCTGTGGTGATATCGGCTGACCGCTCCATCAAATACGAAACCGTTGTCAAAGCCATGGACACCTTACAACGCGCAGGCATTGCCCGCGTAGGTTTGTCCGTTCAACTTACAGATTGATGACTGCAACGCCCGCGTATCTTGAATTTGCGCCCCCACCTCCTCCGGGTACGGGTCGCTCGCTGGGTCTCGCATTATTTGTCCACTTTTTGTTGATGGTTGCTTTAACCGCTGGCATTCAATGGAAGCAAGACAACAGCCTCTCCGTCGAGGCTGAGTTGTGGGCCGCTATTCCCATGGCTGTCGCACCGAAACTTGTTGAAGTAGAACCACCGCCACCACCTCCGCCGCCACCACCTGCGCCCAAAGAAATAGTGAAACCGCCCCCCGCACCTAGCTCTAACGTAGATGCAGATATCGCTTTGTCAAAACGCAAAAAGCAATTAGAAGAAGACAAAAAGAAACAAGAAACACTGGAAGCTGAGCGCTTAAAGCAAGAACTACTAAAAAAAGAAGAAGAGAAAAAAGCCAAGCTCAAAGAGAAGGAGCAAAAAGAAATTAAGGATAAGGCGCTGAAAGAAAAAGAACTGAAGGACAAAGAAGCCAAAAAACTCCAAGAGCAAAAAGACGCTAAACCATCGCCTGCTGATGTCAAAAAGCTAGAAGCCATGCGCCAAGAAAATATGAAGCGCATTGCTGGTATGGCTGGCGCCACAGGCGACGAGAACGCCACCGGTACTGCTCAGCGCTCCGCCGGGCCGTCGGATAGTTACGGCGGGCGTATTCGGGGACGCATCAAACCCAACATCACATTTACCGAAGATATTGCGTCTAACGCTCCCGCCGAGGTAGAAGTGCGGTGCGCCCCCGACGGAACCATCGTTGGCAAAAAACTCATCAAATCTAGTGGCAATCCCGCATGGGACAATGCAGTTTTGAAAGCCATCGACAAAACTGAGATTTTGCCGCGCGATATTGATGGCCGTATCCATTCCCCATTGGTGATCAGTTTCCGTCCTAAAGATTAAGTAGTGTTTCAGCGTTCGTTCACAGTAGATATTTTGAAAGTGTTGGCAGCCCAGTTGATTGTTTGGCATCACTTGGCAGCATATGGCCCTATGACAGAGTTAATTCAACTGCAATGGCCAAATCTCGTCGAGCACCTTTACTATGACGGGCGTTTAGCGGTACAAATATTTTTGGTGGTGGCTGGGTTTTTGGCAGCCCAATCTGTGAATAACCGCCCCGTCACCCAATTTGCGCAGCCAATTTTTAAAAGGTATTTGCGCCTCACACCTATCTATTTCTTAGCCATTCTGCTGATTTCATTGGCCGTTGCATTGACACGGCCCTATATTCAATCCGAATGGCTACCTGAGCCTGTGACCTGGGGTGAATTAGGCGCACACTTCTTTCTGTTGCATGCCCTATTGAATATTCCAGCACTATCAAGTGGTGTTTGGTATGTGGCGATTGATTTTCAGCTCTACGTGGTGCTCATCACACTGGCATATACCTTGCAAACCCCTAAAAACTGGATGCGTTTGGGTGGTCCCCGTGTTTTATCCCTCGGGGTGGCGATGGTTTGTGCCACTTCGATGCTGTGGTTTAACCGCTTTGAATCTTATGACAACTGGGCCATCTATTTCTTTGGCGCATATGGTTTAGGTGTGCTAGCCGCATGGTCGAAACGCGCTCGGTTTGATGCTTTTGTCTTTTGGTGTGTGGTGGCAATTGCCCTATGTGCTTTGTGGATAGACGTGCGTTCACGTTTGGCTTTGGCATTGACAACGGCAACTTGGTTGGCTATTCGGCCCAAAGGGACAGACCACTGGACGCCCATGAAAAGGGTTTTACACAGGCTTTCTAACAGTGCATATGCACAATTTTTATCGCACTTCGGCGTGATTGTGGTGTTTAGCTATATGTGGAAGGTTAGCCAATTCAGCGGTGCGACTACAGCCCTAGGTATTTGCATTTTTGCTTGGCTCTGTAGCATGGGGCTTGGTCTTTTTTTATATGAAAAAGCTGAACTGCCAATACACCACTGGCTGACCCATCAATTTAAAAAACTATCTCTGCGACTTAAATAATGTGTGCGCCAAGCGCAAAAACAGGCAAGCACAGCCATGATGACAGATGCTGCATAGATAGAAGCTAATCCAAAACGCTCACTCAACAATCCACCGAGTAAGGCGCCCATAACTCCTGGTATGCCATAGCCAATCGATGCATACAAAGCTTGCCCTCTGCCGCGCAGACGCCCAGGAAAGTGCTTGGTCAAAATGGAAATGCATACCGTGTGGTGGGTCGCAAACGTCACAGCATGCAGCATCTGCGCAATCCATAAGGCCAATAGCGCGTCCGCCCACCAGGCCGTTAGACACATACGTAGCACCATCACACATGCGCAAATCACTAACCACGCAGACAAACTGAATAAAGGCAGCCATCGGCTTTGTGTGAAGAACCAGACGATTTCTGTAGCCACTGAAATGGCCCACAAAATACCGATCATGGTTTTGCTATAGCCCAATGCATCTAGGTACAAAGACAAAAATACGTAAATGCCAATGTGTGCAAACACATGACAAAACACTGCAGCAAAAAACCAGCGCACTTTGGCAAGCTTCAAAACACCTAAAACAGGTGGTGAGACTTCATCATGGCGTATAACTTCTCGGTGCTTGGGTAGCCACCACACGCTGATATTCAACGCAACCAAAGAACCTACGGCCCAAGCAGGAAAGCTTTCCATGCCTTGGTGGTCAAACCAAGCGCCAGCGACAAACACAGTCACTAAAAATCCAATGGAGCCCCACAAGCGAATACGGCCATAGCGTTTGGTATTGAACGTACCCTCACAGCTCACCCATTGCGCCAACGCAGCTTCGCTCATAGGCATCATGGCGCTGGTATGGATAAACATGCAGAGCAACACCACCGCCAACCACACCAAACCCATTTGAAAAAACAAGCCCGTGGCGCATACCAGTGCCGCTCCAGCGCAATAACGCAGTAAGTTGATACGGTCTGTACTGTGGTCACTCAACCAGCCCCAGCCGTAGGGCGCCAAGATACGCGTCAACGATTGAACAGCTGTGAGCAATCCAATCGTGGTGATGGAAAGGCCCAGCGACTTGAGCCACAAAGGTAAATAGGGATTGAAGAAGCCAATGTGCGCAAAATAGCTGGCAGAGAGCGCTGCAAACGGAAACAGCGTATTACGCCTAGACGGCGCTGAGTCTTCCACAGATGGCACTTTTAAGCGATGCGCCCCGCAATAGCGGGCATTTCTACATGCACGTCACCACACTGCGCGCGGTGGCGTAACGCATGGTCCATCACTACCAAAGCCAAAAGCGCCTCTGCGATGGGTGTGGCACGAATACCCACACATGGGTCATGACGACCTTTGGTCACCACCTCTACAGCTTGGCTGTTTTGATCAATCGAATCACGCGGACTCACGATAGAACTGGTGGGCTTGATGGCAATGCTCACTTCAAGATCTTGCCCAGTACTGATGCCGCCCAACACACCACCGGCGTGGTTAGTTGCAAAGCCTTTCGGCGTTAGCGTATCGCCATGCATGGTGCCGCGGTGCGCGACGCTGGCAAAACCAGAACCAATCTCTACACCTTTGACAGCATTCAACCCCATCATGGCGTACGCAATGTCTGCATCTAATTTGTCATAAAGGGGTTGACCCAAGCCTACAGGCATGCCACTCGCCACTATTCGGATACGCGCACCACAGGAGTCACCCGCTTTGCGCAAGCTGTCCATATAGTCTTCAAAAGCTTGTACATCTGCACAGGGCGCATAGAAAGGGTTGTGGCCCACATACTCCCAACTCTCAAATGGAATTGGTAAATCACCAAGTTGGGTCATGCAACCTTTGAATTGGGTGCCATATTTTTCTTGCAACCATTTTTTGGCAACGGCACCAGCAGCAACGGTAGGTGCTGTCAAACGTGCAGATGAACGACCACCGCCACGTGGATCACGGATACCGAATTTTTGGAAATAGGTGTAGTCCGCATGGCCTGGGCGAAATGTCTGCAATAAATTGCCGTAGTCTTTGCTGCGTTGATCAGTGTTTTGAATCAACAAGGCGATGGGGGTGCCAGTAGTTTTGCCTTCATAGACTCCCGAAAGAATTTGTACTTGGTCGGGTTCGTTACGTTGGGTGACATGGCGACTGGTTCCTGGACGGCGTCTATCTAAGTCGTGCTGGATATCAGACTCTGACAACGCCATGCCCGGCGGGCAGCCATCAATCACGCACCCAATAGCGGGGCCGTGAGATTCACCAAAGTTGGTGACGCAAAAAAGGGTTCCGAAGGTATTTCCACTCATAAGGCGCGATTATCCCATCCGCGCCCGTGCGCAAAACTATCCCTTTGCAGGCAGCGCTTGCGCTCCTGCTTCCTCACTAGGCCAATCGCGAATGTAGGCCTTTAGCATTTTGTTTTCGAAGTTATGGCTATCGAGCACAGCTTTGGCGACATCGTAAAAGCTGATGACGCCTTTGAGTTTGCCGTTTTCAACAATGGGTATGTAGCGTGAGTGGCTCTCCACCATCATGTGGCGCACTTGGTCGATTTCGTGATCAGGCGTACAAGTTAACGGATGGTCATCCATCGCACTGCTGACCTTGGCATCACCCAACGCGCCGCCGTGGCGATGCAAAGCCAATATAACTTCACGGAAAGTCAACAGACCCACGAGGTTGCCATGTTCCATCACCAATAGAGAACCCATATCTTTGGTTGCCATGGTGTTGACAGCATGTGACAGAGACTCAGACGGGTCGATAGTGAACAAAGGGCTATCGCCCTTAACGCGCAAAATATCGCTGACTTTCATAGTGAACCTCCTCGCATGGGTGCCCAAATATAGCCCACAATGCGCTTTAAAACCCACTTCATACACCCGAGGAAACCATGCCTGGCTATAACGACCCAAGTTTTGACACCCTTGCTTTGCATGCTGGTGCAAGCCCTGACCCTACAACAGGTGCGCGCGCCACACCCATTCATCTCACCACATCGTTTGTATTTGAATCCAGCGACCATGCTGCCTCGCTGTTTAATTTGGAACGCGCGGGGCACGTTTATAGCCGCATCAGCAATCCCACCAACGCAGTGTTGGAACAACGCGTTGCAGCTTTGGAAGGCGGCATTGGCGCCATCACCACCGCAAGTGGACAAGCCGCTTTGCATTTGAGTGTGGCCACCTTGATGGGTGCAGGATCACATATTGTTTCAAGCAGTGCTTTGTATGGTGGCTCACATAATTTGTTGCACTACACCATGAGCCGTTTTGGCATTGAAACCACCTTTGTCCATCCACACGATATCGATGGCTGGAAAAAAGCGGTTCGACCCAACACCAAATTGTTTTTTGGTGAAACAGTGGGCAATCCGGGGCTGGATGTATTGGATATTCCAACGGTGTCGCAGATAGCGCATGAGTCGGGCGTGCCTTTATTGGTCGACAGCACCCTGACATCCCCCTATTTGCTCAAACCATTTGATTTGGGTGCTGATTTGCTCTACCACTCAGCGACCAAGTTTTTGAGTGGCCATGGCACGGTGATTGGTGGCGTTGTGGTGGACGCTGGTAGCTTTGATTGGGAACGTAGCGGCAAGTTCCCAGAGTTGTCGCAAAGCTACGAAGGCTTTCACAACATGGTGTTCACCGAAGAAAGCACAGTAGGCGCATTTCTATTGCGCGCGCGCCGCGAAGGTTTGCGCGACTTTGGCGCTTGCATGAGTCCGCACAGTGCTTGGTTGATTTTGCAAGGCATTGAAACCTTGCCCTTGCGTATGGAACGCCATATGTCGAACACCGAGAAAGTGGTGGAGTTTTTAGCTAGCCATCCCATGGTTAGCCGTGTGGGTCATCCCTTGATGGAAAGCCACTCTAGCCATGCACTAGCGCAAAAACTATTGCGTTTTGGACCGCGTGGCGCTGGCTCAGTATTTAGCTTTGATATCAAAGGCTCACGTGAACAAGGACGCGCATTCATTGAGGCACTGAAACTCTTTAGCCATTTGGCCAATGTGGGGGACTGCCGTAGTTTGGTGATCCACCCCGCTAGTACTACGCACTTCAGGATGAGTGATGAAGCTTTGGTGAACGCTGGCATTGGCCCCGGCACCATTCGTTTGTCTATTGGTCTTGAGGATCCAGCAGATTTGATCGACGATTTAAAGCGTGCATTGAAGGCCGCTGAAAAAACTGGTGGCTCACCAGTGAAACCGGCTGCTGCTTAAAAGGGATACGGCTATGAAATTTTCTATTCCTGCAGCAAATGGGGCCTCATTTGAAGCCTATGCCTATACCGGAGGCAAGGCATTCGATGCGAATAAACCCACCGTAGTCTTTATTCATGGCGTATTGCACGACCACAGTGTCTGGATTTTGCAAACCCGCTATCTTGCGCACCACGGCTTCAATGTATTGGCGGTTGATCTCCCTGGCCATTGCCGCAGCGGCGGTGATGCACCAGATAGCGTTGAGGCCGCGTCCGCTTTTATTGAACAACTATTAGACGCAGCTGGTATTGAAAAAGCTGCCGTGGTTGGGCACAGCTGGGGCTCCTTGATAGCCCTAGAAACAGCAGGACGCCTGGGCGATCGCATCACGCACTTAGGCTTGGTGGGAATTGCGTTCCCAATGCCCGTCTCGCCTGCGCTCTTGGAGTCCTCGCTGAATGAACCCATGAAGGCACTTCAAATGGTGAACGTGTTTTCACGTGCGACCTTGAATGCACCTCCCTCTGTATTAGGACCAGGCACTTGGGTCTACGGAACCTCGATGGCACTCGGTCGCCGTGTTTTGGCAAGCAATACCAAGGTCAATGTCTTTCACCGAGGCTTCAAAGCTTGTGATTCCTACACCCATGGCTTAGAAGCTATGCAGGCTGTGACCTGCCCTATCTTGTTTTTGCTGGGCAAACAAGACCAAATGACACATCCCAAAGGTGCAAAAAGTTTGATCGATATGGCGCGTACCCACAACAAAAAGTATCAAGTGGTGGAGTTACCCATGGGGCACCACCAAATGGGTGAGACGCCTGAGGAAACATTACAGGCATTAAAAGAGTTCTTGGGGTAACCGGTTATTTTTTGGTTGTAACTTTTCATTTTTTGAGCAAAAGTTAACCCTAATTTTTAGAAGACACCTTAACTTCTAGTCTTTCTAAAACTCCTACATCGTTGTTGTCTTTTGGGCTTTTAAAGGCCCTGACCTTAGGTTGATATTTTTAGAATTTTCTAAAAATATTTAACAAAAAGTCTTGACAAGATATGTATTTAAAAACATAATTTATGCCATCGAACTGGGAAGTGCTTTTGCACGATGCATTTGTCGAAGAACTTGAGCAGCTAAACGAGAGTTTCCAAGACGAGCTCTTCGCACACGCAAAATTGCTAGCCAACTACGGGCCTCATCTGGGGCGACCGACGGTTGACACGTTGAGAGGCTCGACTTACTTCAACATGAAGGAGATGCGCTTTAGTTGGCAGCAAGAGGTGTGGCGAGTGGCATTTGCCTTTGACCCAAGAAGGCAGGCCATCTTACTTGTTGGAGGTAATAAGTGTGGCGTCAACCAAAGTCGTTTTTACAAGCGATTGATTCAAGTTGCAGAGCATCGGTACCAAGAACATTTACAAGATTTAAACCAAACAAACTTAAAGGAGTAGCGATATGACTAAAAAACTAAAAGACCTATTGGTCAAATTACCTACACAACGTCAAGCACGCATTGAGCGTCGCACCCAAGAGTTGGCCACGCTCAAAGAACTTCGCACCGCTGCCCAACAAACACAGACAGACATGGCGCTAGCACTTGGTGTTGGCCAAGACGCTATTTCACGTTTAGAAAAGCGCAGCGACATGCTTCTTTCCACATTACGCCTCTACATCGAAAGTTTGGGAGGAAAACTGCAATTGGTAGCGCAATTTCCTGGTCGCCCTCCCGTGGTGCTTGACCACCTGGGCATCAAAAAACCTTAACTAAATTACGTCTGCTAACCGCAAGGTTTGCCATTGCGCCCATAGGCGCTGGTTATGCGTACTTGGTTTGAGAAGCAAGCGGGCCATCAAGGGAGCTAAATAGGCTTGCGACGTATCTACCAACAAGATGTAACGCGACTCACTCACTGCAAGGTGTGCCGAATCCGCAGATTCACTCAAACGTCCAATCCAATCCATATCCACCAAAGTCGCTAGCACCTCGTCAACTTGGAGTGGGTCTAATCGCAGATCGCTACAGAGCTGTAAAAGACTTGCTCCACGTGCTTCGCTGCGCCTGGCTTGATTGAGATGCTGCAAAACTTCTAAAGCTAATTCAAAACGCCAACCAGCGGTTCTCAAATCCCGGGCTACGCCACTTAATAGAGTCGACAAATTAGCAACAAATACCGCACCCATCAACACAATAGTCCAGGCCAAGTAAATCCATACGAACAAGATAGGGAGAGTTGCAAAAGCCCCATAGACCATTGAGTAGGTGGACATCTTTCCAAAGAAATAAGCCAACACATTACGTGCAACGGTGATGGCCGCTACCACCCAAACGCCCCCCACTAAAGCGTGGCTCCAAGGTACTTGGGTATAAGGAACGTAACGATAGAGCGCCGCAACACCCCACACAAACAAGCCATATTCCAAGGAGCTCAAAAGCCAACCTACGTTTCCAAAAGCGGCGGAAGTGAAATCTTGCGAGAAACTCACAAATTGTGTTGTCATCACAATCCCAACACCCATCAAAAGCGGACCTAAGGTGAGGGCTGTCCAATACAACAACAACCTTTGTGCAAACGGGCGTCTTTTCTTCACGCGCCAAATCGCGTTCAATGTGCGGTCGATAGTAAAAACCAGTGCGAGCGCAGAAAGAATCAATGCCGTCACACCCGCTGCACCTAAGCGACTTGCTTTATTAGCAAACAAAGTGAGATAGCCAAGAACTTGGCGTGAAATATTGTCTGGGACCAAGCTCTCCACCAATCGTTTCTGCACCACGGCTTGAAAATCACTGAACATTGGAAAGACTGTAAAAACAGCCAATGCCACAGTCACGAAGGGGACTAATGCGATCAAGGTGGTGAAGGTCAAACTACCAGCTGTTTGACCCAAGCGGTCTTCACGAAAACGCAGCGCTACCACGCGCGCCGTGTTGGCCCAAGGAAATTGCGCAAGATGCGCCATGAATTTTTGAAGATGCGAGACAATCATGGACTACATCATGCCAGCATCTATGACAACTCTTCCCAGCCACGTATCACGCACCCGACTTCTCGCAGTCCTTAGCTTGACAGGCTTGATAGTTCTGGGATTGGTGTGGGAACTCTGGCTAGCCCCTCTTCGCCCAGGCGGCACTTTGCTAGCTTTAAAGGTGCTGCCACTTTGTATCCCGCTTGCTGGCCTTCTGAAAAACCGCATGTACACCTACCGCTGGGTCAGCCTGTTCATTTGGCTATATTTCACGGAAGGTGTGGTCCGTGCGTGGGGGGATACTGCACCTAGTTGCTACTTTGCATTTGCAGAAGTAGTGCTATGCGTAGTTTTATTCATTGCTTGCGCGCTTCATGTTCGCTTACGTTTTCAATCGATACAAAATGACTGATCACACTTCTTCTAAGCTGTTAGACACATTACGCCAACTGCTTGGCGCATCGCATGTCCTGACTGACGGCGACTTGTCTAGTTACGAACAAGACTGGCGTAAACGTTCACGCGGTAAAGCGCTGGCAGTGGTTCGGCCAGCTAACACGGAAGAAGTAGCTGCTACTGTCAAAGCCTGCGCAAATGCAAGAGTGAGCATCGTGCCGCAAGGTGGCAATACGGGCTTGGTAGTAGGCTCTATTCCTAATGAGAGCGGAACCCAAGTGGTGCTGAGCATGCAACGCATGCAACGGGTACGGAACGTAGATGCAGACAACCTCACCATCACCGTCGAGGCAGGTTGCACCTTACAAAGCGTGCAAGACGCCGCTGAAAAAGCAGGCTATCTATTTCCACTAAGCTTAGGCTCTGAAGGTAGTTGCACGATAGGAGGCAACTTAGGAACCAACGCTGGTGGCACACAAGTTGTGCGCTATGGTAATGCGCGTGAATTGTGTTTAGGGCTCGAAGTGGTCACGGCATCAGGCGAAGTGATGCATGGCTTAAGTGGCCTGCGTAAAGACAACACCGGTTACGACTTGCGTAATTTGATGATTGGCAGCGAAGGCACGCTCGGCATCATCACCGCCGCTACGATGAAGTTGTTCCCTCAACCTGCCGCCACCCTCACCGCTTGGGCAGCTGTGCCAACTGTGACTGATGCAGTGAAGTTGCTTGGACTTGCCCACCAACATTTAGGCGCCAGTCTGACAGGGTTCGAGATGATGAACCAGTTTTCACTGGGTTTGGTGAACAAGCACTTTCCTCAAATGCGCATTCCTTTGTGGAGCGACACGCCCTACTGCGTTTTATTAGAAAACTCCGATACCGAGTCGCAAGAGCATGCGCGCGCACGTTTTGAGCATTTACTAGAAGCTGCTATGGAGGAAGGCTGCGTGACGGATGCGGTAGTCGCAGAAAACCTTTCGCAAGCGCGCAATTTTTGGCACATCCGCGAAAGCATCACCATGGCGCAGGCTCAAGAAGGCTTAAATATCAAACACGATATTTCTTTATCGGTTTCTTCCATCGCGGCGTTTGTTGAAAAAACCGACGTGCAACTCGCGCAAGAAATTCCTGGGGTGCGCTTGGTGAACTTCGGGCATTTGGGCGATGGTAATTTGCACTACAACGTCCAAGTGCCTGATGGTTATGACAATGCGGAATTTCTCAAAGACTACGAAGAACGCGTCAACCATTTGGTCTATGACTCCGTGAAAAGTTTTGGTGGATCCATTTCTGCAGAGCACGGAATTGGTAGCTTGAAAGTGGACACCCTGCCAGAGTACAAAGACCCTACCGTTTTGGCACTGATGCGGCAAGTCAAATTCGCACTAGATCCTTTGGGAATTTTGAATCCTGGCCGTGTAGTGCGTTAGTTTGGCTGCTTCGGCTTGTCAAGACAAAGTGTTTAAACTTCACCTCTTATTGAAATAACTGAATTTTTATGCGCCCCATCAGAAGCCAATATGAAGATTTCATGCGTCATGTTTATACCCATGGCGTTGCCAAAACTGACCGCACGGGTACTGGAACTCGAAGCGTGTTTGGACACCAAATGCGCTTCGATTTGAATGAAGGCTTTCCTTTAGTCACCACCAAAAAAGTGCATCTGCGCTCCATCATCCAAGAGTTACTATGGTTCTTAACGGGTTCTAGCAATAACAATTGGTTGAAAGAACGCGGCGTCAGCATTTGGGACGAATGGGCGCGCGAAGACGGCGACCTAGGCCCGGTGTATGGTGTGCAATGGCGCAGTTGGCCTACACCTGATGGCAAACACATTGACCAAATATCGGAGTTGATACAAACCCTCAAAACTAACCCAGACTCGCGACGAATGATCGTGAGCGCATGGAACGTCGCTGAACTAAGCAAGATGGCGCTCATGCCTTGCCATGCGTTTTTTCAGTTTTATGTGGCTCCCGCGCAAAATGCAGGCGAGAAAGGCCGCTTGAGTTGTCAGTTGTACCAACGCAGCGCCGATATCTTTCTCGGCGTGCCTTTCAATATTGCGAGTTACGCTTTGCTCACGCATATGTTGGCCCAGCAATGCAACTTGGAGGTAGGTGACTTCATTTGGACTGGCGGAGATTGCCACATCTATAGCAACCACCACGAACAAGTGGAGTTGCAACTCAGTCGCACCCCTTACGCCTACCCCACTCTGCACATCGCACGTCAACCGGCTTCGATTTTTGATTACGAATTTGAAGACTTTGAAGTACGTGATTACCAATGCCACGGTGCTATCAAAGCACCAGTTGCGGTGTAATGCCGCTGCACATGATTTATGCGCGTGCGCGCAATGGTGTGATTGGTAAACAAGGCCAACTGCCTTGGCATTTGCCTGAAGACTTGGCGCATTTCAAACGCAGCACGCTCGGCCAACCTGTGGTCATGGGGCGTGTGACTTGGGAATCTTTGCCTGAGAAATTTCGCCCGCTGCCAGGTCGCAGCAACATAGTGGTATCTAGGCAACCATCTTTCTCAGCGCCTGGCGCGCAAGTGGTCGCATCTCTAGAAGCAGCCATGGCGCTGTTTCCGCCAACCGAAGTCATTTGGGTGATCGGAGGTGCGCAACTCTATGCCCAAGGCTTATCGATAGCATCGCAAATTGTTGTCACCGAAATCGATGCAGACTATGAAGGAGATGCTTATGCGCCATCTCTTCTACCGAGTGATTGGACTGAAACGCAAAGAACTTCCCATGTGTCTGCACAAGGCCAGGCGTATCACTTGGTGACCTTACAGAAAAGAAATACACGCTGACTATGAAACTTGCCACCTGGAATGTGAACTCTTTAACCGTGCGACTACCGCAGGTACTCGATTGGTTAGAGACGCAAAAATCAGAGGGTGGTATCGATGTGTTGGCACTACAAGAAACCAAAACTACCGACGATAAATTTCCGCGAGAAGCCATTGAATCCGCCGGCTACCACGTCGCTTTTTTTGGGCAAAAAACTTATAACGGTGTGGCATTGATTGCAAAGCATCCGATTGAAGCGGTCATCCACAACATTCCTAATTTTGAAGATGAAATGGCGCGCGTGATCAGTGCCACCGTCAAGGGAGTTCGCGTAGCTGGCGCTTATTTCCCCAATGGTCAAGCCCCTGATAGCGACAAGTTTGTGTACAAAATGCAGTGGCTCACCGCTTTAACCCATTGGCTTCAAACCGAAATGCGCACGCACCCCAAATTAGTTTTGATGGGCGACTTCAACATCACTTGGGACGATGCGGATGTATGGGACCCAATCGCTTTAGCTGACACCATCCACTGCACCAAGGAAGAGCGCGCCCATTTCAAAGCATTGCTAGATTTAGGGATGGTCGATGCGTTTAGGTTATTTGAGCAAGCCGAAAAAAGCTACTCTTGGTGGGACTACCGCGAATTTGCATTTCGCCGCAATCGCGGTCTGCGGATCGACCATATCTTGGTCTCCCAAGCATTAAAAGAACAAGTCACATCATGCGTGATTGATAAATTACCCAGAAAAAATGAGCGTCCTAGTGATCACACGCCAGTCGTGGTGACGCTCAGTTAAGCGCTTACTCTTGAATCCCTAGTTCTTGAATTTTGCGGGTGATCGTGTTGCGGCCTATACCGAGTTTTTGCGCTGCTTCGATGCGTCTTCCTCGGGTATTGGCTAAAGCCGTTTGAATCAATCGCGCTTCAACGCGGTTGACCATAGCGTCCCATACATCGGTACGTCCTGCCACCAATAGGCTCATAGCTTCAGCTTCGAATCCTTGTTCCCAATCAGCACCTGGCAAATTAAGCACTACGGGAGACGTTGTAATTTTGGAAGTTGCTAGTTGCACGCCATCGTCTTGCGCATTGGCATAGCTTGTATCGTCATCCATGACATGCTGCGCCATGGGGCCTGATTCATTGGCCAGGCCAAGAACCTCAGGCGGCAAATCTTTGGGCTCAATCACTTGGGCCGGTGCCATCACAGTGAGCCAATGGCAAATATTTTCTAACTGTCGAACGTTGCCAGGAAAATTAAATTGGTTCATGCGCGATTGCGCAGCATCCGAAATACGCTTCGGCTCTACACCTAATTGCTGGGCGCTTTGCTGCAAGAAATGGCGGGTCAATGTAGGAATGTCTTCTCTTCGTTCGCGAAGCGCAGGCAAGCGCAAACGAATCACGTTTAAGCGGTGGAACAAGTCTTCGCGAAAGGCACCTTCTTTGACGCGTTTTTCAAGGTCTTGGTGGGTCGCAGCAATCACACGCACATTGGCTTTGATTGCACTATGGCCGCCAACACGGTAGAAATTGCCGTCGCTGAGCACTCGCAATAAACGGGTTTGCAAGTCGAACGGCATGTCACCAATTTCGTCTAGAAATAGTGTCCCTCCCTCGGCTTGTTCAAAACGCCCTCTTCTGGTGGCTTGCGCGCCTGTGAATGCACCACGTTCGTGCCCAAACAATTCACTCTCTAGCAAATCTTTGGGAATAGCCGCTGTATTGATGGCGACAAAAGGCCCTTTGGTTCCGGTGTCACCGCGTGGAGAGTGTTTGTGCAAAGCACGCGCTACGAGTTCTTTGCCAGAACCACTCTCGCCAGTGATCATCACGGTGACATGGCTTTGGCTCAAACGTCCAATCGCGCGAAACACATCTTGCATCGCGGGTGCTTGACCAAGCATTTCTGGTGTTTCATCTTGTAAATCGCTTTGGGCTTGTTCGCGTTGGCTTTCATCCACAGCACGGCGAATCAACTCTACTGCTTTGGGTAAATCAAAAGGTTTGGGCAGGTATTCAAACGCACCCCCTTGGAAAGCGGATACCGCGCTATCTAAATCAGAATACGCCGTCATGATGATGACGGGCAACATGGGCATGCGTTCTTTGACTTTAGTTAACAACTCCAAGCCTGAACCGCCCGGCATACGGATATCACTGACCAAAATTTGTGGTTGATCGTCTTCGCTTGCGCTGTCCAAAGCTTGCAGCACTTCACGCGGTGATGTGAAACTGCGAGTCGGCAAGTTTTCGCGCAACAAGGCCTTCTCCAGCACAAAGCGGATTGACTGGTCGTCATCAACTATCCAAATCGGTTTCATCTCAGCGCTACTTTCTTTTTTATCAAGTCAAGGGGATCACGATTCTGAAATCTGTCCGTCCTGGCTCGCTATCACACTCAATCAGCCCATGGTGTTGCTGGACAAAGGTTTGGGCTAAATTGAGCCCCAACCCCGATCCACCGTCTCGGCCTGATACCAGAGGAAAAAACAAGCGATCCTTGATTTCTTCTGGGACACCAGGTCCGTTGTCTATGACATGCAATTCCAGTGCCAACCTATAGCGGTTTTTGCCAAAAGTTACTTGTCGGTTGATGCGGGTTTTGAGGACAATTTGCGCATCTCCTTCCGCGATACGTTCAGACAAGGCGTGGGCTGCGTTATGCACGATATTGAGTACCGCTTGGATCAACTGCTCACGATCCCCCCGAATATCTGGGATAGAGATGTCGTAGTCGCGCACCACTTTCAGACCGCGCGGAAACTCAGCCAGCACCAAAGAGCGCACACGCTCGCATACTTCGTGGATATTCACATCCCCCACCACGTGCGGGCGACGGTGCGGGGCTAACAAACGGTCGACGAGCAGTTGTAATCGGTCAGCCTCATGCACGATCACTTGGGTGTATTCCACCAAGTCGCGTCCCGCTACTTCCATTTGTAGCAATTGGGCGGCGCCGCGAATACCTCCTAGGGGATTTTTGATTTCATGCGCCAAGTTACGGATGAGTTCTTTATTGGCTTGGGCTTGGTCAATTAATCGGTCTTCACGCTCAATTCGCGCTTGCTGCTCTAACGGAAGCAACTCAACCAACACTTCTTGGGGGTTATCGGTGGGCGCCACGATCACGTGAACAGGCAAAGGATCTAACAGTGGACGGTGCAGGTGGGCGTCATAGCGCATGACGACGAACGCATTGCGCTGCGCACCCTTTAAAACGCTCTCAAACGCCTGGGGTTGCACAAAATTTTGAGAGAGTTTATTTCCTTCGATATTGCGCTTTGATACGCCAAGCACGTCCTCTAATGCTGCGTTAGCAAACACCACAATGCCGTCTGAACGAACCACCGCCACCAACGTGGCTAGTAAATCAAAAGCCTGTGTATAAGAAGGTGCGGTCATTGTCGGGACGTAAGAGATGTCAATAGTTGAGCTATAAAAAAAGGACGGCTTGCGCCGTCCCTTCTATGCAACAGCGTTGCGACCGATTACAGAGAGTAATACATGTCGTATTCAACGGGGTGCACGGCTTGACGGAAACGTGTAACTTCTTGCATTTTGAGTTCGATGTAAGCATCGATCATGCTGTCGGTGAACACGCCACCTTTGGTCAAGAACGCACGGTCTTTATCCAAATACTCCAAGGCTTGGTCCAAGCTGTGGCACACAGTAGGTACCAATGCGTCTTCCTCGGGTGGCAAGTGGTAGAGGTCTTTGGTAGCAGCTTCACCGGGGTGAATTTTGTTTTCGATACCGTCGAGACCAGCCATCAGCAAAGCTGAGAAGCAGAGGTAAGGATTGGCCATTGGATCTGGGAAGCGCGCCTCAATGCGACGGCCTTTGTCAGACGCCACGTGAGGAATACGAATTGACGCAGAACGGTTACGGCTCGAATATGCCAACTTCACAGGAGCCTCAAAGCCAGGCACCAAACGCTTGTAGCTGTTGGTCGTGGGATTAGTAATCGCATTCAAAGCACGTGCGTGCTTGATGATGCCGCCGATGTAATACAAAGCGGTATCGCTCAAACCAGCGTAGCCTTTGCCTGCAAACAGGTTTTTGCCGTCTTTCCAAATGGACTGGTGCACGTGCATGCCAGAACCATTGTCGCCCACCAATGGCTTAGGCATGAAAGTAGCTGTTTTGCCGAAAGAGTGGGCTACGTTCCAGACTACATATTTCAGTTTTTGGGTCCAGTCAGCACGCTCAACCAATGTAGAGAACTTGGTACCGATTTCGTTTTGACCAGCGCCAGCCACTTCATGGTGGAACACTTCAACGGGGATGCCCATTTCTTCCAATATCAAAGACATCTCGGCGCGCATGTCTTGCATGCTGTCGACTGGAGGTACTGGGAAGTAGCCGCCCTTGACGGTCGGACGGTGGCCTTTGTTGCCGCCTTCCATGACTTTGTCGGAGTTCCAAGGTGCTTCGTATTCGTCGATCTTGAAGAAAGCGCCAGACATGTCGTTGGCCCAACGCACGTCGTCGAAGATGAAAAATTCTGGCTCTGGTCCAAAGTAAGCGGTATCGCCCAAACCAGAGGCTTTCAAGTAAGCCTCAGCGCGCTTGGCGATAGAACGTGGGTCGCGGTCATAAGATTTGCCGTCACCTGGCTCGAGCACGTCGCAGCTCAACACCAAAGTGGATTCTTGAAAGAATGGGTCGATAAAGGCTGACAT
>CAIRQX010000053.1 GCA_903880855.1 uncultured Burkholderiales bacterium | reverse complement strand
GGATTTTTGTAGTCGAGACCGAGCACAAAACCAAGGGTCACTTTGTTGTCTTCCAAGTGGTACAAAAAGCCACCGCCAAAGGTGTCGTCTTGCATGGGCCAGCCTGAGGTGTGCACCACCAATCCGGGTTGGGCTTTGGCGGGATCAATCTCCCACAACTCTTTCACGCCGATGGCGTAACTTTGTGGGTCTTTGCCTTCTGTGAGGTTGTACTTAGCAAGCAATTGTTTGCCCAAATGCCCGCGCGCACCTTCCGCAAACAAGGTGTATTTGGCGTGGAGCTCCATGCCGAGTTGGAAGTTGTCGGTGGGTTCGCCGTCTTTACCGATACCAAGATTACCCGTTGCAATACCTTTAACGGAGGGTTTGCTGCCGTGCGCGGCTGCGTCGTCGTTGTAGAGCACTTCCGCCGCCGTAAAACCGGGAAATATTTCTACACCCAAACTCTCAGCATGCGCAGCCATCCACTTGACCACATTGCTTAGCGAGACGACGTAGCAACCGTCGTTGTGAAAGTTGCGTGGCATTAGCCAACTTGGGGTACGGGTCGCGCCAGTTTCACTGAGCATCAATAAGTCGTCGCCCGTAACGGCTTGGTTCAGAGGTGCGCCCAGCTCTTTCCAATTGGGAACGAGTTCATCCATGGCTTTGGGGTCCATGACTGCGCCAGAGAGGATGTGCGCGCCCGGTTCTGAGCCTTTTTCCAGAACTACCACTGAGACGTCTTGGCCTTTTTCAGTCGCCAGTTGTTTGATGCGAATCGCGCTAGCTAAGCCGGCAGGACCGCCGCCGACGATCACCACGTCGTATTCCATGGCTTCGCGAGGCCCGAATTGGGCAAGGATGTCTTGGGGTGTCATAAAAATAGGGGAGTCAGAGAGATAAGAGGGAGCTTGTCCGAGTTGCGACAGATTTTATGCGGTGCTTCAACGGTGCCCGAGGGGTAGTTGCCATAATGAAGCGATTCAACATAAGCGGGAGCAAGGCATGGCTTACAGCATAGATTTGTCAGGACGGGTAGCACTGGTAACCGGTGCGTCCAGCGGTTTGGGTGAACAGTTCGCCAAAACCCTTTCGCGTGCTGGCGCTGCGGTGGTGCTGGCCAGTCGGCGCGTTGAGAAACTCAAAGAGTTGCGTGCGGAAATCGAGGCCGAAGGTGGCGACGCCCATGTGGTGGCTTTGGACGTCACGGACTTGGACAGCATCAAGTCTGCCGTCGCCCATGCGGAAACCGAAGTCGGCAGCATCGATATTTTGGTGAACAACTCTGGTGTGAGCACGACCCAGCGTGTGCAAGACGTGACCGAGGACGACTTTGATTTCATCTTCAATACCAACGTCAAGGGCTCGTTTTTTGTGGCGCAAGAGGTTGGCAAGCGCATGCTGGCGCGCGCCAAGGGATCTGCACCAGGGAGCTTCACCGGCGGGCGCATTATCAATATTGCGTCGGTGGCGGGGTTGAAGGTGTTGCCTCAAATTGGGGCTTACTGCATGAGCAAGGCCGCTGTGGTGCAGATGACCAAGGTGTTGGCGATGGAGTGGGGCCGTTTTGGGATCAACGTGAATGCGATTTGCCCAGGCTATATCGATACCGAAATCAACCACCACCACTGGAGCACGGAACAAGGCCAAAAGCTGGTGAACATGTTGCCCCGCAAGCGCGTCGGCCATCCGCAAGATTTGGATGCTTTGTTAGTTTTATTGGCCAGCGGTGAAAGCGGTTTTGTCAACGGCGCCATCATCGCGGCCGACGATGGGTTCGCACTATGAAGATTGAGATACCAGAGCACAAGAAGCTGGTGTATGAGATGACCATGCCCATTCGATGGGGCGATATGGACGCGATGGGGCATGTCAACAACATCATGTACTTTCGTTACCTAGAAACGGCCCGCATCAACTGGCTACAAACCATCGATGCCGTGCCTGACCCCGCGAAAGAAGGCATCGTCATCATCAATGCCTTTTGTAACTTCTATAAACAACTTGAATACCCTGGTGATATTCGATTGAAGATGTACACCAGCGACCCAGCCCGCACCACGTTCGAGACGTGGGCGACGATGGAGCGCGACGACCAGCCCGGCGTGATTTACGCCGCGGGCGGCGCGACCACTATTTGGGTGGATTTCCCCAAACAAAAGGCGATTGATTTGCCTGACCGGATGAGAAAGATAGTCACACCATGAGCCGATACCCCTTTCCCGATCTCAACGCTTTACCCGAAGACATCCGAGCCAAAGTGCTGGAAGTACAAGAAAAAGCGGGCTTTATTCCGAATGTGTTTTTGGCGCTGGCGCGTCGCCCCGCTGAATGGCGGGCGTTTTTCGCATACCACGATGCCTTGATGCTCAAGGAAGATGGCCATCTCACCAAGGGCGACCGCGAGATGATCGTCACCACCACCAGTGCCGCCAACAACTGCCTCTATTGCGTAGTGGCCCATGGTGCGATTTTGCGTATTTACGAGAAAAAACCATTGGTTGCCGACCAAGTGGCGGTCAACTACTTAAAAGCAGACATCACCCCCAGACAAAAAGCCATGCTCGACTTCGCGATGAAGGTCTGCCTGCACAGCGACCAAATCCAAGACCAAGACTTTTCCGCATTGCATGCCCACGGCTTTGACGACGAAGACATTTGGGATATTGCTGCCATCACAGCTTTTTTTGGCTTGAGCAACCGCATGGCGAGTTTTAGCAACATGATGCCCAACCCCGAGTTTTATTTGATGGGGCGTGTCCCCAAAAAGCCAGTTTCGTAGAATCAGCAAGTTAATTCGTTGCACAAATTTGGAGCATCCCCTTGAACAAAATATTTCCTTCTGCCGCTGAGGCGCTGAAAGACATCGTGGCCGACGGCCAGTTGATGGCGGTAGGTGGCTTTGGACTGTGTGGCATCCCCGAGGCCTTGATCGACGCTTTGCGTGACAGCGGCGTGAAGAATCTGACTGTCATTTCCAACAACGCCGGTGTGGATGGCTTTGGTTTGGGTAAGTTGCTCGAAACCCATCAAATCAAAAAAATGATTTCCAGCTACGTGGGTGAGAACAAAGAGTTCGAGCGTCAATTTTTAGCGGGTGAGTTGGAACTTGAATTCACGCCCCAAGGCACCTTGGCTGAAAAGCTTCGCGCTGGTGGTGCAGGCATCCCCGCCTTCTTCACCAAAACGGGTGTAGGCACTTTGGTCGCCGAAGGTAAAGAGTTGCGCGACTTCGATGGCGAGACTTATGTGATGGAAAAGTCATTGGTCCCGGAAATCTCTTTGATCAAAGCCGACATTGCTGACAAGTCCGGCAACTTGCGCTTCAACATGACTGCGCGCAACTTCAATCCTGCAGCAGCGACTGCCGGCAAAATTTGTGTAGTGGAAGTTGAGCGCATCTTAGCTATTGGCGAGCTAGCTCCAGACGACATCCACTTGCCTGGTATTTATGTTCACCGCATCGTGCATAACCCGACGCCTGAAAAGCGCATCGAGAAACGCACAGTGCGAGATAGAAGCGTTTAAATATTTGTAAGGTGAACAGCCTAAGCTGTTGCCACTAAAAGGAAAAAAACATGGCTTGGACCCAAGATGAAATGGCCGCACGCGCGGCAAAAGAACTGCATGACGGCTTCTATGTCAACCTAGGAATTGGCATCCCCACCCTAGTGGCTAATCACGTTCCTGACCATTTGGAGGTCTGGTTGCAAAGCGAAAACGGCATGCTGGGCATTGGCCCTTTCCCATACGAGGATGAAGTAGACCCCGACCTCATCAACGCGGGTAAGCAAACCGTCACCACCATCAAAGGCTCGGCAATTTTTGGCAGTGACCAATCGTTCGCCATGATCCGTGGCGGCAAAATCAACTTGTCGATTTTGGGTGCGATGCAGGTCAGCGAAAAAGGCGATCTCGCCAACTGGATGATTCCTGGCAAGATGATCAAAGGCATGGGCGGTGCGATGGACTTGGTCGCTGGCGTCAAACGCGTTGTCATATTGATGGAGCACGTCGCCAAAAAGAAAGACGGCACCGAAGATCTCAAAATCTTGCCTCAGTGCACCTTGCCGCTCACGGGTGTCGGCGTAGTCGACTTGATCATCACCGACCTTGCGGTGATGGATGTAACGCCTCAGGGCCTCAAAGTCGTTGAACTCGCGCCTGGCGTGACGCGCGAGTATTTACAGAGTAAGACGGGCGTTACGCTTCTTTAAGCGCTAGCAATCGCCTGCTGCACTACTTTGCCCATATTGGCAAAGTAGTCGATAGCCGCTTTGGTTGGAACCAAATATTTAGTACGACGGTTTTTACCTTCGAACACGGTGTCGATCATTCCGAGTTCACGTAACTGATCGAGTTTGCGGTGAATCGTCGCGGGCGATGCAATATGTGCCAAGGCCATGGCTTCTGTCACCGTGAGAGGCTTTTTTTGGTCATCGCGTAACCCGATGACGTCAAGCAATTTTTTAGCATCAAGGTCTATTTGTGGCGAATTGTGATGGCCTTCGAGTGCATGGACCAGATTCAAAAAACGCATATAGATTTGCTGTGTAGACATGGGGCTTTAGTTGCTAAGGGTGAAAACTGAATTAATTTTAAATTGAACAAGAAAACAATGTTGATGACAAAGGTGTAAAACTACTTATATTGGTTAATTCAATACACCTATGCATGCAATCATTAGATGAAATTTATTTGGAAATATCTCCGATACAAAGGTACTTCATTTCCAGATATTCATCCATGCCGTGGCTCGAACCTTCACGGCCTAATCCTGATTGTTTGACACCACCAAAAGGCACATGTTCTGTTGCAATGACGCCGACGTTGATGCCCACCATGCCGTACTCCAAAGCCTCGCTGACGCGGAAGATGCGACCTACATCGCGGCTATAGAAATAACTGGCTAAGCCAAACTCGGTATTGTTAGCAGCATCAATCGCCTCTTGGTCTTTGTGAAAGCGAAACACTGGCGCAAAGGGACCAAAGGTTTCTTCCTTGGCGCACAGCATGTCAGCGGTAGCGCCTGAAATCACGGTGGGTTCAAAAAACTGGCCACTTAACTTCTTGCCACCAACCACCACCTTACCGCCTTTGGCAATCGCGTCTTGCACATGGCGTTCGACTTTTTGCACGGCGGCGTCTTCGATCAATGGTCCTTGAACAACGCCGTCTTCAAAACCGTTACCGACTTTGAGCGCTTTGACTTTGGCGGCAAATTTTTCGACAAACTGGTCGTACACCTTGTCTTGCACATAGATGCGGTTGGCGCAGACACAGGTTTGCCCTGCATTGCGGTATTTGCTGGCCATGGCGCCTTCAACAGCGCTGTCGATATGGGCATCGTCAAACACGATGAAGGGGGCGTTGCCACCCAACTCGAGCGCGAGTTTTTTGATGCTGGGCGCAGATTGCGCCATCAAAATACGGCCGACTTCGGTAGAGCCTGTGAAGCTGATGTGACGGACCGTGTCGCTGGCGCAAAACACCTTGCCCACAGCGATGCTGTTGTCGCTGTCTGCCGTCAAGATGTTCAACACGCCAGCAGGAATGCCAGCGCGCACTGCCAACTCGGCAGCAGCCAGCGCCGTCAACGGCGTGAGTTCTGCGGGTTTGATGACCACGGGACAACCTGCTGCCAAAGCGGGTGCGACTTTGCGGGTGATCATGGCAAGCGGGAAGTTCCAAGGCGTGATAGCCGCGCAGACCCCAATTGCTTGCTTGATGACCAACAAGCGGCGGTTGTTGTCGAACTGGGGCAGGGTTTCGCCATTGACGCGTTTGGCTTCTTCGGCATACCACTCAACAAAACTCGCACCGTAGGCGACTTCGCCTTTGGCCTCGGCAAAAGGCTTGCCTTGCTCTGCTGTCATGATGCGACCGAGGTCTTCTTGGTTGGCCATCAACAAATCAAACCATTTGCGCAAAATGGCGCTGCGTTCTTTGCCTGTTTTGGCTTTCCATGGCCCCCAAGCGGTGTTGGCGGCGGCAATGGCTGCTTCGGCTTCGGCTGGGCCCAAATTGGCTACATCGGCGAGTTTTTTGCCTGTGGCGGGGTCATTGACATCAAAACGGCTGGCGCCTGCGACCCATTGGCCGTTGATCAGCGCGTCGGTTTTTAATAGTGAGGGGTCGTTAAGAAGCGAAAGGGGGGCAGTTTTCATGTCCATGGAGGTCTCCTAATTTGGCTTGAACGCTGAGCATACCGCCACTACGCAGGCTGACTGGTCTTGAAGGAGACTACGAAACCTATAATTTGTGGATGACCCAACCCCCATTCTCTGTAGCCGACATTCGGCAGTCTTTCCTCGATTTTTTTGCCTCTAAAGGCCACACCGTGGTGGCATCCAGCCCCTTGGTTCCAGGCAACGACCCGACCCTGATGTTCACCAATTCGGGCATGGTGCAGTTCAAAGACGTGTTTCTAGGCACTGACAAGCGCTCTTACGTGCGCGCCGCCTCAGTTCAGGCGTGTTTGCGCGCAGGCGGCAAACATAACGACCTAGAAAACGTGGGCTACACCGCCCGCCACCACACGTTTTTTGAAATGCTGGGTAACTGGAGCTTTGGTGACTATTTCAAGCGTGAAAGCTTGAAGTGGGCTTGGGAACTGCTGACCGAAGTCTATAAATTACCTAAAGAGCGCTTGCTCGCCACCGTCTACGAGGAAGACGATGAGGCTTACGACATTTGGACCAAAGAAATCGGCTTACCCGCAGACCGCGTCATACGCATTGGCGACAACAAAGGCGGACGCTACAAGAGCGATAACTTCTGGATGATGGCTGACACCGGCCCTTGCGGTCCGTGTAGCGAGATTTTTTATGACCATGGCCCGCACATTCCGGGTGGACCTCCTGGCAGTCCTGAAGAAGACGGCGACCGTTTCATTGAAATCTGGAACAACGTCTTCATGCAATTCAACATGGCAGAAGACGGTTCTGTCTCGCCATTGCCAGCGCCATGTGTCGATACTGGTATGGGCTTGGAGCGTTTGGCGGCCATCTTGCAGCATGTGCACAGCAATTACGAAATCGACTTGTTCGATGTTTTGATCAAAGCCGCCGCGCGTGAGACGGGGTGTAAAGATTTAAAAAACAACTCCCTGCGCGTGATTGCCGACCATATCCGCGCCACAGCGTTTTTGGTGAGCGACGGTGTCGTCCCTACCAACGAAGGCCGAGGCTATGTGCAACGTCGCATCGTGCGCCGCGCCATTCGCCATGGATACAAACTAGGTCAGAAAAAACCTTTCTTCCACAAACTCATTCCTGACCTCGTGGCGTTGATGGGTAAGGCCTATCCCAGCTTGGCGTCACAAGCCGATCGCATTGCCGCGATTTTGAAGGCCGAAGAAGAGCGCTTCTATGAGACGCTTGAAATTGGTATGCAAATCTTGGACGAGGAGTTGGGCGACAGTGGTACTTCCGACGCAAATGCTTCCAAAGTTCAAAACAAAAAACTATCCGGCGAAGTTGCCTTCAAACTGCATGACACCTATGGCTTTCCGCTCGATTTAACCAACGACGTATGCCGTGAGCGTGGCGTGACTGTAGACGAAGCAGGCTTCCACGCCGCGATGGATAAGCAGAAAAACCAAGCCCGTGCCGCCGGCAAGTTCAAGATGGACAAAGCCTTGGAATACAACGGTTCTGGAAACACCTTTGTAGGCTATGAATCACTGGGCTCAGCCGCCAAAGTGGTTGCCTTGTATCTCGATGGTGTTGCAGTTGCCGAACTCAAAACTGGTCAAACTGGTTCTGTTGTTTTGGACACCACCCCTTTCTATGCAGAAAGCGGTGGACAAGTTGGCGACCAAGGCGTATTGAAAAGTGGCTCTGCTACTTTTGAAGTGGCAGATACCCAAAAAATCAAAGCCGATGTCTTTGCCCACCATGGCAGCAACATCCAAGGCACCTTGGCCGTTGGCGACCAAGTGCAAGCGCAAGTCAACACCGCGGTTCGAGAAGCCACCGTGCGCAACCACTCTGCCACCCACTTGATGCACAAAGCCTTGCGCGAAGTGCTTGGTACCCATGTGCAACAAAAAGGCTCGTTGGTGGATGCCGACAAAACGCGTTTTGACTTTGCGCATAACGCCCACGTTACGGCTGCTGAAATTGAACAAATTGAAGCAAAGGTGAACGCAGAAATCTTGGCCAACGCCCAAGCGCAAGCCCGCGTGATGGATATCGAGTCTGCCCAAAAAACAGGCGCCATGATGCTGTTCGGTGAAAAGTACGGCGAAACCGTGCGCGTGCTCGACATCGGATCCAGCCGTGAACTGTGTGGTGGCACCCACGTTCAACGTACTGGCGATATTGGTTTGTTCAAGATAGTGGGCGAGGGCGGTGTGGCTGCTGGTGTGCGCCGTATAGAAGCCATCACTGGTAGCAAGGCCTTGACCTATTTACAGTCTTTGGAAAACTCGGTTGCCCAAGCTGCTGGTGCCTTGAAAGCGCCCACTGCGGAACTGAACGCACGTATTGCTCAAGTGCTAGACCACGTCAAAGCTTTAGAAAAAGAAGTATCCGCACTCAAAGGCAAATTGGCTTCTAGCCAAGGCGACGATTTAATGGGTCAAGCTGTGGATGTGAAAGGCGTAAAAGTTTTAGCCGCCACGCTAGAAGGCGCAGATGCCAAAACCTTGCGCGACACCATGGACAAGTTGAAAGACAAACTCAAAACAGCTGTCATAGTTTTGGCAGCCGTAGATGGCGACAAAGTGCAAATCGCTGCTGGCGTTACCGCCGACACCTTAGGCAAAGTTAAAGCTGGTGAGTTGGTGAACTTTGTGGCCCAACAAGTCGGTGGCAAAGGCGGTGGCAAAGCTGATATGGCAATGGCGGGTGGAACGGATGCATCTGGATTGCCTAAGGCTTTGGCTAGTGTGCAGGCTTGGGTGGCGCAGTCACTTGGTGCTTAACGCAATTTAGCAAGCCAAGCTTTGTTGACTCTTGAACACCCTTTTTTCACCCGTGATCGGATCTGTGAATGTAATTTTTTCCGCCAGTAGTTGCAAAGCTTGGCTGAAATCTTCTGACTCATCAGGCCCGCGCAATACCTCGGGGTAGAACTGGTCGCCTTCTATCGGTATACCCAAGGCACACATATGGATTCGCAATTGGTGGCGTTTGCCGGTGATGGGCGATAGTTGGTAGAGCGCCTTGGGTTTGTAATGGCTATGCGGCGACCTTCTGGTTGATCCCTCAGTTGAATCGTCCGATGGGTGCACCGATGGGTTTAAGCCTGTATCCAGGCATTTCAAAATTCCTATATGCGTTTCACTATTTGGCGCACCCTTTGCTTCACGCGACAGAAAAAACTGCGCATCTTCCTCGATACGACTTTGACACGTGAGCGGAAAAATTAATTCATTGCGATACGGCGCAATCGCTAGGTAAGTCTTGTGCACCTGGCGTTCTCGAAACAAGGCTTGGTAGGCGTTGCGTTCCTGCGGATTCACAGACAAAACGACCAAGCCAGCCGTTTCACGGTCAATGCGGTGAATTGGGCTGAGGGTGTCGATACCGAGTTCTTCTTTCAATTGCACCAACAAACTGCTGCGCACATACCGACCGGCAGGCGTTACGGGCATGAAGTGGGGTTTGTCGGTCACTACCAAATGCGCGTCTCGAAACAACACCTGTGCTTTGAAGGGGAGTTCAGGCTCTTGGGGGATGCGACGGTAATAGTGAATCAGTGTGTTGGGGGCGTAAGGGGTTGCCGCATTGATAGGTTCGCCTTGCGCATTGAGTACCAGGCTATCCGCAAAGCGCGCGGACCATTCTTGTGGGGGTACTGCGGGGAAGCGCTCGCAGAGGAAGTCGAAAACGGTTGGCCAGTCAGCGAGAGCATTTGAGTTGGAAGTCCTTGCGCTAGAAGGCAACGCCACCGTGCTGGCGCTCACGCCATGGCGCGTTGGAAGCTTAGAGCTTTTCAAACACCAAGTCCCACACACCGTGGCCGAGTTTCAATCCACGGTTTTCAAATTTCGTTAAAGGGCGGTAGCTGGGTTTCTCAGCGAATCCGCTAGGGTCAGTGGCGGTGTTTTTGATGTGGGGCTCAGCGGACAGCACTTGCAGCATTTGCTCGGCGTATGGATGCCAGTCCGTTGCAAGGTGCAAATAGCCACCTTGTTTGATGTGGCGCGCAAGCCGGTTCACAAAAGGGCTTTGGATCAGACGCCGTTTGTGGTGGCGGCTTTTGTGCCAAGGATCTGGGAAGAAGATATGCACACCATCCAAACTGTTTTCACCCAACATGTGGCCCATCACTTCGATGGCATCGTGTTGCACTATGCGGATATTTCCAATCCCCTCTTCGCCGCAGCGTTTGAGCAAGGCGCCAACGCCAGGAGCGTGTACTTCACAGCACAAAAAATTATCGTCAGGGCGTGTTTGTGCAATCTTTGCCGTTGCGTCCCCCATACCAAAACCAATTTCCAAAATGAGTGGCGCTTGGCGGCCAAAGGATGTGTCAACATCCAGTCGCTCACGTTTGAAAGGCAGTAAAAACTTCACCCCAAATTGCTCAAACGCCCTTGTTTGACCCGGGCCCATGCGTCCAGCGCGCAACACATAGGTTTTGATGACACGCATGAAAGGGGCGTCAGGTTTTGGGTTTTTTATTGCGTCTGGAACTTCAGTGGTGGACATAACAGGTTTTTAGAGAAATCGCTAGAGATTATCGCGGCCTGCTTGCAATGAATTCAAAGCAAGCTTTTGCTCGATAACCACACATGTGTCCATTCATGTAAAGCATCTTCCACATTAGTTGCGCAAGGATTCAGTCCCAATGCCTTTGCCGCCAGGTTCAACGCCGCAAGCGGATTTTGCAAATCCAAAGCCTGCGCCCCGTTTTGCTTGCTCAGTTTCTCACCGTTCTCACCCATTACCAGCGGCGTATGCATGTAAATCGGCGTGGGCAAGCCCAAAGCTTTTTGCAACAAGATTTGCCGCGCTGTGTTGTCGTGTAAATCTTCTCCGCGTACAACGTGAGTGATACCTTGGTCGGCATCATCCACGACCACGGCAAGTTGATAGGCCCACAAGCCATCAGCACGTTTGAGAACAAAGTCACCGACTTCTCTAGCGACGTCTTGTTGTTGATGCCCCATACGTCTGTTATGCCATTCCAAAGTTTGGGGCAGATGCAGGGCCTTGATTACAGCTTGAACATTCAGGCGCCAAGCGCGCGCAGGTTTGCCATTGAGGCCATCGCGGCAAGTACCGGGGTAAACCGCAGCGCTATGTCGGGCTAAATCTTGGCCTAGCGATACATAAACATCTTCTATTTCTTTGCGCGAACAACCGCAAGGGTAGGTCCAACCTTTGTCTATCAGTTGGGTTAATGCGGTTTCATAAAGATATGTGCGATGCGACTGCCAAGTGGGCTCGCTGTCGGCGACTAAGCCACAGGCAGCGAGTTGTTCCAGTATTTGTTTGTCTGCGCCCGCCACACACCGAGGTGCGTCTATATCTTCTATCCTCACCAACCACTGCCCGTTATGCGCACGTGCATCCAACCAACTCGCTAAAGCGGCTACCAAAGAGCCCGCATGCAAAAGCCCAGTAGGCGAGGGCGCGAATCGTCCGATATAGCGCACGCCCACCACCGCAAAAAATTACAAGCGATGTGCCGAGTGGCAGACGGCGAGTGCGAGTTCTAAGCCTGACACAAACGCGTCTTCTACGCGGTGACCGATATGCCAATCCCCGCAGGTACCGAGACCTGTTAAGGCATGAAATTGGAAAGGTGCGCCCAATGGAGTCAAGGTTTGCGCATAACGCCAATGGTGTACCTCTGCATAACTGGGTTCTGCACGGATACCAGTGAGTTCTGAGAAAGCGCGCAGCATCTTGGCTTGCACGCGGGGCGCATCGTCTTCCAAATGTTCTTGCGACCACGCAGCGCTGGCTTGCACTGTCCAGCGCTCAATCTTGCCGCGTCCTGGTTTAGAAGACTCGCGGGTCAACCATGCCACGCGGTGGTGCGTGCTGCGCGCCGCATTCCATTGAGGACCGAGGTGGGGCAGGTCGGGGTTATTGGCATTTGGAAACGCCAACATCAAAGTCCAGCAAGGCGCTACTTCCACTTTGCCGATGGCGTCTAGGAAATGCGTGTCGTTTACATGCGTGCCAGAGTTGCGCAATAACTGTTTGGCTTGTGCTGACGGCACAGCTAGCAAAACACGGTCAAAACCGGAGTGGGTTTCTGGAATTTCTGCGCGGGTGCTGGTGTTGATGCTGTGCAGTGTCCATTGGCCTTTGGCGTTGCGTTCCATCCGTTGCACTTGGTTGTTTAGGTGCAATGCTTTTTCTAATGGGTGCGCCCAGTGGCGCACCAAGGCGTTCATACCCGGGCTGGCTACAAAGTGAGCCTCGCGGTGTTGTTTGGCTGCTTCGAATACGTGTCCCAATGGGTCCAAGACTCGGACTGCACTGGCGCTCCAAGGTCGGCAAATTTCTTTAGTTCCAGCGACGGTTTGCAACGCTAGAGAGAATCTTGGGTCGCGGACCGTGAAGTATTGAGTACCGTGATCGAAAGTGCCAAATACTGTCTCGCGTGTGGACATGCGTCCTGCGGCTCCACGGCTTTTTTCAAATATGTGTACGCGGTGTCCAGCTTGAACCAAGGTGCGTGCAGCGGTGATGCCGGCCATGCCGGCGCCGATGATGGCGATTTTGAGTGTCATGGCTTGGACTCTACACGCTTGGGGGTGGCGGGAAGATTGGGGTTTACAGATGTTAGTTTAAATGTCTCTCGGTTGTGTTTGGAGTATTTCGTTTTTCGGGTAGCGCAAGCCCCTTCTGCTCGCCTTGCTTCTTGGTTTAAGTTTTGTCTTTTTTCTTGAATTTTTGTTTTAGTCTTTCATAAATCTTGTTTTCTTTGGTATCGACCTCATGTGAACAATTGTTCCTACATCTCTTTGTTAACCACATTCGAGTAATATGCCGCCTCCGAATTGGCACACCCCTCATCAAAGTTACTAATTAATCCATGATCACTATTCGCAAATCCCTTGATCGCGGCTACGCCGACCACGGTTGGTTGAAGTCATTCCATAGTTTCTCGTTCGCTGGTTACCACGACCCGCAATTTATGGGATGGGGTAATTTGCGGGTGATCAATGAAGACCGTATTGCGCCTGGCACGGGGTTTGGTACCCATGGGCATAGGGATATGGAGATCATTAGTTATGTTTTGCAGGGCGAGTTGGCGCACCAAGACAATATCGGTAATGTGGAAGGCATTCCTCCAGGGGATGTGCAACGCATGAGCGCAGGCTCTGGGGTAACGCACAGCGAGTTCAACCATGCGCCTAATGAGACTACCCACTTCTTTCAAATTTGGATTGAGCCCAATGTGCGCGGCATAGCGCCAGGGTATGAACAAAAAACGGTTCCGCCTGCTTCCAAGCGTGGCGCTTTGAGTCAAATTGCTGGCCCTAATGATG
>CAIRQX010000052.1 GCA_903880855.1 uncultured Burkholderiales bacterium | reverse complement strand
GCTTTGCCGGGGGCAGAAATAGAACCTTTGAAGGTCACGCCTGTACCGATGACCAAATTGTTAGCTACCACGACGCTGTCTGCCATACTCGAATCCTTTGGGCCGCTTACGGCAAGTTAAAGATATGCAATTATGAATGCCTTACAACAAAAAAGCGATGCAAATTGTTGTAAACATTCAACATTTTTAGATTTGAACGACGACATTCCCTAAAACTTGACCAGTTTCTACCATTTGGTGGGCTTTGACCAAGTCTTTGAGTGGGAAGGTGGCCCCAATCGTGTGTTTCAGGCTATTGGCATGCAACAGTGCGTCAAAACGCTGCAAACCATAGGCGCGCGCATCTTCCGATAAGTCGTAAACCAAGAAAAACTTCAAGCCGATCGATGCGTACAACAAGGTCCTAAAGTTAATAGGCACGTCCCCAGGCACATTGGAGCCGTAGCACACCAACTGCCCATGCGGTTTTAGGCAGCCTTGCGTTAGTAATTGGGTGGTGGTCGATAAGTCCATATCGATGATGACGTCCACACCCGCTCCATAGGTGAGTTGCTTGACGCGTTCAGCGACGGGTTCGGTTTTGTAATTCACTACATCGCTTGCGCCGGCATCTTTGGCGTGGGCCGCTTTGGCAGCGGAGCCGATAGTGGCAAGCACTCTGCCGCCGGCTAGCACTACCAACTGTGTGATGTAGTGTCCAACGGCGGATGCGCCGCCAATCACCAACACTGTTTTATTCTTCAGGTCGCCTGCCAATCGCACTGCTTCGATGGCAGTCAATGCAGGAATTCCAAAACAAGCACCCGCTTCAAAACTGACCAATTCAGGCAAGGTGACCGCTTGGGCTTGGGGCAAACAGATAAATTCACTGGCTGTGCCTAGTGCGCGTTTCCACTGTGCGTTCCACACCCATACGCGTTCACCAATGCGTTTGGAAGAAACACCGTCGCCCACTGCGTCTATCACCCCAGCACCATCGCTATGCGGAATGATGAGTGGGTCGGTGACGGGCCTTGCCCTGCGTGACTTCACATCAGAAGGATTCACACCAGAGGTGACCAGTTTGACGCGGACTTCACCAGCGAGTGGCTCAGGCGTAGGTTGTTCACCAAATTCCAAAACATCGGCTGCTTCGCCAATTTTTGAGTACCAAGCGGCTTGCATATTTTTCCTTAGCAATGCGAAAACGTATTTATAACTTTTGCCCTGACTGAACCAACTTTTGAGCAGCCTGACAAATCATTGTCGCATCCACTCTGCACAGGTCCTCCAAGTTTTTAGCATAGGGCACGGGAATGCGCGGTGAACCAAGACGCGTAGGCGCCGATTTCAATTTGCCAAAAAAGTTTTCTGAAATTTCAGCGAGCAACTCGCCTCCAAACCCACCTACCTTAGAGGATTCATGCACGACCAAGATGCGTTTGGTTTTTTCAATAGATGCAAATACCGTATCGCGGTCCCAGGGCCAGAGCGTTCGTAGGTCAATCACTTCGGCATCAATCCCTTTTTCCGTTAGTAGTGCGGCTGCGCTTAAACAGTCGTTTGCAGATTTAGACCAACTCAGCAAGGTAATGTCTTTGCCAGTTTTACGAACAGCAGCCTTGCCGAGTTCAACAGGCCCAGCACTTTCATCTACCTCACCTGTAGTGAGCCAAAGCTCCTTGTGTTCCATGAACACAACAGGATCGTCACAACGAATCGCAGCTTTTAACAAGCCATGGTTGTCTGCGGGCGTTGCAGATGCCACTACAACCAACCCTGCTGTCCCTACCCACAAGTTTTCGTTGCTTTGTGAGTGCTGCGCCGCCATGCCCCAGCGCATTCCAATCGGTTGGCGAATCACCATGGGCACGCGCACTTGTCCACCCAGCATGTAACGCACCTTGGCTGCTTGGTTGATGATTTCGTCCGCTGCACACAGCGCAAAGTCTGCGTAGCGCATTTCAGCGATAGGGCGCATTCCCAAGAGGGCAGAGCCAATCGCCGCAGACATGATCATCGATTCAGAAATAGGTGTATCGACAATACGGCCCTTACCAAAAATCTTTTGCAGTCCCCAATACTGGCCTGCTACGCCGCCCTCTGGGCCGACGTCTTCACCCAAGGCCCAAACCTTGTCATTGGCTTCCATTTCTTGACGCAAGGCCAAGCAACCTGCTTGTGAATAAGTCATCACGGCCATGACGGGCTCCCGATGTCTTGCACGTCTTGCCATGCGGTGGCAGGGTCTGGAAATGGTGCGGCTAATGCATCTTTCACAGCGCGTTGAATTTCTTCGTCGGCCTGTTTTGCAATCGATACCAACTCTTGTGCGTTAACACCTTGTTGCAATAGCCAACTTTCTGCATGCCGAATGCAATCATCTTCTCTCGCTGCAAGCACTTCCGCAGGGTCACGGTACAAACCTTTGTCGTGTGCCAAATGGCCATACCAGCGATAGGTCGTGGCATGTAAAAACTGCGGGCCACTGCCTTGGCGAATCGCATCAACCAATGGCCTTGCCGCATTGGCAACCGTCACTACATCGTGGCCGTTGATGCTCTGCGTTGGTATCCCAAACGACGCAGCTCTTTCAATAAACGGCGGACCGGCAGTGAAATCTTTGGTTTTGAGTGTGACCGAGTAGCCGTTGTCTTCGCATACAAACAGCACAGGAAGTTCAAATAACTTGGCCCAGTTGAATGCTTCAAACAAAGGACCACGGTTCATCGCGCCATCGCCAAAAAACGCGACTACTATTTCAGGCCGTTTTTGCATTTTGATGGCATGTGCTGCCCCCACAGCAATCGTGACGCCATCGGGCACGACACCATTGGCACCCAGCATACCTTTAGAAAAATCGGCGATATGCATCGAACCACCCTTGCCGCCACTGGTGCCACCCGCGCGGCCAAAAAGCTCACACATCATGCGTGCGGGAGATACACCTTTGGCAATCGCGTGGCCGTGGCCACGGTGGTAGCTCGATACAAAGTCGTGCGCGTGTAAGTGGTGGCATATGCCAGTCGCAATTGCTTCTTCACCGCTGTATTGGTGAACGGAGCCTCTTACGTGCCCATCTTTGAGGGCCTGGCCAGCAGCTTCTTCGAATTGGCGAATGCGATGCATGCACAGCAGCATCGCGCGTACAGCATTAACGTCAATCAACTTTGATTTTGAGATCACGAATCAACTGTCCCCAGTACTGGTAGTCAGAAGCCATGGCCGTATTCAATACGTTGGCAGAAGTTCCCGTAGGGGTGAGTCCTAATCCACGCAGGCGCTCTTGTATTTCTGGCATCTTCACGATCTTGATGATCTCTGTATTGAGCCGGTTCACGATATCGTCGGGCGTGTTGGCAGGCGCAAACACACCATGCCACGAATTACCAATCACACCGTTGACATCCAATGTCGGAGAGAACTCCGTCATGGTTGGCACATCGGGCAAGCTCGCAATGCGCTCAGCACCAGAAATACCTAGTGCTTTGATCTTGCCTGCTTTGATAGAAGGAATTGCGGTCGTCGATGCTTCTAAATACATACTCACCACACCGCTCATCACATCTGGACCAGGGTTGGTCTTGTATGGGATATGGTTAAACGAAATGCCCAATCGTGTTGCCCAAGCTTCCAGCGCAATGTGGGGTTGCGAACCAACGCCTGCAGAGGCATAGTCAATCTTGCCAGGGTTGCGTTTGGCGTACTCAACCATTTCTTTCATGGTGTTGTAAGGCGCATTAGGAGTCGCAGTCAGGATGTGTGGAACGATCAAAATTTGCGATACCGCTTTGAAATCTTTCAGCGGGTTGTACTTGGCGTTAGGGTAGATGTGCGGCGCGATGGACATAGGCCCCTTGACGGTGAAGAATAAGTTGTAACCATCTCCCGGCACAGCCGCTGCGGCTTCAGCGCCGATCATGCCGCCCGCACCAGGACGGTTGTCAATGACAACTGGCTGTCCAAGCGCTTGCCCTAATTTGTCGCCAATCAAACGTGCCACGATGTCCGGTGAAATACCTGCTGCATACGGCACGATCATTTTGATAGGGCGATTGGGATAAGGCCCGCTTTGCGCCCAAGTGTTAGTGGTAGCGATAGCGGCTGCACTCAAAGCGGCGGCGGTTAAGAGGTGTCTGCGTTTCATGGTTGGATCTCCAGTGGGTGAACTGACGCCATGCTACGAATAGCTGACTGCCTATACACCCGAGCAAACCCTTGCTAACCCCGTCAAACCGCCTAAAACTGTCACCTAGAAGTCAAGGGGCTAAAAACTCAGAGTAGCAGCATCCCCGTCAGATGGTTAATAACTATTTCTAAAATTTGCAATAAAACTAAAAGTGCCAAGGGTGAGAGGTCTATCCCACCAATTTGCGGCAGTACGCTTCGCAAAGGCTGTAACAAAGGTTCAACCAAACGTCCTAAGAAATATCCGGCCTCTGATCCAGTCCGTACCCAAGACAAAAGTGCATAGGCAATCACCAACCACACCATGCTCGACATGGCCAGATGCACCAGTTCTAACAAGCTCATCACAGCCAAGGCCTGCCAATTGGGCTCTACCTGCGACAGCAAGGTCATCACGCACAACTTGGCAAGCACCACCAAATAAGCAGCGATCAAACTCGCCGTATCGAGTCTGCCAAAAGACGGAATGAAACGCCTAAGCGGTAACACACACCAATTGGTGAAGGCAAAAATAAATGGTGCAAACGGATTACCTGATTGCAAAGACAAACTAACGCGTTGAAATTGCATGTATAGACGTAACAAGCAAGTGCCAGCGACTAAGCTCATGGTGACGTTTAGCAGTAGAGAAAATATTTGGTAGAGCATGGCCGTAAGTTTAGTGCTTCAAGATGACAGACAATTGAAGGGTTAGAGACTAGAAAGTAAACCGTGCCCCTCTCACCTGCACAACCTCGCGCACTTGCGCACACAAGAAGCGTCAATTACCAAGGCTTTCAACGAGAAGATGGCCTCTGGGATATTGAAGGCCATATGCGCGATACCAAGCCTATGGTGTTCGATATTCCTGGCGAGCACACGTGGCAGCCCAATGAGCCCATCCATGACATGCATATCCGTGTGACAGTCGACACGAATTTGGTCGTGCAGGCAATTGAAGTGTCTATGAACAATGTGCCTCATGGCGAATGCCCGCAAGCTGCGGCGCCCATGCAAAAAATGGTGGGTGCCTGTATGGCCAGAGGTTGGCGCAAATCGATTGATCTGCATCTGGGTAATGAGCAGGGCTGCACTCATTTACGCGAATTACTTTTCAATTTGGCCACAGCAGCGTTTCAATCAATTCAAGGTACTTTTGCTGTGAAAGACCTCAACACACCGCCCCCGCATTTGGGGCGCTGTTTGGCATGGGGATTTAACAGCCCCTTGGTCGAGCGACGCTACCCTATGTTCTTTCAATGGCTAGAGAAGAAACCCAAGACATGAGAACGGCACTTCATCGCAATGCTCTGGTTTTGTTTTCGGGCGGGCAAGACTCCACCACCTGTTTGGCCAATGCACTGTCGCAATATGAACGCGTGGAAACATTGGCCTTTGATTACCGACAACGCCACTTGGTGGAACTCACTGCGCGCGTGGAAGTTCTGGCGCAAATACGCGCTTCGTTTCCACAATGGGCAGAAAAATTAGGCGAAGACCACTTGCTCGACCTCGGTGTGCTGGGGCAAGTGAGTGAAACATCGTTGACGCGCGATATGGCGTTTCAAATGGAGCAATCGGGTTTGCCCAATACTTTTGTGCCTGGGCGTAATTTGTTGTTTCTAACTTTGGCTGCGTCGCTGGCGTACCGCCGCAATTTAGATGTGATCGTCACCGGCGTGTGCGAAACCGATTTTTCAGGCTACCCCGATTGCCGTGATGACACCATGAAGGCCATGCAAATCGCGTTGTCCTTAGGTATGGACAGACGGCTGTTGATTGAAACACCGCTGATGTGGATAGACAAAGCCCAGACATGGCAGCTCGCGCATGACTTGGGTGAACGCGCATTTGCGGGCGGTGGTGACAAGCTGGTAGATTTGATCGTGGAGCACACCCACACTTGTTATTTGGGTGATCGCGAACACCGCCATGCATGGGGCTTCGGTTGTGGGACCTGCCCCGCTTGTGATTTACGGGCTAAGGGGTGGTTGCGCTGGAGGCGCTGAAAGTAATAGCAAACTTTGCAGAGTTACCCACGGGTGCCGCTTCGAACCCCCATTGCTGGTTATGAAACGCTGCCACGCTAGGCCGATGTGCCACAGAGACCAAAGCGCCATTGTTGGCGCTGACCAAGGTGAGTAGCTTTTCATACATAGTTTGCTCCAAAGCCTCGTCCAATGCACTGGTGGCTTCATCTGCAAAGACCCAGCGTGCTTGCTTGAGAAATACACGTGCCATGGAGAGACGTTGCTGTTCGCCACCTGAGAGTTGTTGGGTCCAGTGACCTTCTTCATCTAACTTGTCGATGAGGTGGGGGAGATGCACATCTATCAGAGCTTGTTGCAGTGCTGCGTCGCTATGTTGCGAACGCGTTTGGGGGTAGGTGAGCGCATCGCGCAACTTGCCCTGGGGAAAGTAAGGGCGTTGTGGCATAAACACGGCGCCTTCAGGCAAGGCAATATGCACGGAGGGTTGCACATAAGGCCAAATCCCCGCAAAAACACGCAATAGCGTTGATTTGCCACAACCAGACGGACCGCGAATCAAAACACGATCGCCTGCCTTCACTTGAAAACTCACTTGATCCAGCAAGATGACTCCGTTAGGGAGACTGATGGTCAGTGATGGCGTTGTGAGTTGATTCAACCCCGGTATGCCTAAATCAGGAATGTTGGCGTCAATAGCAGGCAAATTCTCTTGCGCATCAATTGTTTGTGTTGTACGCGTAGCTTCAATCGCTTGCATCTGGTCTTGAAAGCTCGTCAAACGCAATGTGGTTGCTTGCCAAGAAGCCAATCGACTGTAATTGGTAATAAACCAACTGAGCGACTCTTGCACTTGTCCAAAGGCTGACGAGATCTGCATCAACTCACCAAGTTGAATCGCGCCACTGAAATAGCGAGGTGAGGCCACCAGCATAGGAAACACCACTGCCGCCTGTCCATAGCCAGAACTAAACCAGGTGTAGCGTTTTTGCACACGCAGCAAGCGCATGAAGTTATCGATTACCTTTGCAAAACGAGCTTGCAAAGAAGCGCGTTCAACACCAGCGCCACGGTCTAAAGCAATCGCTTCGCTGTATTCACGCACGCGCATCAAATGGTGACGGAAGTCGGCTTCTAGTCGTTGTTGTTGGAAATTGAGCGACGCCATCGAGCGGCCAATCCAGTGGCCTAGCAAGCTGCCACTGAGTGCATAGAACAAAGCCATCCACACCATAAAGCCTGGAATGTTGTAAGACGCACCACCCAATTCAAAACTAAAACCACCGGAAAGCATCCACAAAATTCCAATGAAACTCAGCAAGGTGACGGAGGCATCGAGTAAGCCTAAAGAGAGGCTCACGGTATCTGCAGTGAACTGTTGCACATCTTCTTGAATCCGTTGGTCTGGGTTGTCTGTTCCGTTTTGCGATTGCAGTTCTAAACGGTAAAACACATGGTGTGAAAACCAGCGTTGCAAATAATCACGCGTCATCCATGCGCGCCAACCTAACTCTAGTAATTGCGTGAGGTAGAACTTATAAACGGCGACAACGATGTAGCAAGTTGCCAAAATTCCGAATACCCCCAGTTGTTGCCAAAACACTTTTGCATCGCGGTTTTGTAATGCGTCATAAAAAACGCGGTTCCAGTCGTTGAACAGCACCATCATGTAGACCATGCCCAAATTCAAGCCTACGCAGGCGGCCAACAAACTTCTAGCGCGCCATTTATCTTTAGATTGAAAGTAGGGCAGAGACAAAGCCCACAGTCTGCCCAACTGCAGACGGGTTTTTTGCCAATTGCTTTTTTGGGTGGATAAATCTTTCTCGCTCATAAATTTCTAACGCCACTGACTACGTGTCCAGCAGGCACATGGCGCGCAGCAGATTCGATATGGCCGGTTTGGTCATCGAAGAAAAAGTCTGGCTCAAACTCGCGCAGAAACTCACCTTTTTCTAAGCCACCTAAAAACATGGCTTCGTCTACTTCAATATTCCAGTTCATTAAGGTGCGAATCGCGCGCTCATGCGCTGGCGCACTGCGGGCAGTCACTAATGCAGTACGCAGTCGCATGCTTGGCGTGCCAGCAAGTTGTAAGGCTTGCAAAGCATCAAGCAAAGGTTTGAAAGGGCCGGCAGACAGTGGTTGCGCGGCATGGTCTTTCTCATGCTGCTGAAAAGCATTCAACCCTTCAGACTGAAATACGCGTTCCGCTTCGTCGCTGAACAACACCGCATCTCCATCGAATGCGATACGCACTTCATGCGGGTTGGCAAGGGACGCATGTGCAGAATGTGGATACACCTGCGCAGCAGGCACACCAGCCTCTAATGCAGCACGCACGTCAGCCAAATGGGTCGACAAAAACAAATTCGCATGCAAAGGCTTTAAATAGCGCCACGGTGCTTGTCCACGGGTAAAACTACCACGCTGTATGGGCAAGCCATAGTGCTGTGCTGAACGAAACACCCGCATGCCACTCACTGGGTCGTTGCGCGACAAGATCACCACTTCTACCCGCTGTGTGTCTGGGATATTGAATGCCAATAATTTTTGAACCAATGAAAACGCTACCCCTGGCTTGGCGGGCGCGTCCAAACGCTCGAGTTGCAAATTCATATAGGCGCGGTCGTCGTTTTGCTCGAAGACGCGGTTTTCTTCTTCGAAGTCGAACAATGCGCGCGATGAAATCGCCACGACCAATTTACCTTGTAGTGAAACACCCATATTGCCTATCGGACCCATTGGTTGAGTTGGATGATCGGCAGCATCACAGCGAGCACGATCAACATCACCACAGCACCCATCACTACGATGAGCAAGGGCTCCAAAATAGTAGCTATTTGCAGGGCACGACGTTGTACTTCTTCACCAAGTTGTTGTGCAGTCCGTTTAAGCATGATGGGTAGCGTGCCTGTTTGCTCACCCAGTCGCGCAAACATCACTAGCAAACGCGGAAAGCGTGCATGTTGGGCCAGTGCAGATGCAAGAGGTGCACCTTCGCGCACCATCGCATAAGCCTCTTGCGCATCTCGTCGCATCGCAGCATTCGATAGGGTGTCAGACGCCGCTTGCAGTGCTTTCAAAATAGGCACGCCCGCAGCCGCCAACATAGCCAATGTGCTGGCAAATCTTGCGGCGTTATAGCCACGCGATAAGCGACCAATGAGTGGAAGTTGCAACCATGCCGCATCAAAGCGTTGTCGAAAATCGCTTTGACGAAGCGCAAGTCGCAAAATCCAAACACCAACGACCAAAAGTAAAAACACCCATAACCACAACGCTTGCACCAAGGCACTCAAGCGCAACATAAAAGTGGTGAGCCATGGCAATGCCTGTTGGTTGCTGCTAAACACCTGTGCCACTTGCGGCACTACATAGGTGAGCAAGAAAAAAACAATCAACAAAGCTACCACGCTAACTATGGACGGGTACAAAGTGGCTGCTAGTAGTTTGTTGTGCAGGGCTTGCTGTGTTTGCAGATCTTCAGCCAAGCTCTCAAGCACCATGTCTAAGTGCCCACTTTGTTCTCCCGCAGCAATGACCGCCAAATAAATCGCAGAGAACTCGCGTGGATGCTGCGCCAAGGCTTTGGCAAATGTGGCGCCTGCATTGACTTCTTCGCGCAAAGCAGAGACCAAGTCGCGTTGGCGAGGCGTTTCTGCTTCTTGCGACAAAGTGCTCAATGCGCGCTCTAGCGGTAAGCCTGCACCCACAAGACCCGCTAATTGACGTGTCCACACAGCCAATGCATCATTGCCAAATACTTTCGATTCCCAAATCACAGTTTGCAGTCCTGTTTTAGCCGCTTGTTGCAGATCTATCTTGAGTGGCACCCAGTCCTGCGCACGCAATTGGCTACGGGCATGCCGTGCAGTGTCTGCTTCCAATACACCGCGGCGTGTTTGGCCTTGTGGGTCTAGTGCTTCAAACGAATAGGCGGGCATAGAAGCAAATGGCCAATATCAATCGCGCGTCACGCGAATGAGCTCTTCTTCTGTGGAGATGCCCAGACGCACCAAACGCTCTCCATCTTCACGCATCAGTGTCATGCCATTGCGCAGTGCCGCTTCACGCAACTTCGCCTCGCTGGCTTGCGCGTGGATGAGTGCGCGCATTTCGTCGTTGGTGGTGAGTAGCTCAAAAATACCTGTGCGACCTTGGTAACCGCTTTGCCCGCACACATCGCACCCTTTGCCTGCACAAGCTGTGCAACGTTTGCGAAGTAGGCGCTGCGCCAATACGCCAAGTAAAGAAGAGCTCAATAAAAACGGCTCTACACCCATGTCATGCAAACGCGTGACGGCACTGGCTGCGTCATTTGTATGCAAAGTCGCCAGTACCAAATGGCCTGTGAGCGAAGCTTGAATCGCAATTTGTGCAGTTTCAAAATCACGAATCTCACCAATCATGATCACGTCGGGGTCTTGTCGCAAAATGGCGCGCAAGGCTTTGGCGAAATCCAAATCGATTTTGGGATTCACTTGGGTTTGGCCCACACCTGCCAGCTCGTATTCAATCGGGTCCTCCACCGTCATGATGTTGCTACGCGTCGAATCTAAAGTTTGTAGTGCTGCGTACAAGGTGGTGGTTTTGCCAGAACCAGTCGGACCCGTCACCAAAATAATGCCGTGGGGTTGTTGCACCAATGACGCAAAGCGTTGCAGCGTGTCGCCAGACATGCCTACCGACTCCAAACTCAAACGCCCTTGTGATTTGTCCAGCAAACGCAAGACCGCGCGCTCACCGTGCGCACTAGGCAAAGTTGAGACCCGCACATCGATAGCACGTTGGCCTAGGCGCAAAGAAATACGACCGTCTTGCGGCAAACGTTTTTCTGCAATGTCGAGTTCAGCCATGATTTTCAAACGCGAAATCAAAGCTGCATGCAAAGCACGGTTAGGTTGCACCACTTCGCGCAACGAGCCGTCGACACGAAAACGCACACTGGAATGCCGCTCATAAGGTTCGATATGGATATCACTCGCCCCATCGCGCGCAGCTTGGGTCAGCAAGGCATTTAGCATGCGGATGATGGGCGCATCGTCTGCGGCTTCTAGTAAATCTTCTACCGCTGGCAACTCTTGCATCATGCGGTTGATATCGATGTCGCTTTCCACTGCGTTCACGACTAAGGCGGCGTTAGAGTCAACTTGCGCATACGCTTCGCTGATGCGTTTGGCCAGGCTGGTGTTGTCTAGGTATTCAAACGCATCGACGGTGTAGCGCCTAGTGACTTCGCTCCAGGCACCTACATCGGGAGCATCGCCATGCCACAAGGTGGATGCGTCGCCATCTTCTTCCAATAAGAGTTGGTGACTTCTGGAGAAGGCATAGGGAAGCAATTGGCGCATATCACTTGCCAGAAGGTTTAGGCGATTCTTTGATGGGGGGTAACTTGGCTGCACCACCGGTGTCGAGAAAGATATTGCTGCTCGGTTGCGAACTGTTTTGAACACCCATCATTTGTTGGTAACGGTTGTTGCTCAATGCTTCGGTAGCGCTGGCATCGCGCACAACGATAGGACGCAAGAACACCATCAGGTTGGCTTTGGAACGCGTACGCGACTCATTGCGAAACAACCAACCCAAACCAGGAATATCGCCCAAACCAGGCACTTGGCTTTTGTTGCCAGAGAAAGAGTCAGATAACAAACCACCCAAGACAATCACAGAACCATCTTCGACCAAGACATTCGATTCAATACTGCGCTTGTTGGTGATCAAACCAATGGTGGAAGCCTTGGTGTAATCAACACTCGACACTTCTTGGAAGATGGTCAGTTTGACGGTGCCAGTTTCACTGATTTGTGGTTTCACGCGCAAAGTCAAGCCCACGTCTTTGCGCTCCACAGTTTGAAACGGATTGACCGAGCCGGTTGCTGTGTTGTTGCTGGTGTATTGACCCGTGATGAAAGGCACATTTTGTCCCACGACGATCTTGGCTTCTTCGTTGTCTAGCGTGAGCAAAGTAGGCGTCGACAAAATATTGGCGTCGCCATTGGTCTCTAAAAAGTTAGCCAGACTGCCAAGGACATTTCTGCCATTCACTGTTCGCAGCGTACCGATGTTCAAGCCTGTACCCACACCCGCAGCGGCCGCGGCAGTACTGCCTTGTGACAATCCAGCAATGTTTCCTGTGGAGCCAAAGTTGGTGCCACCTAATGCGTTAGAACCAAACGGTGCTTGCCATTGAATGCCCATTTGCAATGCTTTGTCGGCATTGACCTCGGCAATCAAACTCTCCACCATCACTTGTGCACGGCGCTGGTCGAGCATATCGATCACTGCGCGCAGTTGGCGGTACTGGGGTTCTGGTGCAGTGATGATCAATGCGTTGGTCGCCGTGTCGGCTTGAATTTGTCCGCCTGTGGTGTTGGCGTTATTCGCATTGTTTGTTGAGGCGCTAGGAGCACCAGCATTGCCAGTCATTGGGTTGGCAGCGTTATTGAGTGTTGGGTTATTTGTCGGTGATCGAACTTCACCCGTTACCGCAGCACGCAAGGTGGCTGCTAACTTGGTGGCATCGGCATTTTTCAAATACACCACATGGATATTGCCGCTGGGGTTTTGCGTGCCGGGTTGATCCAGTTTGTTTATCAAAGAGCGCACCAAGGCAGCGCGCGCGGGGTTGGCGGCGCGCAAGATCAAGGTGTTGCTACGTGGCTCCGCTATCAAAGTAGTTTTGTAGTCATTGCCTATTTGTCCGGGCGCAGCAGGAGTGCCTGCTGCCGCACCTGCGTTGCCTGTGGGTTCTATCAAACGCGAGACCAAAGGCGCTAAGTCGATGGCGATGGCGTTTTTGAGTGTGATGACTTCGACTTCACCAGCGTTCGACACATCTAAGCTGGCAATGATGCGCGCCAAGCGTTGCAAGTTATCGGCATAGTCTGTGATGACCAGTGAGTTGTTACCTGGATTCACATTGATGGTGTTGTTGGGGCTGATTAGCGGACGCAATACAGGCAACAAGTTGTTGGCCTGCTCATGGTTCAACCTAAAAATTTGTGTGACGACTTGTCCGCCGCCATTGCCTAAGTTGGCGTCGCTGTTGTCTGCGTTTGAGCCACCCACTCTGGAGCCCGCACGATTGACTTGTTGCACGCTGCCGCCTTGCAACTTGGCGTCAGCCTCAGGCAAGATTTTGAAAAGACCTTGGGCTTCTACAACGGCGAAACCTTGCAATCGAATAACTGCCAAAAACTGTTGCCATGCTTGTGCGGGCGTGACAGGTGTTTCGGTGCTGAGATTGATAGTGCCTTTGACGCGTGGGTCAACGACCAAGTTATGGCGTAGCAAGGTGGCTAGCGTGCGGGCAACTGATTCAATTTCAGCGTTGACGAAGTTGAGGGTGAGCGGTTCGACGGATACGTCTTTTTTGCTGGGGCCTGCTGCATGGCTGGGTGTGGCGGTGAAGCACAAGCCAGCTATCAGTAGCAGTAGCAGTAGCGGAGTTGTGAGTAAGCAAAGATAAGCACGGTATGCCGTGCTTGGGTGTTGAGGTTGTCTGTTTTTCAATGGCATATGTCTAACCTAATTCCATGATGGAGATGGCGCCTTGTCTTTGGCCCAAGATATTGAGTAAGTTCGAAAGCGCCGCCTCAAATGCAGGCTGCGCGCGGGCTTCGCCCTTGAATCGCAAGCGTCCGTTGGCCCATTGGCCATTGCCGCTTAATTGCAGGCCGCCTTCTAAGGTGGCCAGCGTTACCGCCATTGTGTCACCGCCTTGCACACGCAAGCGGTAAGTGCCCAAGGGGCGCAAGGTGGATAAAGGCGTCGCTAATTGTGAGAGCGTGAGTTCTGCTAAGCCTTGAACCTTAGGCGTGCCCATGTTGGATTGCCACATTAAGTTTTCTGTACGTAATTGCATGCTGCCTTCAGGTTGCACCGTGTTCCAAGGGGAGCCTAATCCGACTAGCCAATGCGCTGGCCATTGAGATTGTTGGTTGGCGATGTCGATGCGGATTCCTTGCCAGCCCATTGAGACAGCTAATTGCAATGGCTCGGGGGTACAGCATTCGCTTTTAATTTGCGCGCGCATGACTAGGCGCATCAAGCTTCTGTCAAAGCCTGATGCAAAGTCCCAGTGCAAGCGACTAGGT
>CAIRQX010000051.1 GCA_903880855.1 uncultured Burkholderiales bacterium | reverse complement strand
CCAAGGTGCTTCGTATTCGTCGATCTTGAAGAAAGCGCCAGACATGTCGTTGGCCCAACGCACGTCGTCGAAGATGAAGAATTCTGGCTCAGGTCCAAAGTAAGCGGTATCGCCCAAACCAGAGGCCTTCAAGTAAGCCTCAGCGCGCTTGGCGATAGAACGTGGGTCGCGGTCATAAGACTTGCCGTCACCTGGCTCGAGCACGTCGCAGCTCAACACCAAAGTGGATTCTTGAAAGAATGGGTCGATAAAGGCTGACATCGCATCAGGCATCAACAACATGTCAGAGGCTTCAATGCCCTTCCAACCAGCGATAGAAGAACCGTCGAACGCGTGACCTTCTGTAAATTTTTCTTCGTTGAATGCAGACACAGGCACGCTCACGTGCTGCTCTTTGCCTCGGGTATCGGTGAAACGGAAGTCAACAAACTTGACTTCGTTGTCTTTCACCATCTTCATCACGTCTGCGACGGTCTTGGCCATTAGGCTCTCCTTCAAGGGTAGGTTGGTTGTCTAAAAGTAGGTAGTTACTCGAAGCATTATTTGTGCCAGTGGTCGCTAAAAAAACGACCCGCAAGCGATGACTTCTTGGGGCTTATTTTGCCCTGACTTTGACCGCGTTTGGGCGACTAGCCTCAACTTCCGACCAAAACTGTACTTTAATCAAATGCTTTATTATGGTGCATAAATCATATAAACGCACCAATTTAGTGATTATTTAAGGTCGCACCAATTCGGGGCCAAATTTGAGGTCAAAGGCTTTCAAACCTTTTAAAAGTTCTGGATATGCTCGATCAACCAAGGGGGGGCCGCCCTTGACACCAAGTTCGATGTGACGGCCGTATTCAGGATGGTCCACGCTCGGCAGGCTAAATACTTTGATGCCCTCAAACTCTTTTTCCATCTGCTCCATCAAGGGCGTCAGCATGGCCTCCATCGATCCAAAAATGATGATCGACTTTTCTACCCAAGCCGCCTCTAAAAACAGGGCGCGGTAATGGGTGTCTAGCACCCACTCGATCATGGGCCAAGCCATCACCGGAAAGCCTGGAACGAAATGCACCGCACCACCACCCGGTCCGCGACAGGTGAAACCAGGAATCTTGTTGTAGGGATTGGGAATTATCTCGGCCCCCACTGGAAATACACCCATGTTTAGGCGGTGCACATTGTTGGGGTGATCGGGCTCATAGGGAACGCCTTGCTCCTTAGCTATGTCTTTCATGCGCTCGCGGATAAAGACTTCAGCTTCGGAATGCAGACTCAACTCAAGACCCAAAGCACGGCCCGCGCATTGTCTAGTGTGGTCATCGGGCGTGGCCCCAATACCGCCGCAAGAAATCACAATGCTGTTGCTAGCGAAGGCGCGCTTTAAGGTGCGGGTAATTCGCTCAGGAGAGTCGCCAACGTAGTCAGCCCAATCGAGGCTCAAGCCCCGTGCTGCTAGTAGTTCGATGGTTTTGGGAAGGTGCTTGTCAGCACGTTTACCGGAGAGAATTTCATCGCCAACGATGATTAAGCCAATTTCAGGGCGTTGGGGGTGGGTTGCTTGGTTCATCCGCCAATGCTATCGCAGGTAATGGCACAGAAGCGCCGACCACGACTGGGTTTGCCTCTGCACGAATGATCTCCAAGGCACCCAAGCTGTAGTGGGTGAACCACAGAGCCGTGAAAGCAAACACCAAAGAATAAATCCAAATCGCTACAGGCACCAAGACCACAAAAGCGGCAGCAAATAAAGCGCCAGAGGCCCACACCATGCTGGGTAAGGCGCCTAAAAAGCCAGTAAGGACACCTATTAAAAGAAGGGGCAAACGGTGCTTACTTCCAATCGCAATGCGTTCGTCACGGCTTGCGTGCGACACCAAAGCATCGAACACCATCACGCGGTAACTCAACCATCCCCAAATGATGGGTGGCACGATGAACATCAAAGGCGGCACGACCCATAGAGGCAAGGAAATAACCATGGCCAACATGGCTGAGAAAGTAGAGACGAGCGTCCAAACGATGCTGTTGACAACTGAGCCCCCATGCTTCATCGCCAAATGGGCAAAACGGCGTTGCACTACCAGGCTCACCAAAGCGGGCCCCATCATCAAAGAAACCGCCAGTAAAGACAGCATCACCAAAATAGGTGTGATGGAAAAAATCACCACCAGCGGAACGAGAACACCCTGCAGGTCACCAGCACCATGGGATTGCATCCAATCCATCATGCTTTGCATGACTTGCCAAGAGGCTAGGAATTCGCTGACCCATTCTTGGGTCGGTTGCCAATAAAAATATCCCCAACTCAGGGTTAGGACAAGCAACATAACCTGCGGCAACAAGGCTAAAGCCATGATGCGTGGCATAAAGCAATATGCCAGCGCGCGCCAAAGGGAATCGAAAAACAATCGCATGTGGAAAAGCATAACCCACCCCGTCAGGTGTGGCTAGTCAATCCCAAGGCAGATAAGAGCCTTTTTATACCTAGTATTTGTTGTTTTATAAAACCTTTGCCGTAATCACGGCCTTCGGTCACCTGATCTCGGATACCCGTAGCCTCAAATGTCGTATCGAAGTTGGCGGTTGCGAACAGCATATCCCAGCAAGGCAAAAGTACGCCAAAGTTATGCCCACCCAGGACCGTCTGGCCTTCGGAATTCAGGCTTTCGTGGCCTAAGCCAATCGCATGGTGCAAACGGTGAAAACGTGGACTGACCCACAGACGCTCTCCGATACGCCCAAAACTCAAACGCAAGTTGGCGTGTTGGAAGTTCTCACTCAACTGCGTCAAGGCCACTACAGCAACAAATTGGCTGGGTGCAATACCCACCAACTGAGCCACCACCACCCAAACCACGGCTCGTAACAAGTCGTCGAGCAGGTGATTACGGTTGTCGCTCCACTGCGTCATTTGGCGTTGCGAATGGTGGACTGCATGGAGGGCCCACCACCAGTTCCACTGATGCTGAGCGCGGTGCATCCAGTAATTTACGAAATCAAACAGCACCAAATACAACACAAAACTCATGATGGGGCCATCCGTCACGCCAGGCCATAAGTCATCCAGATGGAAGGACCCAACGCCCGCAGTTCGCAAATGGCCTATGAGTTCGTCCATCAACGGATCGATGCTAAAGAACAAGGCTAATCGAAAAAGTCCGAGGCGGTGAATGAGTGTGTAGAGCACATCTGTACGGACAGCCGTTGTGTCCGTGATGACTTGAGCGGGTCGCCAGCGCTGCAGTGGTCCAATGACGGCCAACATCACTGCAATTTGCAACACACCGATCAACAACCATCCTGTAGCGGCATACACATCTTCTAAACGACTGGCCAAGCCCCAAGCAAAAGCCAAGGGTTGAAAGACAGTTTCAAACAAGGCTTCTTGGGCGGTAGCAAAAAGATCGATCAGTGCGTCCATGCCGCGAATTGTGGATGTTCTTGCAAAGTAGCGAAGCAAAGCCCTTTAGATTTCAGTCCTTCGATTAAGGGCTCTAGCACCGCAGGGGCCCAGGGATCTTTGCGCGACCAAATGCCTAGATGCGCCATCAATATGTCACCCGATTGAATTTTGCGAATCGCGTTTTGCAGCAATTGCGCGTTGGGAAATTTATCGCTGGGAAGCTCATCACCCAAAAAACCCGCATCAGCCCAGCCCACATGGCCAAAGCCGCATTGCTTGGCAGCTGCTAACAAAGAAGGTGAAGTCTTTCCTCCTGGCGCACGAAACAAAGACAAAGGTTTTTTACCAGTGATCTCTTGCAAACGGGAATTGGAGCGTTGAATTTCAGCGCAATATTGCTTGGAAGTCCAAATGGAAGAGACGCCTTTATTAGGGCCAGCGCTCGGCTTCATCTTCCAACTCCCTGTTGCATGGTCGGATTGCCAATAGACATGGTCAAAAGTATGCGAGGCAAAGGCATGTCCTTCCTCGGCGCGGGCGCGCCACCAAGGGGCCCAGTGTTCACCTAAGGTGCCATCGCCTTCTTGGGTCGGCTCATTGGCGGCGAAGAAAGTGACTTTGACTTGCTGGCGTTTCAGTACATCCGCAATCAAACGCGCGACGCCCATATGCCCTGTGTCAAATGTCAAATACACAGGCTTAGTGCAAAGCGCAAAAGCGTCTAGACACAAGCCCGTCAGGGCAAAAATTAATAGTGCGCGTTTAAAAACGCTTGGCATGGTCTAAGGTCCAAATGCCGTGGGGCGATTTACCCACCTTGACTTGGCGAACCAACTTGCCTGAAGCCAAGTCAATCACACTCATCTTCTTTATCCAGCGCGAGGAGACTAGCAACAACTTGCCGTCAGCAGTGACCTCCATACAGTCTGGCCCACCAGGCGCTTTGAACTCAGCAACCGACTGTAAAGTGGTCAGGTCAATTTTGTGAATCGTGTTGGCCACGCGGTTACTCACTAAAACGTGGCGCCCATCGCCCAAAGCCCGAAATGCATGGGCACCATCACCTGTAGGAATTTTTTTAACCAATTTTGGCAGTGGGCCAGATACATCAAACACTTCTACGCCGTCCGAGCCTGTGAGACCAACCAGCAAGTATTTGTCATCTGCGGTGCCAAATACGTCCGCTGGCATCTCTCCTGTTTTGAAACGCCACTTGATGGTTTGGGTAGCTAAGTCAACCGCCACCAATTCGTTGCTGTCTTGCATGGTGGCATAGGCAATGGTGCTTTTGGTGTCTATCCAAATATGGCTGGGTGTTTTGCCTGAAGGGATGCGCTTAGCCAAAGACAACTCGCTGCCATCCCAACGATAAATATCAATATGGTTCAAGCGGTTGGCAACTGTCACGAACCATTTCATATCTGGCGAAAACCGCAACTGATAAGGATCAATCGTTTTACGCACAACACGCTGCACTTTTGCTGTTCGAGGATCGATAAAAGTCAACGAATCACTGCCCGCATTAGCCACAATCACTGACTTTTCATCAGGCGTCAAATATAAATGGTGAGGCTCTTTACCCGTTGGAATATTTTGCGTAACAGTCCACGTTAGCGGGTCGATGACGCTAACGTTAGCGTCTTGGGAATTAAGAACAAAAATAGGGTTGGCTGCATAAGCTTGCCACCCCCAAGAAACGATAACAAAAGCAAGAGTTAGTCTGAAAAGTGATTGCAACAAAATATTTCCTAAAAATTCTTACCCTAAGTGTAACGAGCTAGTATTGCGATATGCCCCTGGTCTCATTAGGAAATGCAGAGATTGAAGTCGACTTGATCGATATCAAAAGCTCGCTTGCCCCCATCGTTTTTTTGCATGAAGGCCTTGGATCTGTAGCAATGTGGCGAAGTCGTGGTCGCTATTGGCCTGAACTAGTCTGCCAAGCGACCGGTCGCAATGGCGTGGTCTATTCTCGGCGCGGGTATGGGCAATCCAGCTCTATTGCCGAGGTGCGTGGGGCAAATCGCTTGATGTCTGACTACATGCACCAAGAAGCTTTTAAGGTTCTGCCGGAATTGCTCTCCATTTTGCAAATAGAGAATCCCGTTTTACTAGGCCATTCCGATGGAGCCACTATCGCTTTGCTCTTTGCTACTCGTTTTCCTACTATCGCCTGTATTGCCATGGCTCCGCATGTATTGGTAGAAGATATTTCCATTTCTTCTATTGAAGCGGCGAAGCTTGCCTTCGAAAGCGGGAGCCTCAAAAGCCGTTTATCCAAGTTTCACCAAGACGTTGATTGCGCGTTTTGGCAATGGAACGATGTGTGGCTATCTCCGGCTTTTAGGAGTTTTGATATTCGCGAAGCGTGTCAACAAATTACCTGCCCAGTTCTCGCCATGCAAGGCAGGCAAGACGCTTACGGCACACTACAACAAATTGAAGACATCGCACCAACAGGCGCTATCGAACGCCAGGTGATTGAAAACTGCGGGCACTCGCCCCAACGCGACCAACCAGACGAAACACTGGCCTATGTCGCAGCGTTTTTAGCGGACAAGGCCTGAAGTTCGTCAGCCGTTATCCAGCGCCATTGCCCAGGCGCCAAATCTTGCGGCAGCTCCATAGCGCCAATTTGTGAACGATGCAGACCCGCCACTGCATTTCCAACCGCTATCAACATACGCTTGACTTGGTGGTACTTGCCCTCCGTCAAAGTCAAACGCATGTGGTTTTGAGAAACTGCTATGCAGGCTGCGGCTTTGACAGGTTTGGGGGAATCATCCAGCAACACACCTTCCAGTAATCTAAGCACTTGTTTGTCGCTAATCGGTTCAGCCGTGGTTACCTCGTACACCTTTGGAACATGGTGACGCGGCGAACTCATCCGGTGAATCAAAGGGCCGTCGTCTGTCAGTACCAACATGCCTGTGGTGTCTTGGTCTAGTCGACCGACCGCTTGCACCCCTTGAACAGCACTCTTTTGTGGCCGCTGACGCAACGGCGCAGGCAACAAGGTGTAGAGGCTAGGCCATGCAGATGGCTTGTGTGAACACTCGTATCCCGCTGGTTTGTGCAACAAAACATAGGCTTTGGCGTGATAAGGCCACAACACACCTTGCACGCTAAATGGCATACCTTCTTGCACGGGCACGTCGTAAGTGGCGTCATCACACGTCGCCAACCCAGGCTCAAGGTCCACCTGCACATAGCCTTGCTGGACCAGTCCCGCGCAAATACGCCGCGTACCAAAACCTTGTGAATAGAGAATGTCTTGCAACTGCATAAGGGTGAATCCTAATGCGAGTCTCCTAGGTGAAAACTAGCGCTGTCTTGGGGCCAACACTTCCTACAATGAAATATTGAACGAATAGCCTCTATTGCCTTAGGAGTTAAACCATGCAACGCCGTCATTTTTTCCAAAACACTGCTTTAGTCACCACGGGTGCCATCGCGGGATGTGCTTTGCCCGGTTATGCAGACCACCATGTCAAAACGCCATTTAAAGTGCCTGCAACCTATATCCCTATCGTAGGTTCTGAGGAAATGTTCCCAGTGCGTCGTATCTATTGCATTGGACGCAACTACGCAGCCCACGCACGCGAAATGGGTTCAGACCCCACACGCGAGCCACCGTTTTTCTTTCAAAAACCAACGGACGCCATTCAATATGTCAAAGCCGGCACCGTGGCAGATCACCCTTACCCACCGCTCACCAAAAATTACCACTATGAAGCGGAGCTCGTCGCCATGCTCGACAAAGGCGGACGCAACATTCCAACTGCTAAAGCGCTCGATCTGGTTTACGGTTATAGCTTAGGCTTAGATATGACGCGTCGCGACTTGCAGCGTGCGCTAGGCGATGAGAAAAAACCTTGGGAAATTGGCAAAAGTTTTGATAAATCGGCTCCAATTGGCGCGGTGCATAAAGTTGCGCAAACAGGACACTTCACGCAAGGTGATATTTGGTTGAAGGTCAATGGCCAAACCAAGCAAAAAGCTGACCTCAAACAAATGATTTGGTCCGTCGCTGAGCAGATCTCCAAATTGTCAGAAGCGTTTGAACTCTTTCCTGGTGACATCATCTACTCAGGCACACCAGAAAACGTTGGCCCCGTCGTGCGTGGTGATGTGATTGAAATGCACATTGATGGATTACCTAATTTGAGTGTGAAAATTGTTTAAGAAACCCATGCAACCTCTACTTCAACAAAAAATATACGCGACGCTTTTAGCAGCGTTTGTTGGCATTTCATGCTTTGCGCAATCCACCACTTCCGTTAGTACACCCATCAAAATCATCGTGCCTTTCACGCCGGGTACTGGCATGGACACCATTGCACGCACTATTCAACCACGTCTAGCGGAGCGCACGGGTCAAACTGTATTGGTGCAAAACATGCCTGGAGCCAGTGGCAATATTGGCGCAGACTTTGTCGCGAAATCTGCCGCTGATGGAACCACCTTGTTGATGGGCGCCAACACCATGTTGATTGCTTCACAACTCTACAAAAACACGCCGTTCAATCCCGTCAAAGATTTTGCACCGGTATCGATGTCAGCCTACGGCACCTTGATGTTGGTGGCGCACCCCAAAACAGACATCAAGTCGGTCAAAGATTTAGTCCGTGTAGCCACTTCTAAACCAGGATTCTTCACATTTGGCTCCCCGGGTGTGGGCACCCCCCACCATATGGCGATGGAGTTGCTCAAACTCGAAACCAAAACTTTTATGTTGCACGTGCCTTACCGTGGCACTGCAGGATATACCCAAGATTTGTTAGCCGGCGAATTGATGGTGGGCTTTTTACCTGTGCATGTGGCACAAGGTTTTGTAAAGTCCGGCAAGCTCAATGCATTGGCCGTGGGTAGTACCAAGCGTCACCCAGTGGCCGCTGACGTTCCTACATTTTTAGAACTTGGCTACAAAGATATTGACGTGGACCTTTGGTACGCTTTTTTCGTGCCCACAAAAACTCCAGCCACGACAGTTTCTAAATTGCATGCAGATTTGAGCGCCATCATTGTGCAACCTGCTGTCAAAGAAATTTTGGGTAAAGCTGGCTTAGACGCTAGCGCATCAACCCCTGAAGAACTTGCTTCTATCGTAGCGAAAGACTATCCACGATGGGGTCGGGTGATTCAACTCAAAGGTATTACTGGCGAGTGATGCGTCATGTGCATCATGTGCGTCACGTCAACATAGACGTAGCAACACGCACAATGGCCGCTGCATCCACTTCGAAATAATTGCGCAATGCAGCGCGCGTATCGCTGCGACCAAATCCATCGGTGCCCAGCGTTTTATAGCGCCTACCCTCAGGAATAAATGCCCTCACGCTCTCAGTTACTGCGCACACGTAGTCTGAGGCGGCCAACACAGGGCCTTGGCTTTGCGATAACAACGTAGTTAAGTGCGCAACAGTTTTCGTGTCTTGGTCAGCACACGCGCGACCATCTCGGGCTAATTCACTCCAACTGGTTACGCTAATCACTTCGACATCAATGCCCTGCGCAACTAAAAGCTTGGCGGCAGTGAGTACTTCTAAAAGAATAGCTCCGGAGCCCATCAGTGTCACTTGTTGTTTTTGTTGATTATTCTCAGCTGTGAACTTTGCAAAACGGTAAGCACCCCGCAGCACGCCATGGGCATTGTCTAGTGATATGTCTGCATTCGCATAGTTCTCGTTCATCAAGGTGACATAGTAGAAAACATCTACCTGCTGCTCCACCATCTCACGCATTCCAGCATCCAAAATGATGGCTAACTCACCTGCAAAAGCAGGGTCATAGGCTTTGCAATTGGTAATGGTTGCCGCCACCAAATGGCTGCTGCCGTCTTGGTGTTGTAAGCCTTCGCCACCCAAAGTAGTTCTGCCAGACGTTGCCCCCAACAAAAAGCCCCTAGCACGTTGATCAGCAGCCGCCCAAATGGCGTCACCTACGCGCTGAAAACCAAACATCGAGTAGTAAATATAAAAAGGGATCATGGCAAAACCGTGTACGCTGTAGCTCGTTGCAGCGGCAGTCCAACTTGCAAGCGCGCCCGCTTCGCTAATGCCCTCTTCCAAAATTTGGCCGTCGAGTGCTTCGCGGTAACTCAACACAGAGCCGATATCTTCTGGCGCGTAGTGCTGGCCCACGCTGCTGTAAATACCCACCTGTTTAAACAAGTTGGCCATCCCAAAAGTGCGCGCCTCGTCAGCCACGATAGGAACCAAGCGCCGACCCAACACAGGGTCTTTCAACAAATTGCCCAACATGCGCACAAATGCCATGGTGGTACTCATCTCTTTACCGTCCGCAGCGATTGCAAACTGGGCATAACTTTCTAACGCGGGTACAGGCAGAGTAGCGCAGTGCGTTTCGCGTTTGGGCATGCTGCCACCCAAGCCTTGGCGATGTTTCAACAGATAAGACATTTCTGCACTGTCTGGTGCAGGCTTGTAAAATGCCAAGCCTTTTGCTTGTTCATCCGTGAGTGGCAAGTCGAACCGATTTCGGTATTCGATCAAGTCTTGTTCATCAAATTTTTTCTGGCTATGCGTTGTCATCTTGCCTTGACCCGCACTGCCCATACCAAAACCTTTTTTGGTGTGCGCCAAGATAACGACAGGCTGTCCTTCATGTGCACGCGCAGCGGCATAGGCGGCGAAGATTTTCACTACATCATGGCCACCGCGTTTTAAACGATCGATTTGCTCATCGGTCATGCCTTGAGCCAAGCGTTTTAAGTCTTCGTTTTGCCCAAAGAAGTTGTCGCGGTTGTAGCGGCCGTTTTTAGCGGCAAAGGTCTGCATCTGCCCGTCCACTGTTTGGGCAAATGCTTTCAATAAGGCACCATTGGTATCACGCGCAAACAAGCCGTCCCAATCACTGCCCCACACCAACTTGATGACCTTCCAGCCTGCGCCAGAGAACAATTTTTCTAGCTCATCGATGATGCGTCCATTGCCTCGCACCGGACCATCTAAGCGTTGCAAATTGCAATTCACTACCCAAACCAAATTGTCTAAACGTTCGCGCGCCGCCAAAGTCAAAGCGCTCATGCTCTCGGGTTCATCCATCTCACCGTCACCAAAGACACCCCAGACCTTGCGACCTTCGCACTGCAACAAATTGCGGTGTGTCAAATAACGCATGAATCGAGCGTGGTAAATCGAACTGATGGGCCCCAATCCCATAGACCCCGTGGGGAACTGCCAAAAGTCGGGCATCAACCAAGGATGCGGATAACTCGACAGTCCACGGGCGCCGACTTTTTGTGCATTAATTTCTTGGCGGTAGTGCAACAAGTCTTCTTCAGACAGGCGTCCTTCTAAAAATGCCCGCGCATAAACACCCGGGGCACTGTGCGGTTGAAAAAATACCAAGTCACCGCCCTGCTCTGGCGTGCGCGCTTGAAAGAAATGGTGAAACCCAGTTTCAAACAAATCTGCCACGCTGGCATAACTTGCAATGTGTCCACCCAACTCACCATACGCTTGGTTAGCGCGCACCACCATGGCCAATGCATTCCAACGCATGATGGAGGTCAGACGTTCTTCAATTTGAATATCTCCAGGAAACTCTGGTTGGTCGTCGACAGAAATGGAGTTGGCGTAAGGCGTGTTGAGATCGGGCAGCCAGCCTGTCCTGTGCTGCCGCGCCACGGTAGTCAAGCTATTTAAGATTTGATTGACCCGCTCAGGCCCCTCGTTGGCTAACAGAGACAGCAATGCTTCTCGCCATTCCGCGGTTTCTTCAGGATTGATGTCTTGGGCCCAGTGGGCGAGGTCAATGGGGTCTTTCATGTCCATAACTTTAAACTTGATTTTTCAAAATACGCACAAACAATCAAAAAGATCTAGGTAGCCCCAGCACATGCTCAGCCACATAGGAATAAATCAGATTGGTTGAAATCGGCGCGACTTGGTACAAGCGCGTTTCACGAAATTTTCTTTCGACGTCGTATTCGCAGGCAAAACCAAAACCACCGTGTGTTTGAAGGCAGACATTTGCAGCTTCCCATGAAGCCTTTGCTGCAAGGTATTTCGCCATGTTGGACTCTGCGCCACAGGGTTGCCCTGCATCAAACAAAGCACAGGCTTTGAACCGCATAAGGTTTGCTGCTTCAGTTTCAATATAACTGTCTGCAATCGGAAACTGAACGCCTTGGTTTTGGCCAATAGGGCGACCAAAAACTTCACGGCTCGCAGCGTACTTTCTTGCACGTTCAATGAACCAATAGGCATCACCTATGCACTCTGCAGCAATAAGCGTGCGTTCTGCATTGAGGCCATCCAAAATATAGCGAAAGCCTTGCCCTTCTTCACCTATTAAATTTTCTGCTGGTATCTCTAAGTTATCAAAGAACACCTCATTGGTTTCATGGTTCACCATATTACGAATCGGCTTGACTGTCATTCCACCACCCAAGGCTTGCTGGATGTCAACGATAAAAACCGACATGCCTTCGCTCTTACGCTTGACTTGTGCCAATGGTGTGGTGCGGGCTAACAGAATCATTAAATCTGAATGCTGAATACGTGAGATCCAAACCTTCTGACCATTGACGACATAGCGGTCGCCTTTTTTAACCGCAGTGGTTTTGAGTTGCGTGGTGTCAGTGCCAGTCGTTGGCTCTGTGACCGCCATAGACTGCAACCTGCATGCACCAGCAGCGATTTGGGGCAAATACAACTCTTTTTGGGCTTGTGACCCGTGTCTTAGCAAAGTCCCCATGTTGTACATCTGGCCGTGGCAAGAACCTGCATTACCTCCAGAGAAATTAATCTCTTCCATGATCACAGAGGCCTCAGCCAAGCCAAGGCCAGAGCCACCAAATTCAGTGGGTATCAATGCCGCCAACCAACCTGCCTTAGTCAAGCCCTCTACAAAGGCTTCAGGATATGCACGCGCTTCATCCACCTTTTGCCAATAGCTTGAATCAAACTGCGCGCACATCTGTCGCAATGCGTCGCGTAATTCTTGGTGGTTGTCTCGATTTGGGATTTGGGTTTTCATGGATTCGATAAAAATTAAATTAAGACAGCAGTTGCTTGCATCGTCAACCAACCCTCGTGGTCTTGCGCTGAAAGGGCAATTGTCTTGCCATCTTGTTGCGGCTGACCACTGACACGCAAAATACGACTGTCTGCACATTCAAAAGTTGGCCTCAGCGCCTTGAATTCAAAGGAATGCATTTTGCGATCGGTATTTCGCCTTACCAAGTCCACCAGCAATGTGGCAATAAGCGGTCCGTGCACGATAAGTCCTGGATAACCCTCTTCTTCGGTCACATAACTGCGGTCGTAATGAATGCGGTGTCCATTGAAGGTGAGCGCTGAATAACGGAATAACAAAACTGCATCAGGCATCACATCACGGTGCCATTGGACCTTTTGTGGCGCAGGCATTGGAAGTGGAGCCTTTTCGCCCTTTGTTGCAGCAGGTCGATACACGATGTCGTGTTCTTCGCTGACACACAAACCTAAGGTGTTATGTATCTCGTGCTTCACCACCACAAATAACAAATCTCCTGTCCGCCCGGCTTTGTGGGTCACCGAAGTAATGGTCGAAATACGTTTAACAACGTCGCCCACTTTTAAGGGGGCATGCCATTGCAAACGTCCACCTGCCCACATTCTTCTAGGCAATGGCACTGGAGGCAAAAATCCACCCCGCTTTGCATGGCCATCAGCGCCTATTTCGCTTTGGGCGTGGTGTGGCAAAAAATACAACCAATGCCATAACGGCGGTAACTCGGTTCCAATTACTGGGTCAGGATCATTGCGGTCTAAAGTAGAACTTAGCGCTCGCACTGGTGCGACGGTTATTTGGTCTTCTAAAGATTCAGTATGCCCCTGCCATGTTTGTAAATGCGCCAAGGTGTGTGGGTCTATCGCAGAACTTTGCATAACTCAGTCTGCTGAAACACCTGCCTTGCGAATAACAGGTCCCCACTTGTTGATTTCCAACTTCAAGTGCTCTTGCAAACCCGAAGCAGTAATTTTGTTGGCGGCAGGAATGTCCGAGCTCAACTCTGTTAATCGTTGTTGTATGCCCGCGTCAGATAACGCGACACGCAATGCGGTATTGATTTTTTTCAACACAGGCGCTGGTGTGCCTTTAGGCGCATACATGCCATGCCAGACTTTGACCTCGAATCCTTTTAATCCTTGCTCATCAAGCGTTGGAAGATTGGGCAAAGCAGCTAAACGCTTCAGGGTTGTGACTCCAAATACTTTCAGCCGTCCGTCTTTGATCATTGGCATAGTTTGCGTGGTTTGGTCGCACAAAATATCCACCTGTCCTCCCAATAAATCATTCATGGCCGGACCAGTCCCTTTGTAAGGGATCGTGGTGATACTGACGCCAATCGACGATTTAAATAACAACCCGCACAAATTGGATACGGCGCCTAAACCAGCATCCGCCAAAGAGACTTTGTCTTGATTGGCTTTGATATAGGCAATTAGTTCTTGTAAGTTATTGGCTGGAAAATCTTTACGCGCCACCAAAGTCATAGGCACGTCAAGCACTTGCCCGATGTATTCAAAATCAGTCAAAGGGTCATAACTTAGCTTGTTGTAGAGCGCCGGAGCAGTAGCCATGCCCATATGGTGCAAAAAGATGGTGTACCCATTAGGTGCCGCTCGGGCTACTTTGCTGGCTCCAATCGTTCCCCCTGCACCATTGACGTTTTCCACCAACACCGTTTGCCCCAAAGACTGCCCCATGGGGATCGCAAGCATGCGCGCCACAACATCGGTAGGCCCACCGGCAGCAAAAGGCACGACCAAAGTGATCGCTTTGTTGGGATAAGGTTCAGGAGGCTTGGCATAGCCCACACAGCAGTAAGCCAGTAGCATTGCGCCTAAGAGTTTCGTCAGCATTTTCATGGCATCCCCTTTTACACTTAAAAATAAGACAATAGGATTGTTAAAAAAACCACACCCTTTGTCACTTCTTATTTACCCACCCCGCCACCTAATTACACCCATCACTCATGGTTAACAGCACAAAAATCGGCAAACCCTTAGATGGATTGTTAGTCGTTGCCCTAGAACAGGCGGTTGCCGCCCCTTTTTGCACCAGCAGATTGGCTGATGCAGGTGCACGCGTCATCAAAATCGAGCGTCCTGAAGGTGACTTTGCCAGAGGCTATGACAAGGCTGTCTTTGGTGAGTCTTCCTATTTTGTATGGATAAACCGTGGCAAAGAATCACTTGCACTTGATTTACGCGAAAAGTCTGCGCGAGAACAAGTCGCCAAGTTGTTAGAGACTGCGGATGTGTTTATACAAAATTTCGCACCTGGTGCGGCTGAACGCATGGGTTTTGGCTCTACGACATTAAGAGAACGGCATCCTCGACTGATCACTTGCGACATTTCTGGTTATGGCACAAGCGGTCCCCTGCATGAACTCAAGGCCTACGACTTATTAGTACAAGCAGAAAGTGGCTTAGTCGCTGTCAGTGGAGCACCAGGGCCCTGGGGTCGCATTGGCGTGTCTATCTGCGACATCACTGCAGGCATGAACGCACTCATAGGCATACAGCAAGCATTGCTCCAACGCGAACGTACTGGGGTGGGTAGCAGAGTCGAAGTGTCTTTGTTCGATTCAGCCGCCGACTTAATGGCAGTGCCCTATTTGCAAGCGCGCTATGGTTCAGGTGCGCCAGAACGGGTTGGCTTGAAACACCCCAGCATTGCGCCTTATGGCGCATTCACGTGTTCGGATGGCCGCGAGATTGTTCTATCGATTCAAAATGAACGTGAGTGGAGCCAGTTTTGCCAATCTTTTTTAAACCAAGCTGAACTAGCAACAGACGCGCGCTTTAATAACAATGCGAATCGGGTGCGTCACCGCCAAGAGTTAGATGGTTTGATTCAACACATATTCAGCCAATTGACCTATGCAGACGCTATTGAAAGACTCAAGCTCGGACAAACTGCTTTTGGCTCCATCAATTCGGTTTCTGATTTGATTGCACATCCCCAACTACGCACCCGCAGCATGACCGTTCGTGGGCAAACAGCTGAAGTGCCTGCTCCCCCCTATGTGGTGGAGTGGGAAGACAAAACCTTTAAAAGTATTCCAGACATTGGTGCAAATGCAATCCCTGATCGGCATTGATTTAGGTGGTACCAAAATAGAAATAGCGGTCGTCGACCCTATTGAAGGTGTTACCTATAAAGATAGGGCACAGACACCCCAGCACTCCTACACTGCAATATTGGATGCCATCTGCGCCTTGGTAGACAAAACATTAGTGCATCAAGATCTAGAGCGCCCCCTTGCGATTGGGATTGGCATTCCAGGGTGCTTAGACCCAGCCACGCAATTGGTTCGTGGATCCAACACAGTCGTCACGAATGGCAAACCTTTGCAACAAGATTTGCAACAACGCCTTGGCTGTCAGATCCATCTGCAAAACGATGCCAACTGCCTAGCGGTAAGCGAGGCAGTGGACGGCGCTGCGAAAGGATGTACGGTAGTTTTTGCAGTCATTATTGGAACAGGCTGTGGCGGCGGTGTTGCTATAAATGGCAAAGCATGGACAGGTAAAAACGGTATTGCAGGTGAATGGGGACATAACCCACTGCCATGGCCTAGCGCAGAAGAAATTCAAGCAGCACCCTGCTGGTGTGGGCAAGTAGGTTGTCAAGAAACTTGGATCAGCGGCACTGCATTCGCACTTGACCATGCACGCCATACTGGCGAGCAACTGAAAGCTGAGCACATCATTGATAGCATGCGCGCTGGTGATTTAGAGGCCAAAAGGAGCTTTGACAGATATGTCAATCGCTTAGCGCGCGCACTCGCTAGCGTGATGAATGTGCTGGACCCCGATTGCATTGTTCTGGGTGGTGGAATGAGCAATGTCGATGAAATTTATCAAGCACTTCCCAGTGAAATCATTCGCTATACATTTACCAAGCCTATTGCAACGCCCGTCTTAAAAGCGATGCACGGCGACTCTTCTGGAGTGCGTGGCGCTGCATGGTTAACAAAATTAACTTGAATATGTCTTCTAAGCTAACAGCCATCACACTTCTTGATTCCGTTGCCCTGATCGATTCATCCCACGCAGGCACTATCGTTGTCACAGGCTCACATGGTGGGCGCTCGGCCGCAGGGTTTGTGGTCGATGTCCGCGAAAAGCCATTAGCAGTCTTTTTTAACGACGCCGGAGGCGGCAAAGACAATGCAGGCAAAGTTGGCCTTGACATGCTGCAAGCCATCGGAGTAGCGGCGGCTTGTTACTCCCATATGTCCGCTCGTATCGGGGATGCACAAGATGGTTTAGATAATGGTGTGTTGACCGATTTAAATGACCTGGCAAAGCAGGCGGAAATCAAAACAGAAATGGAAGTTTCACAAGCTATTCGCTGTATTCAAAAGCTTTGATTCTTATTGGGCCTTAAATTATTGACACGCTAATTCCAAGGTAGCGAACCTAGTTCACAGCTTACTTCAGCCAATGCGGATCGGGTAATTGCCCGAACACCTGACGCAGACCCTGGCTCCAACTGCTGCGTAAATCTCTAAAGTAGGTATCTTCAGAGTCAATGCGGTGGCGTTTGGTCACTTGCAAATCATTAGTTTTGATCATCGCGACATCGATAGGCAGACCTACCGACAAATTACTTTTGATAGTCGAGTCAAAAGATACCAAGGCGCATTTGATGGCCTGCGACATACTAATACCGGGTTGAATAACGCGGTCCAGGATGGGTTTGCCGTATTTGCTCTCGCCGATCTGAAAAAAAGGCGTATCCGCTGTGGACTCTATGAAATTACCTTGCGGATAGACCATGAACAAACGAGGTGCTTCGCCCTTGACCTGGCCGCCAACCAGAAACGTAGCAGTGAAATCCACATCGCTTTGCTCAGGCGCTTCGTTCATGGTGGTGAGAATGGATTTACGCAATTCACGCCCCACCAGTTCTGCAACAGCGAACATGGACGCGTGCGCAGTCAATGGTTTTTCAGCGTCCACAGCATGCTGCTTGATGCGGCTGACCACTTGCTGCGTAGTCGCTAGGTTGCCGCTGTTGAGCATGACGATAACGCCTTGGCCTGGCGTTTCGACAACCGTCATTTTGCAAAAAGTGGACACATGGTCCACGCCTGCGTTGGTGCGCGAGTCTGAGGCGAACACAAGTCCTTCGTCGAGCACCATACCAACACAGTAAGTCATGCCTTGCCTTATTGTTGATCGTAGATATCGGATTCTACTTTTGCAAAGCTGTGCATGGTCTCATTGCCGCCGCCAATGCGCATTCCGCGCACCGGACTGGCACTTTCATAGTCCAAACCATGCGCCAATCTAATGTGGCCTCTATCTGCATCACTCGAGTTGCTGACGTCATAGCCAATCCAACGTCCGCCCACCCAGGCCTCGGCCCATGCGTGGCTAGCGACTTGCTCGTTTTCTGCCGAATGCAAATAACCGCTGACGTAGCGCGAAGACACACCAAGAAAGCGTGCACACGCCAAAAACACATGCGTGTGGTCCTGACACACGCCCTTGCCCTTGGCGAATGACTGCACCGCTGAGTCGCCCACGTGCGTAATGCCGGTCTCGTAAGGCATGCGCTCCAGCAAAGCCAGCATCACATCGTGTAAAGCCATATAGGGTCGCGATTTGACCGACGAGCGGAAGGGTTCAATAAAGTTTTGAATCGACGCATCTACACGGGTCAGCGTCGTGGCGCGCAAATACACAGCGTGCGGCACCTGGCCTTCGGGCTCACCCTGGTCAGATTCGATCAAATCCACGCTACCGCGCGCGCGCAACACAATGTCCTGGCTGGCGTTTTCTAATACCAAGCAATGGCATAGATTGCCATAGGCATCTGTCCAAGGCGTTGCTTTTCCTGGCAGATCCAGCTGCCAGTTCAACACGTTTTGGCGATGGGTTTTAACCGGGGTCATGCGCAACATTTGAATGCTTCGGCGCACCGGCTGCTCGTAGCGATAACTGGTTTCGTGAAATACCTGTAATTTCATGCGATGGACTCCAGGTAATCGGTTTGCACCGCTTGGGCCAGCGAAATATTTTCTTTGACAAACAGTTCTAGGTAGTTTTCCAGACCGCTGTTGTAAACCTCGCTCAAGCTACCGAATTTCAGATTTGTCAGGAGGTTCGCGCAGCGTTTGCGCGCCTCACGGCCAGTTTGCTGAGGCAATTGCTTCAATATATTGGCGATTTCATCCAGACAAAAATGCAGCGAACGCGGCACGCGAGGGTTGAAGATCAGTAACTCGGACACGCGGTCTGTATCAATGGCATCGCGGTAGGTGTCGCGGTAGGCTTCGAGGGCACTGACCGAACGCAGCACCGCACCTAGGCGGTAATAGTCGTCCACCAGATCGTTGCTTTCGGCCTGTTCTACTTGAGTCTTAACACTCAGTATGCGCGCGGTATTGTCGGCGCGCTCTAGGTATGTACCCAGTCGTATGAAGTGGTAGGGCTGGTCGCGCTGAATCGTCGCAAAAGTCACGCCCCTAAATAAGTGCGAACGTTGCTTGATCCATTCAAAGAAAGTGGAGTCGACCATGTGATCCGGGCCTTTGATTTTCTTTTTTCGTGATAGCAACTCCAGCCAGGTGTCGTTGATGCATTCCCACATTTCCACCGTCATAGCGCCGCGCACTGAGCGCGCGTTTTCGCGGCAGGACTGTATGCAGTTAAAAATGGATGAGGGGTGGTCCGGATCCCAGGCCAGAAACTGCGCTACTTGGTCTGAGCGCATGGGCCGCGCTGTAGCCTCGAACGCTGCCAACGTGTCGGTGATGACAAGCGGCTCGCTCACCATCTCCGGCGCGGCGCTGCTGCTGTCAGACGTAGACAGCAAAGCGAATGATTGACCGACCTCCAAGATACGCGCCATGTTTTCGGCACGCTCCAAATAGCGCGAGAGCCAATAAAGTTGAGCCGCTACTCTTGATAGCATTAGAGCGCCTCCTCATCTTCCAGCACCCAGGTGTCTTTGGTACCACCACCTTGGGATGAATTGACCACCAGCGAGCCCTCGCGCAAAGCCACGCGCGTCAGACCGCCAGGCACGATACGCGTTTCTTTGCCCATGAGTACAAATGGGCGCAGATCGATATGGCGCGGCGCAATGCCCTGATCCACAAAAATCGGGCAAGCGGACAAACTGAGCGTGGGCTGCGCAATGTAGTTATACGGCTGCGCTTTCAAGCGTTTGGCAAAACTCTCTATTTCCGATTTGCTGGCAGTGGGTCCGACCAACATGCCGTAACCGCCTGCGCCGTGTACTTCTTTGACGACCAGTTGCGACAGATTCGCCAGTACGTAAGACAACTCGTCTGGCTTGCGGCATTGCCAGGTTTGCACGTTGTTCAAAATAGGTGTTTCGCTCAAGTAGAAACGGACCATGTCCGGCACATAGGGGTAAATTGATTTGTCATCCGCTACACCTGTACCCAGCGCATTGGCAATCACCACATTGCCCTGGCGGTAGACCGATGCCAGCCCGGGCACACCAATGAGTGAGTCTGGTGCAAAACTTAAAGGGTCCATGTACAAATCGTCCACCCTGCGGTAGATGACATCAACCTGCTGCGGGCCTTCGGTAGTTTGCATATACACATTGCCTTGGCGCACAAAAAGGTCCGAGCCTTCGACCAGTTCTATGCCCATTTGCTTGGCTAAAAACGCATGTTCGAAATACGCGCTGTTGAAACGCCCCGGCGTGTGCAGCACAACTGTGGGCTGGTCTACCCAACTGGCCGAGCGCAAGGTTTGCAACAGCAGCGCCGGGTAATGCTCGACCGGACGCACCGCATAACGACGGAATAAATCTGGGAACAATCGCATCATCAGCAAACGGTTGCTCAGCATATAGGAGACACCCGATGGCACGCGCAAGTTATCTTCCAACACATAAAAATCACCGTCTGAATGCCGCACGATATCCACACCGGCAATATGCGCGTAGATCTGGTGCGGCAAATCCAAGCCCAGCATCACTGGCATGAACTGCGCATTAGCAAGCACTTGTTCAGCGGGTATCAATCCGGCTTTCAAAATCAACTGTTGGTGGTAGACATCGTGCAAAAACATATTGATTGCTTTTACGCGTTGCACCAGACCTCGTTCCAGATGCGCCCATTCTTTGCCGTGGATGATGCGTGGTATCAGGTCGGAAGGTATTAGTCGCTCGGTGCCTCCTTCATCGCCGTTGAGTGAAAACGTGATGCCGGTTCGCCTGAAGATCAAGTCGGCCTCGGTCTGCTTGACCTGCACGGTATCTGCTGACACTCCTTTGAGCCAGTTGTCGAAGGCTTGGTAATGGGGGCGGGAGATGCCATGCGCGTCGCTCATCTCATTAAATATTGGGCTGCTCATCAGAACTCCGCACTTTTCAACTAGGGGGTACTCTCTTTAAGCATGGATCGTGCCGCTCGCGCACTGTGCTGGCACCTCTTTGTAAGCTCGATTGGCCATAACCATGCACCAAAACTGGATGTGTTGCACCAAATTGAAACTTAACAGTAAGGTACACCTCAGTCAAAAAACGAAAAGTTGATCTCAGTATTACTCATGTATAACATCTCTTGATATGAAGCACCTTTTATGACTGGCTGGCACGCTGCATTGCAGCTAGATTACCAACGCAAAGCAGACCGAACAGATGTCGCGCACGTGCATAACGGTCCATTGCGAGTTCTTAAAAGTTTGTATCCAGAAGGCCCGGAGATATGCCATACGGTATTGGTTCATCCACCCAGTGGTTTGGTAGGTGGGGATCGCATTGATATCCGCCTGACGGTGAACCCGCAAGCACACGCATTGATAACCACACCTGGTGCTACGCGCTTTTATCGCACAGAAAAAGGTTTAGCTTCTCAAGAGGTAGTCGCCAAGGTATGCCAAAACGCTAGGCTCGAATGGTTACCACTAGAGACCATCGCTTATAACAATTGCCAAGGTTTAAACAAAGTATGTTTTGACATCGACGCTGGCGGCGAATTAATCGCTTGGGACATCACTGCCTTAGGCCTTCCCACGGCATCGCTGCCATTTGAGCAAGGCCAGTTGCAGCAACATATGGAGATCAAAAACATTTGGTTAGAGCGCGGATTGCTCGATGCCAATGACCAGCGCCTAATGTCTGGTCCTTTAGGGCTTGCTAATCACCGTTGCACCGCTACCTTGGTCTTTGCCACCGGTAGCGATATGACACGTGACAAGAGAGACCTTGCTCTATCACTTGCACGTGATGTAGTGAGTAATCAGACCGAAGGAGTGTTTGCGGGTGTGACATCACCACATCCGCGCGTTGTGGTGATGCGCGCTCTATCGCCTTTGGTTGAACCAACGCAAATCTTGTTTCGCGCTGTATGGGCCGCTTGGCGCACTGGCTTGTGGGAGATAAAAAATGCGCCCCCACGCATTTGGGCCATGTAGGCTTAAATAGATACCAATTGCCGAATACCTTGGCTTTGCATCTCGCTACCAAGACCCGCAGCGATAACTTCACCGCGCTCCATCACCAAATAGTCGTCTGCCAATTCTTCCGCAAAGTCGTAGTACTGCTCGCACAACAAAATGGCCATATCGCCACGTCCGGCCAACATACGAATGACACGACCAATGTCTTTGATGATGCTGGGCTGAATCCCTTCAGTTGGCTCATCTAACACCAACAATTTGGGGCCAGATGCCAAGGCCCTCGCAATCGCAAGTTGTTGTTGTTGGCCACCAGACAAGTCACCTCCGCGGCGATGCAACATTTGTTTCAAGACGGGAAACAACTCAAACAACTCTGCTGGAATATCTGTGCCAGAAGGACGCGTTGCAAGCCCCATACGCAAGTTGTCTTCCACCGTCAATCGCGCAAATATTTCACGGCCCTGGGGCACATAACCAATGCCAGCGCGGGCGCGTTCATAGGGAGCTGATTTTTCAATCGACTGCCCATCAAACGTAATACTGCCGTTGCGAATCGGCACAGCGCCCATAAGTGACTTCAATAGCGTAGTTTTACCCACGCCATTACGACCTAATAAAACGCTGATGCGCCCAAGGCGCGCCTGAAAACTTACGTCACGCAAGATATGCGAGCCACCGTAGTATTGGTTGATATTAGAAACTTGAAGCAGTGACATAGTCTGTAACTTTGAATTCATCGGCCTAAATACACTTCAATCACACGCTCGTCAGCCTGCACTTGCGCCAAAGTACCTTGCGCGAGGACAGAGCCGTCGCACAACACGGTGACAATGTCTGAGATGGTGTTGATAAAACTCATGTCGTGTTCGACCACCATCAAAGAGTGTTTACCTTTGAGCGACAAAAAAAGCTCTGCGGTGCGTTCGGTTTCAAAGTCAGTCATGCCAGCTACAGGCTCATCTAACAACAACAGTTTGGGGTCTTGCATCAGCAACATGCCGATTTCTAACCACTGTTTTTGACCATGGCTCAAATTACCCGCTTGGCGACGCATGTCTTGGGTGAGATGGATGGTCTCTAGCACTTCGCGTAGCCGGTCAGATTGCACACCATCTAACTTAAAAAACATGGAAGCCGCTACACCCTTATGGGTTTTAAGCGCTAGTTCTAAGTTTTCAAACACACTTAAATGTTCAAACACAGTGGGCTTTTGGAATTTACGCCCAATGCCTAATTGCGCAATTTCAGGTTCATTATGGCGAAGCAAATCAATCGTGCTGCCAAAATAGACTTGTCCCGAATCGGGCTTGGTTTTACCCGTGATGATGTCCATCATGGTGGTCTTACCAGCACCATTAGGACCAATGACGCAGCGCAACTCTCCGGGGGCGATATCCAGGGACAAGTGGTTGATTGCTTTGAAACCATCAAAACTCACATTGACATCTTCTAAATACAAGATTCTTCCATGCGTCGTGTCTAACTCGCCACTGGCGTGTATCCGTCCATAACTAGCGCCTCTATCTCCAGAAGTAACTTCAGTTGATAGTTTTGCCTTATGCGATTCAAGACGCTCAGCACCCTTTTCAAACAGATCGGGGGTCATGGTGTGTCCTCTGTCTGACGTTTGCTGAATAATTTTTGTAAAAAGCCAACAACGCCTTGCGGCAAGAACAAGGTCACACCAATAAACAAGGCGCCCAAAAAGTAAAGCCAAAACTCAGGTGCTGTCACAGTGAGCCAACTTTTTGCGCCATTGACCAAGAATGCACCCACGATGGGGCCAATCAATGTGGCGCGCCCACCGACTGCAGCCCATACCGCCATTTCGATTGAATTGGCAGGACTCATTTCACTGGGATTGATGATGCCGACTTGCGGAACATACAAAGCACCAGCAATGCCGCACATCACAGCAGAGATGACCCAAATTGTGAGTTTGTAGGGTGTGGGTGAATAACCCGAGAACATCACACGGCTCTCCGCATCACGGATTGCTTGTAAAACGCGTCCAAATTTGCTTTGCACCAACCAACGGGCGAACAAGAAAGAGCCCAATAAGGTAACAGCAGTCAAAACAAACAAGGTCATGCGCATCAAGGGCGTTGCAATAGGTAAATCCAAGATGCGTTTGAAATCGGTGAATCCATTGTTACCACCAAACCCTGTTTCATTGCGAAAGAACAGCAACATGGCAGCAAAGGTCAGTGCTTGGGTGATGATGGAGAAATACACCCCTTTGATACGCGAGCGAAAAGCAAAGTAACCAAACACCCATGCCAAAACGCCAGGCACCAAAATAATCAAAAACAGCGTAGCAATGAAACTATCGCTAAAACTCCAATGCCAAGGCAAAGTCTTCCAGTCTAAGAACACCATGAAGTCTGGCAAATTACTTTTGTAATTGCCGTCGGTGCCGATTTGGCGCATGAGGTACATACCCATCATGTAACCGCCTAGCGCAAAGAACAATCCATGGCCAAGCGACAAGATGCCGGTGTAGCCCCAAATTAAATCCATAGCCAAAGCGCAAATGGCGTAGCACATGATTTTTCCAACCAAAGCCACCGCGTAGTCGCTCACATGGAAAAAGCTGTCGACTGGTAACCAGATATTAAATATTGGCACCAGTCCGCACAGCAAGACGACCGCTGCTAAAAAGAATGTCCAACCAGCTGGGCTTAAAAGCGCTGGTGCTGAGGGCAGTTGGATAGTGTTGGTAGCAGTCATATCAAGCCTCGGCACTACGACCTTTCATCGCAAACAACCCTTGTGGGCGTTTTTGGATGAAGATGATGATGAACACCAACACTGCAATTTTTGCGAGGACCGCCCCTGCTAAGCCTTCTAATAATTTATTCATGAGCCCTAAGCCTATTGCAGCGTAGACCGTACCTGCGAGTTGACCAACACCTCCAAGCACCACCACCATAAACGCATCGACGATGTAGTTTTGCCCAAGGTCAGGGCCCACATTGCCGATTTGGCTTAAGGCGCAACCTGCTAAGCCAGCAATGCCACAACCTAATGAAAACGCATACGTATCGATGCGCGCAGTGTGTACACCCAAAGCAGAAGCCATGGGTCTGTTTTGCGTGACTCCACGCACAAACAAACCCAATCGGGTTTTGCTAATGAGCAAAGCCATGCCCAACAGAACAAATAACGCAAAACCAATAATGACCAAACGGTTGTAGGGTAGTGACAGGTTGGAAAGTAGCTGCACACCACCACTCATCCACGAAGGGTTTTCAACACCAACGTTTTGCGCACCAAATAGACTTCGCACGCTTTGCATCAAAACCAAACTGATACCCCAAGTAGCCAACAGTGTCTCTAGCGGCCTGCCGTAAAGATGTTTGAGTACCAAACGTTCCAATACTGCGCCCACCAAGGCAGCAGATAAAAAAGAGATAGGCACAGCCACCAACAAATACCAATCAAAAGCTGCAGGTAGATATTGTCTAAATAGTATTTGCACCACATAGGTGGCATAGGCACCGATCATCATCAACTCGCCATGGGCCATGTTGATCACGCCCATCAAGCCGTAGGTGATGGCTAAACCCAATGCCACCAATAACAAAATAGAACCAAGGCTAATTCCGGTAAACAAAGCCCCTAGTTTTTCTCCGAAACCCAAAGCAGACTGGATGGTGCGCAAGGAAGACTCAATTTGATGTCGCACTTCTTTGTTGTCTTCTTGGCTCAAACGTTGGTTCAACAAGAGAACCGTATCTGGCGTTTGGTTTTGCGCGAGCGCTTTGGCAGCGTTCAATCGCTCTTGGGACTTGTCGCTGTTAATCATGATCGCAGCACGTGCTAGCAACATGAGGGCTTTGGCCGCGTTATCGGCTTCACTTGACAGCGCTTTTTCAAGCATGGGTAATTTGGTGATGTCTGGCTCTTTAAGCATCAACTTCACCGCGTCAATGCGCTTGACAACATCAGGGCTCAACAACTGCAACGCAGACAGAGCCGAGTCGATTTCGCCACGCATGCGGTTGTTATTGATCACATCCTCAGCACTAGCAGGCATAGCGACTTCTTGACCAGTTGCAGGGTCAAAGGCTTTGCCATCGCGGATCACAAATACTTGGGGTCCGCTGACTTTCACAGCATCATCTGCCATCGCTTGTAACAAAGCGGCAGTTTTTTCATCGGGCGCGGCCAAGGCTTGTTGCAAGGCCGTAATTCGGCTGTCGACATCACCATGGGTCAGAGCACGCGATTGTTCTGGTGTTAATGCATACGTTGACCCCAAAAAGGTCCAAAACATCACACTAGCCAAAACTACGGATAAAAAACGAGTCATCAAATTTCCATAAAAAAGGGGGAGAGCACTGCCCTCCCCCAATTTGATCCAAGGAGAAAGCGAATTACTTCTTCACAGGCTCATCAGGCTTCTTGTCGTTGCCTTCGATGAATGGGCTCCATGGCTTGGCCTTGACAGGACCAGGCGTCTTCCAGACCACATTGAATTGTCCATCCGCTTTGACTTCGCCGATGAACACTGACTTGTGCAAGTGGTGGTTCTTTTCATCCATCTTCGATGTGATGCCGCTAGGCGCAGTGAATGTTTGACCTGCCATCGCTGCGATGACTTTGTCTACGTCTGTAGATTTAGCTTTTTCGACCGCTTGCTTCCACATATTGATACCGATGTAGGTCGCTTCCATCGGGTCGTTGGTCAAAGGCTTGTCTTTGTGGCCCGCGATGCCCTTGGCCTTGGCGTAGTCCGACCACTTCTTGATGAAGGCGTCGTTGGTGGGGTTCTTGATGCTCATGAAATAGT
>CAIRQX010000050.1 GCA_903880855.1 uncultured Burkholderiales bacterium | reverse complement strand
CAGTGGCTGGAGCATGTGGGTGGCCATTTGCTCAAAAAACAATTGCTAGATCCGCATTGGGAGAAAAAAGCCGGCGAAGTCAAAGCGCTGGAGCGCGCAACGCTTTATGGCTTGGTGGTTTACAACGGCCGACGGGTGAGCTACAGCAAGATCGACGCAGCGGGCGCGCGTGACATCTTTATTCGACAAGCTTTGGTGGAAGGCGAGTTGGACACCAAATTACGCTTTTTGGCAGCTAATCAGCGTTTGATTGAGGAGGTGCAAGAACTCGAACATAAATCGCGACGCCAAGACGTGTTGGTCGACGACGCTTTGATTTATGCGTTTTACGACCAGCAGTTGCCGGCCGATGTATGTAGCTTGGTGACACTGGAGCGCTGGTACCGCGAAGAAGTCAAACGTCAACCCAATTTGTTGCTGCTCAACAAAGAAGAGTTGATGCGCCACCAAGCGGCAGGCATTACTACGCAAGCCTTTCCAGCCGCGGTGCGCTTAGGCGGGGTGGATTGCATGGTCGAGTATTTGCACGAACCGGGTGACGCCAAAGACGGCATGACCGTGACTGTGCCTTTGTATGTGCTCAACCAAGTCAGCGAAGAGCGGGCCGACTGGTTGGTGATGGGCATGCTGGGACAAAAAGTGCTGGCGCTCCTCAAAACCTTGCACCAAAAACCGCGCGCGCGTTTGGTGCCTTTGCCTGATGCCGCAGAGCGTTTTACCCAAGTTTTAATTACAGATGAAAAATTTGGCAACGGGTTTTTGGTGGATGCCGTATTGACCTTGGTCAGGGCTGAAACGAATTTGGATTTGAAACGCGCGGATCTCAAACCCGATATGTTGGCGCAACACCTGTTTATGAACTTCCGCGTGGTCGACGAACACGGGCGTCAACTCGCGCAAGGCAGACAACTGAGCGCCTTGAAATCGCAATGGGGTTCGCAAGCGCGGGGCGCATTTCAGGCTTTGGCAGGGTTGAAAGAAGCCATGCCTAAAGCGCAGGAGTCGACGGATGAGGAACGGGTTTCTTCCAATCGTGGCGATTTGCAATTTGCCTTCGTAAGCGGCAGTCATTCGGGTAATGCACCGTACAAACAAGTCACTGCAGGCAGCTCAGAAAAAACTTTCACCAACTGGTCGTTTGGTGAGTTGCCAGAGTTGATGGAAATTAACCAAGGCGATCAAACCTTGGTGGGCTTTACTGCCTTGGTCGATACGGGTGACGCGGTGCGCATAGAGGTATTTGACGAACCCGATATGGCGGCAAGCAAACACCGCGCAGGTTTGCGACGTTTGTTTGCTTTGCAAATCAAAGATGCCATCAAGTATTTGGAAAAGAATTTGCCAGACTTTCAAAAAATGTCTGTTACTTATATGTTGGTCGGTAAAGCCAACGACGGGTCTGGCGGTGGTACTGCCGATGAACTCAAACAACAAATTTTGGATTTGGCGCTAGAGCGGGCGTTTTTGTTAGATCAGTTACCTACAGACGCCGCATCGTTTCAACAACGCTTAGAAGAAGGCCGTGGCCGATTAACCTTGATTGCCAACGAAATCGCCAGAATGGCATCCAACGTCTTGCTCGAATTTGCCCAAGCCAGTCGAAAAATCAAAGACACCAAAGCGCAGCCTGATGCAGTGGCCGATTGCGCCCAACAACTGCAACGCTTGGTGGGCAAGCGCTTTGTTTTGGAAACGCCATACACCCAGTTGCAACATTTCACGCGCTACCTCAAAGCCATAGTTCTACGCCTTGATAAATTGCGCGAAGACCCCGCTCGCGACGCCAGCAAGATGGCCGAACTCAAATCTTGGGAACAGAAATATTGGCGCTTGGTGGCAGAAAGAAAAGGCGTTACCGATGAGCGTATGTTGGCTTACCGCTGGTTGTTAGAAGAATTGCGCGTGAGCTTTTTTGCGCAAGAGTTACGAACTCCGCAGCCTGTGAGTGTTAAGCGCTTGGAAAAGGCTTGGTTGCAGATGCAATATTGAGCGCTTTAGTTACGAGTTCACAAAACCCATTGATATGCGATCCCTCAATCCAGCGCACAACCGCGACCAATTCATTTTCTGGGTCGATCCACACAAACGAAGAACCAGCACCTATACAAAAGTAGCTCGACTCTGAAGCGCCTTTGCAAATACCGCGTTGGGTGTTGAGCCACACCAACATGCCATACCAGTTGGCAATATCGCAGGGGGCGTGCATGCTGCGCACCCATGCTTGCGATAACACTTGGTTTCCTCCCACACGTCCGCCATTGAGCAACATCTGTCCCATCAAAGCTTGGTCTGCGCTAGAAATAGACATGCCGCCACCCCAGTGCGTGCCGCCAGGGACAGACTGCATGCGTTTTCCGTCGATCTCTACCCAACTGTTGTGGTAACCCTCCCACTTCCAGTTGTTGCTCACTCCGCAAGGCTTGGCAATGGTCTCGCGAAACACGTCAGGCAAAGGACGACGAAACACATGCAAAAGCGCTAACGCCAACTGGTTGATACGCACATCGTTGTATTCCCAATAGCTGCCGGGTGTTTGCAAAGGTCGTGCATCGCCTTTTTTACCAACGGGCGGAGTGGGTTGGTATTGCAAATGTCGGTAACGGTCTACTTGGTCGGGAATGCCAAAACAACTACCTTCCCATTCGCTGGTTTGTTGCAACAAATGCATCCATGTGACTTGTGCGTTGTGTGCATCTTCGAAACCGATGCCTGCAACTCTGCGGTGAACTGGTTCATGGACATCGGGTAGCAAACCCGTGTCGTGTGCTACGCCAGCGAGCATGGCGAGGTAGGTTTTGGCGATCGAGAAAGTTAAGTCTGCGCGATGGGGTTCCCCCCATTCGCACACTTTTTCACCTGCAACATGGATAACCCCACTCACGCCACCGCGCGGATGCACGGGGCCGAGTAGTTGGTTAAAAGGGGCTGGATCAGCTTTGTGGATGCCGAAGTTGTCTAGGTTTTCACGACTCCAGCTCGTCTCATGCGCGAAGGCGAAATCAATCGCCTCTTGAAATGGCTGCATTACTCCGCGGTAGCTCCGGAGGCAGCAACAGCTTTGCCCCATTTCTCTGTTTCAGAGGCAATGGTTTTGCCGAAATCTTCGGGAGTACCAGGAATGGGTAAGCCACCCAGTTCGGCCAAACGTTCGCGCATTTTGGGATCGGCCAAGATACGGTTGATTTCTTGGTTGATGCGGTCAACGGCTTCACGCGGAACGCCCTTGGGCATACCCACACCAAACCAAGCCGTGGCTTCATAGCCAGCCACCGTATCGCCCACAGTTGGTGTGTCTGGCATGGACGGTTCGCGGTTCTTTGAAGTCACAGCGAGCGCGCGAATGCGGCCTGACTTAATATGTGGAACGGAAGAGGGCAGGTTGTCGAACAACACATGCACTTGTCCAGCGATCAAATCGGTTAACGCAGGGCCTGCGCCTTTGTAAGGTATGTGGGCCATTTGGCAGCCCGTCATGTATTTGAACAACTCACCTGATAAATGCACAGATGTGCCGCTGCCGGATGAAGCCATGTTGACCTTGGTCGGGTTGGCTTTGCAATAAGCGATGAATTCGGCCACGCTCTTGATCGGCAAACTATTGGTGATCACCATCACATTCGGTGTTCGCACAATACCTGCGACGGGGGTGATATCGCGAATGAAGTTGTAGTTCAATTTTTTATACAGCGTAGCGTTGATGCCGTTTGCTGGGTTCACTAGCAGCATGGTGTAACCGTCTGCAGGCGAATTGACGACAAACTCAGTACCGATGTTGTTGCCGCCACCTGGCTTGTTTTCAACGATCACTTGTTGGCCTAAGCGTTCGCTTAAAGATTGGGCAATGATGCGTGCCAGAACGTCAGTTGTTCCCGCTGGTGGGTAAGGAACGATCCATTTGATGGCTTTTTCCGGATAGGCGGCCCAACTGCTACCCACACTCAACAACAAACCACTTAGCAAAGCTGCTACGAAACCAAACCTACGTTGCATACTTAATTCCTTTATAAACTGATCGTTCTAGTATTACCTGTCATATGAACTACCGTCAATCGATAGAAACGCGAAAAAACTAAATAAAACGCAACATAGCCTTCGGTTTAACTCTCTAAAGCCTTCAAAATCATTGGCTTATCTAGCTTCTCACTCAGCATCGCAGCAAAGTCGTATACGAAATTGCGCAAATAAGCGTGGCGTTTGAAGGCGATGCGCGTAACGTTTTGACCGAACAAGTTGCCAGCAGGACGCACGACCAAATCGTCGTCTAAAGTTTCGCGCACAGCCATCTCCGCCACGACGCCTACGCCGAGTCCCAGGCGAACATAGGTTTTGATCACGTCGGAGTCAATCGCTTCCAGCGCAATGCGCGGACTCAAATGCTTGGCTGCAAACGCTTTGTCGATGCGTGTTCTACCAGTGAAAGACGGGTGATAGGTGATGATGGGTTCTTCTGCCAAATCTAGCAAGGTGATGTCGGTTTTTTTTGCTAAGGGGTGGGCGGAAGGAATCACCAACACGTGTTGCCATTCGTAGCAAGGCAGCGTGACCAGTTCTGGATAGTCAATCAACGATTCTGTTGCGATGCCAATTTCAGCGACTTCTTCTATGACCATTTGCGCCACTTGCGCGGGGGCACCTTGGTGCAAGCTCACATTCACTTTGGGGTAACTCTTGCGTAATTGGGCTACGGGGTTGGGCAACACATAGCGCGCTTGGGTGTGGGTGGTGGCGATAGACAAAGTGCCGCTGTCTTGGTCGCTGTAATGCTCGCCTATGCGTTTGAGGTTGCCCACTTCAAGCATGATGACTTCTATGCTTTTGAGCACCGCGAGCCCTGGCTCGGTGACGCGTTTGAGGCGTTTGCCATGGCGGCCAAAAATCTCAATGCCGAGTTCTTCTTCTAGTTCGATGATGGCTTTTGATACGCCAGGCTGAGAGGTGTGAAGCGATTTAGCGACTTCGGTGAGGTTGAGGTCGCGCCGAACAGCTTCTTGGACAAAACGGAATTGGTGGAGGTTCATGCATCACCTTTTAACGCAATTTCAGCTAATAGATCGAGGAGGGTTTCTTGCTCGCCCACTGCGCGTTGGCAGGTCACTGCTATTGTGGGATTTGCCGCTTTTACTTGCGCTATGAGTACTGGCAAATCTTCTCGTGCGTGTTTACCAACACCTAAAAACAAAGGCACCACGCACATGCTGGTGGCGCCTGCTGCGGCAAGTTCATTGGCCACATGCAGTAAATCGGGTTCGGTGAGTTCCAAATAAGCGCAACGTACAAGCGCTTTTGCATCGCGGTCAACAATACGTTGCGCAACGGCTTGAATAGGCTTATGCCAAAGCGGATCGCGTGAGCCGTGGGCAAATAAAATAATCGCGTGCATAAAACCTTATTGACGTAAGACGAGCCAGCCAAATGCGGCTAATGAAGCAAGCGAATACAACATGCCTGGAGCCGCAGCAGCAAACCAAGGCGCCCAGTTATTGATGTTGCCGATGTAACCAAACACGTTGTTCAGTAAAAAGAAACTGATGCCAGCCAAAACACCCATGAAGACATGCGTAGCAATATTGCCAGAGCGAAAGTGCAAATAGGCAAAGGGTAGGGCGAGCACCACCATGACCAAGCAACTCATGGGGTAAAAAACTTTTTTCCAAAACTCGATCTCGAATCGTTGCGTGGCTTGGCCGTTTGCGTTTAAGTGGCGGATGTATTGGAATAGGTCGATGGTGGCCATACGGTCTGGCTTGAGTAAGGCAACGGAAATCATTTCTGATGTGATGCCCGTAGGCCAAGTTTCGCTATCTTTGTATTTACGACTCAATGAGGCATCTGTGCCTTGGCGTTGGAGTTCGTTGCGCTCAACACCAATAAGTTGCCAACTGTCGTTGGAGACTAAACCAGACTTGGCCTTGGTTAGGGCTAGCCATTGGCCCTCTTTGTTGAATTCAAAAATACGAATGCCACTCGGCTGCCCCTCTGGTGTGAGTGTTGCCACATTCACTGCAAAACTTCTGTCGTCTTGTTTCTCGCGTAACCACGCACCATTGAGTCCGACGGTGATTTGTCCCATGTAACGTGATTTCAACAATTGACCGAAGCGGTCGCTAGCAGGGGACAGGTAGTCACCCACTGCAAAAGTGAGTAGGACAAACACCAAGCCAAGACCCAGTAAATTTTTTAAGGCCATGGCGGGGGCTAAGCCACTGGTGCGCAGAATGGTGAATTCAGAGCTTCGCGCAAAGCGTGCCATCACAAAGATGGTGCCAATCAGCACCGAAATAGGGAGTAATTCGTACAAATGGCTAGGAACCAAGGTGGCCACAAACGTTAAGGCGTGTTTTAACTTGTATGCGCCATTGTTTTTACCAATGCCCTGAATCTCGTCGACAAAGTCGAAGAAGAAAAACAAAGCTAAGAAACCCACGGTCACAAAAGTCACCGCATTGATAACTTCCCCAAAAATAAGGCGTCTAAAGGTCTTCATGAGACCTTTCGTGTTGGCAGGAAATCACGTTCAAGCATGTCTTTTAGATAAGCAGAATGGAATAACATCAGGGGATTGGAAAGACGCAATTATGAACTTTGAACTCAAGACCCTAGATTTGAAAGCTGCGGCTGGTTTTAATTCCGATGCCCTGGTGGTGCTTTTGCCTAGCCACTTTAAGCCCGGACGCGATGTGATTTCGCAATTAGTCACTAAGGCTCGTGCCAATGCGGACATAGACGACTCAGTTGGCAAGCTGTTGTCGATTTGGCATGCAGAGGGTGTGAAAGCCCCGCGCCTGATTTTGGTAAGCACTGGAGAAGGTTCTGCCCGTTCTGTGCGCACTGCGACCACTGCTGCTGTTGCAGCTTTGAAATCTGTCAATCCAAAATCTATCGCGGTGTGTTTGCCGGATGGCTCCCAACACCGCTTACATGCGGTGGTGCAATCCGTATCTGATGCCAGCTATGTGTTTACGACCACCAAACCGTCTGCCAAAGCATCATTGTTAAAACGCGTCACAGTGGGTTTGCCAACGGCTGAAAAAGTTAAAGCTGTAAAAGTCGCATTTGCAACCGCCACTGCTTTGTCCCAAGGTGTTGCACTTGCCAAAGAGTGGGGCAACCGCCCTGCTAACCACGCAACGCCCACTATGTTGGCGCGTGCTGCACAAGTTTTGGCTAAAAAATCCCGCATCAAATGCCAAGTGCTTGGGCCTAAAGAGGTCGAAAAACTCGGCATGGGCTCTTTTGCTGCAGTGGCACAAGGTTCTAGCGAACCTTTGCGCTTTATTGTTTTGCAATACGCAGGTGCTGCCAAAACCGTAGCCCCCACAGTGCTTGTAGGTAAGGGCATTACTTTCGACACAGGCGGTATTTCACTCAAACCAGGCCCCGGCATGGACGAGATGAAGTTCGACATGTGTGGCGCTGCTAGTGTTTTGGGCACTTTTGAAGCTTTGGCGGCTTTGCAGCCCGGCATCAATGTGGTGGGCTTGATTCCCACCTGCGAGAACATGCCCAGTAGCAACGCACTCAAACCTGGAGATGTCGTCACCAGCATGAGCGGTCAAACCATTGAAGTGCTCAATACTGACGCAGAAGGCCGTTTGATCTTGTGCGATGCACTAACCTACGCCAAGCGTTTCAAGCCACGTGCAGTGATCGACATCGCGACGTTGACGGGGGCTTGTGTGATTTCTTTAGGCCATGTCCGTAGCGGCTTGTTCTCGCCTTCGGACGACTTGGCGCAAGCCCTGATGCAAGCGGGCGAAGAGTCTATGGACTTGTGCTGGCGTTTGCCTTTAGATGAAGAGTACGCAGAGGGTTTGAAATCTAACTTTGCCGATGTGGCCAACATTGCAGGGCGCGATGCTGGTGCCGTGACAGCCGCTAAGTTTTTACAGCGCTTTGCCAAAGACTTCCCTTGGGCACATTTGGATATTGCTGGTGCGGCTTGGAAAACGGGTGCCGCCAAAGGCGCAACAGGACGACCTGTAGGTTTGCTCTTGCATTACTTGCTGCGCACCAAGGCCTGATGACTGAAATTGCCTTCCATTTCAACGCGCCTGACAAGGTGGCCTATGCGTGCCGCCTTTTGCGCAAAGCGGTTGCTGCAAATGCCAAATTGGTAGTGGTGGTGCCCCAAGAGCAAATGGCGCAATTGGATGAAAGTTTGTGGACTTTCTCGCAGCTGGAATTTTTGGCGCATTGCAGGATGGACAGCCCTCAGGCGTTACGCCAAGCCTCTCCCGTGCATTTGGCTAGCACCTTGGATGCGATGGATGATTTGACCCCTCGCGATGTATTGTTAAATTTATGCGACAAGGTGTGTGCGGGGTTCGAGCAGTTTGCGCGCGTGATTGAAGTTGTAACCCTAGACGATACCGACCGCCAACATGCGCGTAGCCGTTGGAAGCAATACACCGACCAAGGATTTGACATCGTGCGACATGATTTAAAGTTGAAGGAATCAGTTGTCTGATGTTTCGTTTTCATATGTGTCAATATTTAGCCCAGTTTTTTTATTGCAATTTTTAAAACCCTAAGGAGTTCTGCCATGCGTTTTCAAAACAAACCCCTATTTCAATTGACTGCACTGTCAGCCTCT
>CAIRQX010000049.1 GCA_903880855.1 uncultured Burkholderiales bacterium | reverse complement strand
GTAGGTGACGCGCGCTTGGCGCTAGAAGTATTTCGTGGCACACAGTTTTTAGATGCAAAAGCTTTTGAAGCAGTGCGTGCACGCATGGAAATACCCACGCCGCGCATCGCATTAGGTATTGCGTTGCGCGCCATTGCCAACGCAGCCATTGATGTGAGCGACGGGCTATTGGGTGACTTAGGCCATATCCTGCAGCGCTCACAAGTGGGCGCGCAAATCGACACCACTTGGCTTCAACAGAGCAACACTTTCGGCGAAGAAGCGCAAGCCGCTGGCATCAGCACAACACTGGCGCAACTACCTTGGAACAAACGCATAGAGTTCGCACTGGCTGGTGGCGATGACTACGAACTGTGTTTCACCGCGCCCGTGCACCAGCGAGAAATGGTGCATGCTGCCGCGTGGGAAAGCAATATACCAGTGACACGTATCGGTCGTATTACCGAAGCGCAAGTCTTGGTGGTGCTGGACCCCGAAGGACAACCTATCACGCGTCGCTTTGCTTCGTTTGACCATTTCGCTTGATGTCCATGTTGAATCAACAATTTTTAAAAGCCCATCCAGCGCATCTCATAGCGCTCGGGTTTGGCGCGGGCCTAAGTCGCTTGGGCGCAGGAACAGTTGGCACGCTTTGGGCATGGGCTTCTTTTTTAGTGATCCAACTGTGGCTCTCGCCGATGGAAATTGGTTTGCTCATAGGAGCATCCACGCTGATTGGTTGGTGGGCCTGTACCCTCACTGCACGGCATTTAGGAGTGGTCGATCCGGGCGCCATCGTGTGGGACGAAATAGTTGCGTTTTGGTTGGTCTTGTGGCTCATCACACCATGCGGATGGCTCGCGCAATTCGCAGCCTTTGTGTTGTTTCGCTACTTCGACATTGCCAAACCCGGTCCTGTGCGTTGGGCTGATCAAGCCTTTAAAGGATTCGGTTGGCGTGGCGGTTGGGGCATCTTGTTTGACGACTTTGTCGCCGCCTTTTGTACTTTGTTGGTCATCGCTTTATGGAGAGTCATATGACAGACAGCACTTCACAACCTCACACCAAATCAACCTCCTCATTAACCTCCACACATAGTGCTATCGCGCAATTGGTCAACTCAGTTGCCGACACCTTGATGCAACACGGCTGGATGCTCACCACCGCAGAGAGTTGCACAGGCGGATTGATCGCAGGCTACTGCACCGACCTGGCTGGCTCCAGCCAATGGTTCGAGCGCGGATTTGTCTCCTACTCCAACGAAGCCAAACACGAGATGCTCGGCGTAGATAACGCCATCCTTACCGAATACGGCGCAGTAAGCGAACCCACCGCACAAGCCATGGCACTAGGCGCGTTGCGCCACTCGCGCGCACAAGTCTCCATCGCCGTCACAGGTGTTGCTGGGCCGACGGGCGGCTCAAAAGACAAACCCGTAGGCACCGTGTGGTTTGCATGGGGCGTACCAAGCGACACCGGCCCCACCTTAGGCGCGGAAACCGCATGGGTCAAAACCGAGCGCATGCAATTCACCGGCGACCGCGCTGCAGTGCGCCAAGCGACCATTGCGCACGCACTACAAACTTTGCTACAACTTCTAAAAGCCTCGACATGACTTTAATGGCAAGTGAAACCCTAAGTAGCAAACCGAGAAACGACTGAAACGCTCACACGCGCCAAGCGATTGCGCATAGTCAAAACAGCCTTGTCCTTACTAACCAGCCTACAAGAATAAGCACAAGCAAGATCAATAAACTTCTGATCATCCGCGTCTTTGCAAACATAAGGAGCCCGATCAGCAACTGGCACTACCCGCGCAAACCGATCAAACTGCGCCAACACTTCCTCCGCCACTAAACCGCCCTTGTGCATACGCAAAACAATATGCGGATAAGCAAGCACCCGCTCCAACTCATCCCGCATCGCTTGCGTAGCCACCCAATCCACACGCTTAGAAGTTAAAGCCTCGCGCAAAGCAGGCGTAGCCGGATCCAAGTAAAGCCAAAGGTCGAGCACGATATTCGTGTCCAACACAATCGACTTGGAAGAGGTCTCCGTCACTTAAGCGCAGGCTTGTCACGCATAGAGCCCGCGCGCAAATCGAAGCGGAACATACGGCACTCGATCGGGCCGTTCCACATCGGCACACGGCGAGACTCTTTGAAACGCATACGGCTCGGCAACTTGAGATCCGGCGTCAACATCCAAGCCGTCCAACCCGCGTAATTCTTTTTCCAGTGCGTCGCCAGTTGCGCAAAGAAGTCGCCGTCTTGGGTCTGCGCAGACTCGCGTGAACCGGAAGGGCCAGCAACTCCCGCAGTTTCAATCCGTTCGCCATAAGGCGGGTTCACCAACATCACACCTGCATGTTCAGTCGGTGGCATACGCTGCAACGCATCACCACCACGAAATTCAATCGCGCTAGACACGCCGGCACGCTCTGCGTTGCGTTCGGCAAAGTCGACCATACGAAACGCCACATCGCTGCCAAACACTTTGGCACGCGGCGCGCATTGTTGGGCACGGGCTTGGGTCAATAGGTCTTGCCACTCGCGCGGCGCAAAAGGCAAAAGTTTCTCGAACCCAAAACGTCGCATCACCCCTGGTGCAATGCGGCAAGCAATTTGCGCAGCTTCAATCGCAATCGTGCCGCTACCGCAACACGGGTCATACACGGGGATACCTCGGTCGCACCAACCGTTGGGGTTGTTAGCCGATCCATCGCCTTGGCTCCAACCGCTTGCGGCCAACATCGCTGCGGCCAAGGTTTCTTTCAATGGCGCGTCGCCTTTGTCGGTGCGCCAACCGCGTTTAAACAATGACTCGCCCGAGGTATCAATGTAGAGCGTGAGTTGTTCGTGCGTCAAATGGGAATAAATGCGCGCATCGGGCCAGCGCGTTTCAACGTCAGGCCGCACACCCGTCTGCTCACGAAATCTATCGGCCACCGCGTCTTTGATTTTCAAAGCCGCGAAATTCAAACTCTTAAGCGGGCTGTGCTGTGCCGTGATTTCAATTTTGAAACTTTGTTTCGGAGTGAACCACTGTTCCCAAGCCACCGCACTTGCTGTGGCATACAAGTCTTGCTCTTGTCTGTACGGCGCATAAGCCACTTCGACCAATACGCGTTGCGCCAAACGGCTATGCAAGTTCAGCAACAACACGAAACGCCAATTACCGCGCACCATCACACCAGCACGCAAAACGCGTAAATCGTCTGCAGTGATGCCGCAAATGCTTTGCACCTCTTGCGCAAGAAAGGTCTCAACGCCTGCCGCACAAGGCAGGAACAAATGTAGGGTTTGCATTTACAAAGACTTACGTAGCGTGGTGGGGGCGATGCGCAGGGCTTCGCGGTATTTGGCGACAGTGCGCCGCGCGCATTCAATGCCTTGCTCTTTGAGCATTTCAGACAACTGGTTGTCAGAGAGGGGTTTCTTAGGGTTCTCGCTAGCGACAAATTGTTTGATCAAGGCACGCACCGCGGTGCTCGATGCGTTGTTGCCGCTATCGGTCTCGAGGCCTGAGCCAAAGAAGTACTTCAACTCAAACGTACCAAAGGGCGTGTTCATGTATTTGTTGGTGGTGACGCGACTGATCGTCGACTCATGCAATCCCAACTCTTCGGCAATCTCGCGGAGCACCATCGGACGCATCGCCAATTCACCGTGAATAAAAAAATTCTTTTGTCGCTCAGCAATCGCATTACTAACCCGCAAAATCGTGTCGAAGCGTTGCTGGATGTTTTTGATAAACCAACGCGCTTCTTGTAGGCGTTGTTGTAAACCAGCATGCGCCTCGCCTTTGCCCCCCTTGAGTGCGTTGGCATAAATGTCGTGCACACGCAAACGCGGCATGACATCGGGGTTGAGTGCTACACGAAACTTTGGCGTTGCAGACGCTTTACCAATACGGGTCACCAACACATCGGGCACCACCACATTGCGCTCAACGTCGGCAAAGCGTCTGCCTGGTTTAGGTTCCAACCGCGCGATCAAAGCAATCGCGACTTTGACATTGGCTTCGCTGTCATTGACCAACACCGCCAAGCGTTTGAAGTCACGCTTGGCTAGCATTTCCATAGGTTGATGGCACATCTTCACTGCCACATCACGCACTTGCAAAGCGTCCGCACCTTTGGGGTTCAGCGCTTTGAGTTGTAGCGTCAAACACTCCGCTAAGTTACGGGCACCCACACCCACGGGGTCTAGGTTTTGCAACAAATGCAGAGCGACTTGAAAGCGGTGCTCCAGTTCTTCGATTTGCTCTTCGTCGTCACCGCCCAAACCTTCGGCCAAACTGCGCAAGGTGTCTTCGAGGTAGCCGTCGTCGTTGAGGTTTTCAATCAAGAAACGCAAAGCTGCACGGTCGGTCTCGCTCAAGCGCAAACCTAAAGCTTGGCGATGCAAGTGTTCTGTCAACGATTCTTGGCTGCGCGCTAGTTCGGTGGCGTCGGCCACTTCGTCGGACGAATTGTTATTTTTGCTAGCCGGTGCGTCGCCGCCCCATTCCGAGTCATCGGGCGAGAACTCCACACTGCCGTCGCCTTCCCAACTCTCGGCAATCCCGTCAACACTGGGCTCGGTATCACTCGCTGTGTTGTCGACGGTGATCTCAGACATCCCGCCATCGAGCGAAGGCATCTCGCGCAGGCTCTCAGCTTCTGCTTCGTTAGAGACATCCTCTTCGCGTACGGGCGTATCCGCTTTGTCGATGCCGAATTCTTCGCGTGGCGCTTCTTCAAACTCTTTGTCGAGAAACGGGTTCTCGTCGAGCATTTGCTCGATCTCTTGGCTCAACTCAAGGGTGGAGAGTTGGAGCAGGCGGATCGACTGCTGCAACTGCGGCGTGAGGGCCAGATGCTGAGAGACGCGGAGGGAGAGTCCTTGCTTCATGGCCAGACCTGCATCACATTCGGAAATGTTCGCCGAGATAGACGCGGCGTACATCCGCGTTCTCGATAATTTCAAGCGGCGTGCCTTGTGCCAGCACGCGGCCTTCGCTGATGATGCAAGCGTGGTCGCAAATGCCCAAAGTTTCACGCACGTTGTGGTCGGTGATCAAAACACCAATGCCACGCGCTTTTAAGAAGCCAATGATGCGCTGGATTTCAATCACCGCAATTGGATCGATACCCGCGAAGGGTTCGTCCAACAAAATAAAGCGTGGTTGCGTGGCCAATGCGCGTGCAATTTCTACACGACGACGCTCGCCACCGGACAGGGCTACCGCCGGTGATTTACGCAAATGCAAAACGCGTAACTCTTGTAACAAATCCACCAAGCGCTTTTCAATTTCGGCTTCGCCCAGAGGTTGGTCTTTGTCATCGCGTTGCAATTCGAGCACCGCACGCACGTTGTCTTCCACATTGAGCTTGCGAAAGATCGACGCTTCTTGGGGCAAATAGCTCAGGCCTAAGCGCGAACGACGGTGGATGGGAAGATCCGTCACCGACTTGCCGTCGATGGTGATACTGCCCGAATCGGCCCGCAACAAGCCCACGATCATGTAGAACGATGTGGTTTTGCCTGCACCGTTGGGGCCCAGCAAGCCCACTACTTCGCCTTTTTGCACAGCAATAGACACATCGTGCACCACGGTGCGTGAGCCATAGGTTTTTTCTAGGTTGAGGGCTTCGAGTCGGCTCACGGGCATGTCCATCAGCGCGACTCCAGCAGTTTTTTGCGTGGCGCCAAGGTGGCGCGTACACGGCCACCGGTTTTGTTCACGTTGTCGTCTGTCGGGCGGCCGTCGACGGTAAAGACGTCGGTGAGGTTTTCGTAGGTGATGATTTTGCCCATCATTTGGTCATTCAAGATCGGGCCTTTGTAGCGACGCACTTCAGCGTTCTCGATCAACTTGACGCGGTCGATTTTGCCGTCGTATTCAATGCGCAGGCCTTCGCCTTCGACAAATTCATCGACACCTTCACGCTTTTGGCGAAAGAAAGCGCGTTTGTTGGGCTCGGGCAGAATGATGCCGTATTGGTAGCCATCGGCGTCTTCGCGAATTTCGATCTTCGAGCCGCGCATCACCATGGTGCCTTTGTTGAGTACAGCGCGTCCAGTGAAGATACTGACTTGACGCAGCTCGTCGTGCACCCAATTGTCAGCCTCGATATTCATCGGCTTGTCGCGGTCTGCTTTTTCTGCCGACGCCGCAACAGGCAGAAGCGCCAATAGAGAAACGAGAAAAATAGTGGGGAAATGAGTCAAGGCACGAATATTGCTGTAAGTGCCTGAATGATATCAGCGTCCGCGGCGTACTTCACCAATTAAATAGTCCGTGATTTGTAACGCGCGCTCCATGGAGCCTGCTAAAGACCCGTCGGTATAGAAGCGCCCCGCCACGCCCAACGCTGGAACACCTTGCACCTTGAATGCTTCTTGCAATTGGGTGGCACGGCGCGCCTTGGTGGCGACGCCGAAGCTGTTGAAGGTTTCTAAGAACTTTTGCTCCGCCAAACCGTTCTTGCCGGCCCAGGCGGCCAACGCATTGCCTGAAGTCAAATTCTGTTTTTCATTGTGAATCGCATTGAACAGCTTGCCGTGCATCGTCTCGAGCATGCCTAGAGATTCCCACACATAGAAGGCGCGTTGTTGGGCCTCAAAGTCTTCGCGGAAACGCACCGGCACACGTTTGACAACCACATCTTTGGACACGGATTTGATCCAAGATGCAAACCTTGGTTCAAAAACGTTGCAATGCGGGCAGCTGTACCAAAAAAATTCAATCACTTCGACCTTGCCATCACCCACTTCTGTAGGTACGCGCTTGTCGAGCGATACATATTCGATGCCCTCTTCGGGTTTTTTATTGCCTTGGGCATGGGCAGATGGCCCCAATGTGCAAGCTGCTACTGCAGCCACAGAAAATTCACGACGTTTCATCTCTACCCCGTATAAAAAAATTAGCGTTGCACCCGCACCATCGCGGATTCGATATGCGCGTTCTCGAGCTTGCTTCGCACGCGTTCGGCTTCCACCTTGTCGACAGGACCCACGCGCACACGAAATACCGTGCGACCACCTTGTTCGCGTTCACTCAACTTAGCGTCTAGACCTAAAAAGCCCAACTTGGCGCGCTGTGTCTCGGCCTCGTCTGCGGTGCGAAACGCGCCAGCTTGAACAAAATAAATAAAGGGATCGTTTGAGGCGGATGGGTCTTCGGTGGGCTTGGGTTCGATCGATTTGACCTCTAGCGGCTTACTTTCTGTGGGTTTGGATTTGGCGAAGTCTCCAATGGGGTCTGCAGTTTTGGCTTCAGGTTTAACAGGCGTATCTGACTTGCCATCCGTCTTGGTGTCTCCATCGGCTTTGTCTGCAGACTTCGCGGGGTTTTTTCCATAGAGCGGTGCGTTGGGATCCCAGTCTTTGTTTTTCTTGTCTTCGGCGCTGTCAGCATCGCTGGAGCGGGACTGTCCTTTGTTCATAAAAGGAATCGGCATTTTGGTGACGTAAATCGCCAGCCCTAAAGCCACCGTCAAACCCACCACCAAGCCGATGATGAAGCCGACCAAAGTGTTTCCGCGTTGTTGTTTCAATGCCATCGTGACTCTGCCTCTAAAACTATTACATGGCCTCAGGCGCACTCACGCCCAGTAATGCCAGTCCATTGTGCAACACCTGTGCCGTAGCAGCCACCAAGGCCAAGCGCGCTTGCTTGACCCGCGAGTCATCCACCAAGATGCGCTCGGCGTCGTAGTAGCTGTGATAAGCGGCGGCCAGTTCTCGCAAATAAAACGTCACGTCATGTGGCGCAAAGTCTTGGGCCGCGGCGCTCAGCATGTCAGGGTATTTGGCTAAAAGCATCATCAAGGATTGCGCTGGGGCGCTGTCTAGCGTAGACAGATCGGCTGATACCAAACCCTCTATGGCCTTGGACAGCATTTGGCTTCGCTCTTCCATGGAGTGCGCCAAGTCTTTTGCGGAACCGAAGGAGTTGACCAACACAGAGCAAATGCGCGCATGCGCGTATTGCACGTAGTAAACAGGGTTGTCGTTGTTCTTGGTCACCGCCAAATCCACGTCGAAGGTGTATTCGGTATCGGGCTTGCGGCTGAGCAAGAAGAAACGCACCGCGTCTTTGCTGGTCCATTCGATCAGGTCGCGCAAAGTAACGTAACTGCCCGCACGCTTGGAGATTTTGACTTCTTCGCCTCCGCGCATCACACGCACCATGGTGTGCAAGACATAGTCCGGGTAGCCCTCAGGAATACCCACATTCGCCGCTTGCAATCCAGCGCGCACGCGCGCGATGGTGCCGTGGTGGTCGCTGCCTTGGATATTCACCACACGCGCAAATCCACGTTGCCATTTGGCGATGTGGTACGCGACATCAGGCACAAAGTAGGTGAACGTGCCGTCGGATTTGCGCATGACGCGGTCTTTGTCGTCGCCAAAGTCGGTTGACTTCAACCACAAGGCGCCATCTTGTTCGTAGGTTTTGCCAGCAGCTTGTAAACGCGCAACTGCGTCGGCCACTTTGCCGTCGGTGTAGAGGCTGGATTCGAGGTAGTAGTTGTCAAACTTGACGTCGAAAGCCTTTAAATCTAAGTCTTGCTCGTGGCGCAAATAGGCCACAGCAAATTGGCGAATACTGTTCAAATCATTCACGTCGCCGCTGGCAGTGAAAGACCGGTCGTCAGCAGCCACGGTTTTTTTGGCTAAGAAGTCGGCTGCGATGTCTGCGATGTATTCACCGTTGTAAAACGCTTTGCTAGCAGGGTTGTCTGGGTCGGTCGGCCAACATGCGTCGCCAGGTTTAAAGCCTTGCGCGCGCAGTTGGGTGCTTTTGGCCAAGGTGTCGATTTGTACGCCGGCATCGTTGTAATAAAACTCGCGGTAGACATCCAAGCCCTGGGTTTCGAGCAAATTACAAATCGCGTCGCCCAATGCGGCTTGTCGTCCGTGGCCTACATGCAAAGGGCCGGTAGGGTTGGCAGAGACGAATTCGACCAGCAAGCGCTGGCGGGTTTTGGCGTCGCTCTGGCCTTGTGCCTTGTCAACTGCGGTCGTGCTTTGGTAGCCAAATCGCTCCTTAGCGGACAACACCTCGCGCACGATCTGTTGCTTAGTGGCAGGCTTTAAGCGCAAATTGATAAAGCCAGGGCCCGCAATTTCGATATCTTGCACCCAAGTTTGGTAGATTGGTAAGGCCAGCAAGGCCACGCGCAATTGCTCACCCAATTCGCGTGGGTTCTTTTTCAAGGCTTTGGCCAGTTGCATGGCGGCGGTAATCGCCAAGTCGCCGTGGGCTGCCACTTTGGGACTTTCGAATACGACCTGCTGCCCAGAACCGGGCAACAAACCGTCTAGGGCTTGGCGCAAACCGGCCAGCAGTTCTTGTTTGACTTGGAGCATGGGGTGATTTTACGTTCGGGCCTTAAGTAACAGCATTTACTAGCTCTGGAGAGCTTTTGGACAATGGCCTGAATACGGTGTTTTTTTTGGCATGATCTACCTATGCACGACATCAGCCCATCTCACCCCGTCTCCAGACCCCCCACACCCAGCCTGTCGTGCGTCATGCCGGCCTACAACGAGGGGGCTAATTTAGGCACGCTGGTGCCTGAAGTATTGAGGTCCTTGCTGGCATTGAGTGGTCGGGTAGAGCTTATTTTGGTCAACGATGGCAGCAAAGACAACACCACACAAGTGATCCAAGCGCTGTGCAAGGCGCATTCCGAGGTAGTGGGTGTTAACTTGTCACGCAACTTTGGCAAAGAGCCCGCACTGTCTGCCGGACTTGATGCAGCCAAGGGCGATGTGGTGGTGCTCATGGATTCAGACGGCCAACATCCTGTTTCGCTCGTGCCCGATATGTTGCAACGCTGGCGCGAAGGTGCTGATGTGGTTTATGCGATTCGTCGCACCCGCAACGACCAGTCTGCGCTGCAAGCTGGTTTGACAGGGCTGTTTTACCGTTTGATCAATGCGGGCAACCGCGTGGAAATCCCCGCCCATGCGGGTGACTTTCGTCTGATGGACAAACGCGTGGTCGAGGCACTCAAAGCCATGCCAGAGCGCAACCGTTTTATGAAGGGTCTTTACGCCTGGGTGGGGTTTGCAAGCACCGCGGTGGATTACGAGCCCTTGCCACGCATTAATGGCAGCAGTAATTTCGGCTTGCGCGGTTCGTTTGCTTTGGCGTTTACCGGCATGCTGGCTTTCTCTATCGCCCCCTTGCGCATCTTGACGATGACGGGCGTCTTGCTCGCGAGTCTGGCGTTGGGATACGGCGCATGGGTCATCGGTGAATATTTTCTCTGGGGTATTGATGTGCCCGGTTACGCCACGCTGGTAGTGGGAATGATGTTTTTTAGCGGTATCCAACTTCTCTCTATTGGTGTGCTGGCGGAATACGTGGGACGCATTTATGAAGAAGTCAAACAGCGCCCCTTGTACGTGGTGAGCCAGCGCTGGGGCAAAGGGCTCTAAGCCGATGCATTCCGGATTTTGGTTTGTGCTGGTGGGTGCATCAGCGGCTTTGACGCACATGGCAGTGTTTGCGTTTGTGGTTTTCTTAGCTCCAACACTTTGGCCAGAAATTGCTAATGTGGCTGGTTTTTTGGTCGCGTTCTTGGTGAGTTTTGTGGGGCACCGACTATTGAGTTTTCAAGACGCGGGTACGGGCTTGATGCAAAGCTTTTTGCGCTTTGCAGCGACAGCTGTGGCGGGCTTTACGACCAATGAGGCCGTCTTCATCGTTCTGTTTCGCGTCTTAGGGCTTTCCACTTGGTTGGCGCTTATATGCGGGATAGTTTTGTCTGCCTTGCAAACCTTTGTGTTGAGCCGGTTTTGGGCGTTTAAAAGGAACTCTTGAGGCGGGCACTCAAGTGCAGGCTATTCAAGGCCTTTTTCATAAGCTCTTCGATTTCGAGCCACCACCTCGAACAAGCCGCATTTGGGCTTGGTTCAAATGCGCTACAAATTCATCGCTTGATAAATAAGCAAACTCTCTAGCCCGCGCACTTCCAATGACGTCGCCCGCCTCACCTTGAAGCGCAGGGTGGCACATGATGAGCACCGTTGTCTTCAACTGCGATGCATCTGCTAGCCAGCCTTGCATGCGTCGCGCATAGTCATCCATCGTTCCATCGAATCCATACACACCCAGCAAAGGTGAAACGGCGGGCCAATTTTGCGCAAGCGCCCAATCGCTCAGAGAGTTAGCGCCCATCCAAGAAATTAAAGCGCCTTTGAAGCCAGCTTTGTGCGTTTGCGAAACACGCAACCAAGGTTTGCGCGCGCTAGCTCCATAGCGACGCACCAACACCTCGCACAAGACCTCGCGCAAACCATCAAACTGCTGAATATGCTGGTGGCCATCCACATGATCTGGTGGCGATTGCCATGCTTTTTCAAAAGCGTCAAACTGGCGCTCGATCGCTTCACGCACGCGGGTGGCATCCAACCCTCCGCGCAAAGAGTGCCACATCATGGCAGGCAGTCCTTGGCCCCAGCCTACTTGTCGGGCAAATTCACTCGTCCAATCCAGATGTAAGCCCACGTCGATCGTGCCTTGTAACTCGCGCAAAGCAGGCGCGTGATGCTCCCAAAGCGGTGACAGCGACATGACGCTGGTAGCGCTTAAACGCTGATGTCTTGCCAACTCCACGATGCCTTGCGAAACGGAATCGTTCAACGCGTAGTCATCCGCGCATACCACGATAGGTTTAGGGGCGATGAGTGAGGAGGCCATTCCGAGGATTATCTAGCCAAGATAAGCACCACTACACTGTGAGAATGCAACCTTCTACACAAGGCTCTAGCGCCTTAGAACATCTCTCCCCGGTTTGGTTTGTCCCCGTCATGGGCTGGTGCGGTTTGGCGCAAGCATGGCTACAGGCCCCAGGCTCCAGTGAGAGCGCAGCGACTTCATTGACAACAGCGGCTGGCTCTGTGGCTTTGGTCATTTTTCTAGTAGTTTGCGTATTGAGTCTGGTGCGTTGGTCCAAATATCCATCCGCCGTTGCCATGGATATGCAACATCCTGTTCGACACCCGTTTTTGGCAACGATCCCCATTTCTATCATGCTATTGGCGAGTTTGGGTGTGGCGATGTTTTGGAACGCGTCGGAGAGTCTTAACACCGGACTGCGCTTTGCTTGGGCGGGCGGTTCCCTGCTTGAAATCGCCGCGACCCTTTGGGTGACTGCGCGTTGGTTGCAAGCCAAAGAAGCAGGCGGTCCGAGTTGGAACGCCATCACCCCTATTTTGTTTATCCCTGTCGTGGGTAACGCGCTGGCGCCTTTAGCGGGGCTGACGATCGGACTAGAGCCTTGGGCCATGGCGCAGTTTGGACTAGGTTTGTTTCTGTGGCCAGTCATGCAAACCTTGTTGGTCGTTCGCTGGGTGCATGTCGGCCCCTTGCCGCCGCGCATGATGCCCGCCTTATTCATCATGGTGGTGCCACCTTCTATCGTGGGTTTAGACCTTTTGGTAATGGGTGTGGCACTACCTTGGGTTTGGTGCATGTGGGGCCTCGGCGCTTTCTTTTTAGCGCTTGCTTTGACACAAATTTCGATCCTGCGTAGCTTGCCCTTTGGCATGCCGCATTGGGGCATGAGCTTCCCCTTGGCGGCTTTCACCATCCTCACCTTGCGTTTAGCCTCCGCCTCAGACTGTGGCTGGTTGGTTTTACCAGGATACGCCTTGCTAGGGGTCACCACCGCGCTGATCCTATGGCTATCTCTTGCCACCCTCAAGGGTTTGCAAAGCGGGGTTTTGCTGTCGCCTGAGGCGGGCTAGCGCAGACCCTATTTTTTGTTTTCCCCTAAGATCGCTTTTTTACCCTTTGCACTTTTTAATCTCTGAAACGCACCATGACCTATTCCATGCAGCCACGCACCACTGTTCATAGCTTGCAAGTCGCCACTAACTTGCACCACTTCATCGAGTCCCAAGTTTTGCCTGATACGGGTATCAGCGTCCACCACTTTTGGCAAGGGTTTGATGCGATCGTGCAAGACTTGGCACCTAAAAATATGGCCTTGCTAGCAGAGCGTGACCGTTTGCAAACGGAGTTGGACCATTGGCATAAAAAGAATCCTGGCCCGATCAAGGACATGAAGGCTTATCGCAAATTTTTAGAAAGCATTGGCTACTTGGTGCCCGTTCCGGACAAAGTCAAAGCCACTACCCAAAACGTCGATGCAGAGCTGGCTTTGCAAGCTGGCCCGCAATTGGTAGTGCCTATTTTGAATGCGCGTTATGCACTGAACGCCGCCAATGCACGCTGGGGTTCTTTGTACGACGCCTTGTACGGCACAGATGCGTTACCAGAAACTGGCGGTGCTGAAAAAGGCAAAGCCTATAACCCCGTGCGTGGCGCCAAAGTCATTGAATACGCGCGCTATGTTTTGGATCGCACGGTGCCACTGAAAAAAGGCTCTCATATCGACTCCACTGGCTACGCCATCGTGAAGGGCGAATTGGTGGTCACCCTAGCCAAAGACGTCACTTCAACATTAGCAAAACCTGCGCAATTCATTGGCTACCAAGGATCCGCCTCACATCCGACTTCTGTTTTGTTGGAACACAACGGACTGCATTTGGACATTCAAATCAATCGCAACACCCCCATTGGCGCAACGGACGCCGCTGGTGTTTGCGACTTAGTGGTGGAAGCCGCCTTGTCGACCATTTTGGATTTGGAAGATTCCGTCGCCGTGGTCGATGCTGAGGACAAAGTCTTGGCCTACAGCAATTGGCTGGGCATTGTGAAAGGCACATTGACCGAAGCGGTTGAAAAAAATGGTCGCACATTCACCCGCGGACTCAACCCAGATCGCCAATACACAGGCAAAAAAGGTGAGGTCGTTAGTCTGCATGGCCGCTCTTTGCTGTTCTTACGCAATGTCGGCCACCTGATGACCAACCCCGCCATTTTGTACACCGACAAACAAGGCACAACCCACGAGATCCCCGAAGGCATTTTGGATGCGGTGGTCACCACGGCTATCGCTTTGCATGACCTCAAAGGCCATGGCAAAAACGGTATTCGTAATTCGCGCACGGGTTCTGTGTATATCGTCAAACCCAAAATGCATGGGCCTGCTGAAGTGGCATTTGCCGCCGAATTGTTTAGCCGTGTGGAAAAAGTATTGGGGCTGGCTGACAGCACCGTCAAACTCGGCATCATGGACGAAGAGCGTCGCACTAGCTTGAATTTGAAGGCTTGTATTGCGGCCGCATCTAGCCGCGTGGCATTTATCAACACGGGCTTTCTTGACCGCACTGGCGACGAAATGCATACCGCTATGCAAGCGGGCCCTATGTTGCGTAAAGGCGATATGAAAAGTAGCGCGTGGATACAAGCCTACGAGAAGAACAACGTGTTGGTTGGCCTATCCTGCGGTTTGCGCGGCAAAGCACAAATCGGCAAAGGTATGTGGGCCATGCCTGATTTGATGGCCGCGATGTTGCAGCAAAAAATCGCACATCCCAAAGCAGGCGCTAACACCGCTTGGGTCCCAAGCCCAACGGCTGCGGTTCTTCACGCGATGCACTACCACCAAGTCAAGGTCAGCGACGTGCAAAAAGAGTTAGAAAAAATCGACCTCAACAAAGTACGCGCCAAGATTTTGGATGACTTGTTACAAGTGCCCGTGGTCGCTAAAGCCAATTGGAGCACCAGCGAAAAACAACAAGAGTTGGACAATAACGTGCAAGGCATCTTGGGCTATGTGGTGCGCTGGATCGACCAAGGCGTGGGTTGCTCTAAGGTACCTGATATCCATAACGTGGGTTTGATGGAAGACCGCGCGACCCTGCGTATTTCTAGCCAACACATCGCTAATTGGTTGGAGCATGGAGTCGTGACATCAGTACAAGTGAAGTCAACGTTCGAGCGTATGGCTGCAGTAGTCGACCAACAAAATGCAGCAGATCCTCTCTACAAAGATATGACTGGTCACTTTGCAACGTCAGCTGCTTACAAAGCTGCTTTAGATTTAGTCTTCAAAGGCAAAGAGCAACCTAGCGGTTACACCGAACCTCTGCTACACGCCTGGCGACTCAAAGTCAAATCGACTGTATGAGCGACTCTTTTTTGCAAACCGTCACGCGCTTTGCCTTGCGCTCTGTCATAGGCTTAGGTCTGACGGCGCTCTTGTTGTTAGGCAGCTATTTGGCATTCACGTACCACTACACCTATTCGCAAGGTGAGAGCGTGGGGTTTGTACAAAAGCTGTCTTACAAGGGCTGGGTTTGCAAAACATGGGAGGGTGAGCAAATCCGTGCATTAGCCTCTTTGCCTGCTATTCCCGACAAATTCTTTTTCACAGTGCGAGATGATGCAGTGGCTGACCAAATCAATACGCACATTGGTCAAAAAGTGGTGATGGTCTATGAGCAGCACCGAGGCTTGCCAAGTTGCTTTGGCGAAACCGAATATTTCATTGTGGCGGTTCGCCCAGCGCCCTCCGATTGAGCACGGATTGCAAGACCGGTTGCTTGCGTACTACTTCAGCCGGTGTTTTTATTTTTGGTTTACTGGGTGCTGGCAATAACTCGCGCGGTGCCAATGGATAAACCAGCTGCTGCAAGTGACGCACACCGTTATTGACCTTCACCCACCATTTAGAAAAAGAATCCATAGGTTGGTCTAGTTCGCGAAACAAGCGTGGCGCCGGACGTTTTTGCCACGCTACTGCAGGCATCTCTGGCACACGTAGGTGTTCCACCATATGCACCGTTTTAGCTTGCGCCAATGCGCTCGCAATATCTGCTGTAGAACCAAACCAAGTTTGGGTGGACATCGCCACCATACGCTCACCAACAAACTGCCAGCGACGTTCGCTCCAAGGCCTGAGCGCAACGACTTCAGACCACACTGCCGCAATACAAACCACATCTATAGGCAAGTCTTTAGGCATATCAGCCAAGCACCAGGGATGTACCAACCAGACTTCACAGTCTTTCACTGTGTTGGCATCAGGCGTCACAAAGCCTAGTGATGGTGGTGGTTTTGCAGAAACCGCAGGAATATTCCACTCAAAAGCTTGCTCGCTAGATTGCGTCAACACAGCCGAACTGTGCGCCAAGATTTCAATCGTTTCGTAGGTGGTGTCTAAAACAGTGCCACGGCTAAACCATGCCGGTGGCGCAAATGTTTCTACGTTTTCAGCATTGAACAAATAGGGCTTGTTGCTGCCAGTTGAGCTAACCCATTGCCAACTCAAATAATTACTCGCCATATCGCCGTCGAGCAAATGGCTGTACATCCAATCTGCGCCGACGCGCCAATGCACTTTGCGCAGATGTACCAAATAACTGGCCAACCAAAGACGCGCGTGATTGTGTAAGTACCCAGTCGCGTATAGCATGCGCACAGCATGGTCCACCACAGGCACACGAGAGCAAGCATGCAACACATCTTCCGGCATCTCACGCTTGTAGGATGCGTCTGGCAATATGCCTTCGCACAACGATTCGCCAATTCCATCACCATGGTGTGTGTGCAAATGCTGAAAGTATTCGCGCCAACCCAACTCAAACATCAACTTGTGCTGTACACCCAAACGATGGCGGTGGAACATCACATAGGCAATGTCTGGGACGCTTAAAAACCCATGGGTTAGATAAGGCGACAAGTGCGTGACCGCACCATCTAGCGCATTACGCGTGTGCGCGTAGTCTTTGGGATTAACTAAGTCGAGACGCGCTTGCGCGGCTTGCGGGGTTGGCGCAAATTCGTACATAGTCCTTCTTAAGCGGCGGCGCTCTCGAGAGCATCCATAAACAAGGCGGCGACGTCGCAACCCGTTTGGTCAAAAATCTCTTGAAAGCATGTAGGGCTAGTAACATTGATTTCCGTCAAGCTGTCACCGATCACGTCTAAGCCAATCAACAACAAACCACGTTGCGCCAGCACTGGGCCGATAGCATCTGCAATCTCTTGGTCGCGCACAGAAATAGCCTGCGCCACTCCTTTGCCGCCAGCAGCCAAATTGCCACGAACTTCTCCGCCCTGTGGAATACGCGCCAAACTAAATGGAACCACTTTGCCGCCAATCACCAAGACACGCTTGTCTCCTTGGGCGATAGCAGGAAGAAATTTTTGAACCATGACAGTTTCTGCGCCATCGCGGTTCAACGTCTCGATGATGGCGCCGAGATTGAGCGCGTCGTCTTTGACACGAAAAATTCCCATGCCACCCATGCCGTCCAAGGGTTTCAAAATAATGTCCCGGTGCACCGCATGGAAAGCACGAACCGCTTGCGTATCGCGCGTGACCAAGGTGGGGCTAATGAATTGCGCAAACTCCAATATCGCGAGTTTTTCTGGATGGTTGCGCAGTGCGCTGGGCTTGTTAAAAACTTTGGCACCTTCGCGCTCTGCTTGCTCCAACAAATGCGTAGCGTAAAAGTATTCACTATCAAATGGTGGGTCTTTGCGCATCACCACCGCATCGAAACTATGCAAGGCGCGATCGGCATGCGCGCCCTGCATTTCAAACCACACATCTTGCTTGCCTGTGAGATGCACTTGTTGAACCTGCGCATTCACCGCTTGACCGCTTTGCCAAACCAGATGGTGTAGTTCACAAGCAAAAATTTGGTAGCCACGCTTTTGCGCCTCTCGCATCATCGCAAACGTGGTGTCTTTGTAAATCTTAAAAGACGCCAACGGGTCGGCGATGAAGAGAATGTTCATGGCTTAGATTTCAATCTTGCTGCCTAACTCCACCACAGAGTTACTAGGCAAGTTCAAAAAGTCGGCTGCAGAGCTAGCGTTTAAGTGCATTTGGGCAAACATTTTTTCACGCCATTGCGCCATGCCGCCGCCCACTGTGGGAACAATGCTGTCACGCGACAAGAAATAACTGGTGCTCATTGGGTTTATTTCGCAGCCCATGCCTTGCAAGTTCTTTAAAGCGCCTGGCACGTCCGGATCATCTTTGAACCCGTAATGGATTACTACTTGCCAACAGTTGTGCTCAAGCGCTGATATTTGCAAGCGCTCAGATTCTTCGATCCAAGGCACTTCATGGTTTTGCACATTCACAAAGAGGTTTTGCTCATGCAGTACTTTGTTGTGTTTTAAGTTGTGCAGAAGTGCATTAGGGACATGGCCCATACCAGACGTCAAAAATACCGCCGTACCAGACACGCGGGTGGGCGGAGCCAAAAACACAGCGTCTAAAAACTCATTCAACTCCATCGAATCACGATCGCGCTTGGCATGCAAGATTTCGCGGCCATCGCGCCATGTCAGCATAAGCACCAATATCGCGGCGCCGATCACCAAGGGGAACCAACCCCCCTCGAAGAGCTTGAGCAAATTGGATGCCCAAAATGCCAAGTCCACCGCAAAGAAAAACCCCGTAGCAGAAAGACACAGCCACAAAGGATATTTCCAGCTGTAGCGGATCACGAAGAAAGTCAAAATCGTGGTGATCATCATGTCGGTACACACGGCAATACCATAGGCTGCCGCCAAGTTACTCGACGACTTGAACAACATGACCGCCAACACAATCAAGGCGAACAAGCCCCAATTCACCACTGGAATATAAATTTGCCCAGTGTCTTTCACGCTGGTGTGCATCGTCTGCAGGCGGGGCAAAAAACCTAGCTGTACCACTTGCTTAGTCACGCTGAAAGCGCCAGTAATCAAGGCTTGCGATGCAATCACTGTGGCCGCTGTTGCTAAACAGACCAAAGGCAAAAGCAACCAATCAGGCGCCATCATGAAGAACGGATTCGCAACAGCCTCAGGGTTGTTTAACAGTAAAGCGCCTTGGCCAAAGTAATTCAAAGTCAATGAGGGCATCACCACCGCGAACCAAGCCACACGAATGGGCTTTTTACCAAAGTGGCCCATATCGGCATACAAAGCTTCGCCTCCGGTCACACACAGCACCACCGCACCCAAAATCAAAAATGTAGTAGAAGGTTCATTGAATATAAAAGCTACTGCATAGTGCGGGCTGATAGCCCACAAAATTTCTGGGTGGGCAGCTATGTGATAAAGCCCTAACGAGGCAATCACTGCAAACCAAACCACGGTGATCGGTCCGAAAAATTTGCCAATACCGCCCGTACCATGCTTTTGTACCGCAAAGAGACCAAACAAAATGACCAAGGTCAGTGGAATCACATAGCGCTTGAAAGTCGGCGACACCACCTCCAAACCCTCCACCGCAGACAACACGGAAATGGCGGGAGTAATCACACCATCGCCATAAAACAAGCAGGTACCAAAGATGCCCACAATCAGCAAGTTTTTTCTCAACCTAGGCTTGTCTTTTACCGCCATAGACGCTAAAGCCAACATAGCCACCAAACCACCCTCCCCGTTGTTGTCAGCACGAAGCACCAACATCACATACTTGACAGAAACAATGGTGGTCAATGTCCAAAAGAAGATCGACAGAATTCCGTAAACATTGTCTGGTGTGAATTCAACATGGCCTGAGCCAAACACCTCTTTCAACGCGTATAAAACGCTGGTTCCTATATCACCGTACACAACACCAATAGCGCCCAAAGTAAGCGCCGTCAGTGACGATTTAGCATGCTGTTCCATTTACAAAAACCTCAGTCGTAATTTTCTGCTTCGGGATCGGTGGCTTCGAGTTCATAACTCGCCGCCAACATCGCTAGGCGCCCAATCACGCCATACATATAAAACCGATTAGGTGCACTCGCACCTGGTTTGACGCCTGGCTGCGGTGTATGCGCACTTTGCTCAAACGCCAGAGGCACAAAGCTCGAGCCTGGCGCATTCAAGTTTTCATCGATGCCGCGCTCGGCGTGGATGCGGTAAAAACCGCCCACCACGTAGCGGTCCATCATGTAGACAACAGGCTCTGCCACGGCATCGTTGAGCCGTTCGTGGGTGATCACGCCTTCTTGGATGATGACTTCGCTGAGTGATTGACCGTCTTTGATCACACTCATTTTGTTGCGGGTTTTTCTGTTGATCTCGTCTAAGTCTTTGACATCACGCACCGTCATGATGCCCATGCCATAAGTACCGTTATCGGCTTTGACCACCACAAACGGTTTTTCTTGGATGCCGTACTCTTTGTATTTGCGTTTGATCTTGGTGAGCAATGCATCGACATTGGTCTGCAAACATTCCATGCCCGTGCCATCCGCAAAATCAACTTCACCGCACTGGTTAAACATCGGGTTGATCAACCATGGATCAACGCCTAGCAGTTTGCCAAACCGTTTACTGACTTCTTCGTAGCACTCAAAGTGTTTGCTTTTACGGCGAACACTCCAACCCGCATGCAAAGGGGGCAACAAGTATTGCTCGTGCAAGTCTTCCAAGATGCCGGGAACACCTGCGCTTAAATCGTTGTTGAGCAAAATAGTGCAAGGGTCAAAGTCTTTCAGACCGATGCGGCGTTTGGTGCGAATCACCGGCTCTAAGGTAACGCGGTCGCCATTGGGTAAATCAATCGTTGTGTTTTCTTTGATCTCTGGATTGATGGAACCAATACGGACATTCAAACCCGCCATGTAAAAGATGCGCTGCAATTGCGCCACATTGGCCAGATAAAACATATTGCGCGTGTGGTTCTCTGGGATCAACAACAGGTTGCGCGCTTCAGGGCATATTTTTTCGATCGCCGCCATGGCGGCTTGCACCCCCAAAGGCAACATTTCTGGCGTGAGGTTGTTCCAACCTCCTGGGTAGAGATTGGTATCCACGGGTGCGAGTTTGAAGCCCGCATTGCGAATATCGACTGAGCTGTAGAAGGGAGGCGTGTGCTCCATCCATTCCAATCGGAACCAGCGTTCGATGGCTGGCATGGAGTCAAGCACGCGTTGCTCAAGCTCGTTGATGGGGCCGGTCAATGCCGTGATGAGATGGGGAACCATGGAGTCCTTGGGAAGTGGTGCGATTCTAGGGGTTTGTGCGCAAGCGCGTCGCGCACAAACAGGGCTTTTGATTACTTTTTAGTTACGAATCTGCCCTTGTCCCAAGACAACATATTTCAAAGAGGTGAGACCTTCAATTCCCACGGGGCCGCGGGCGTGGAATTTGTCGGTCGAAATACCAATCTCTGCACCGAGACCATACTCAAAGCCATCGGCAAATCGGGTGCTGGCGTTGACCATCACACTAGACGAATCGACCTCGCGCACAAACTTTTCGATATGGCTGTGGTTGTTAGAAATAATGGCGTCGGTATGGTGACTCGAGTAATGGTTGATATGCGCAATAGCCTCATGCACATCACCCACCACTTTGATGCTGATGATGGGTGCGAGGTATTCGGCGAACCAGTCTTGTTCACTTGCATCTTGAATGTTTGCTCCAGACAACTGCGACAAAATTTTCTTCGCCTCTGCGCAACAACGCATCTCCACACCTTTGGCAGCAAAGATAGCGCCAATACGTGGCAAAAATGTTTCTGCTTCACTGCGCGCGATCAACAAGCCTTCGGCCGCATTGCATGGGCTGTACTTTTGGGTTTTGGCGTTGTCTGCAATCGTGACTGCCATATCGATATCGCATGCGGTATCGACATACACATGGCAGTTACCGTCTAAATGTTTGATGACAGGAATTTTGGCTTCTTGGCTGATACGTTCAATCAAACCTTTGCCTCCACGGGGAATGATGACGTCGACAAACTCTTTTAATGTGATCAAGTAGCCCACTGCCTCGCGGTCTGTGCTTTGCACCAATTGCACGGCATCTTGCGGTAAACCGCTTTCAGTCAATGCTTGTTGCACCAATTGCGCCAAGGCTTTGTTGGAATCAATCGCCTCAGAGCCGCCACGCAAAATGCAAGCGTTGCCACTTTTTATCGCCAAAGACGCGGCCTCAATCGTGACATTGGGACGACTTTCAAACACCATACCGAACACACCGATAGGTACGCGCATCTGACCGACACGGATACCACTGGGTTGCTCTTTCATGCCGATGATGTCGCCAATGATGTCGGGCATATTGGCAAGTTGTTCGCACCCTTGTGCGCATGTCTCCAACACTTGCGGCGTGAGCTTGAGACGATCGACCATGGCAGCCTCTAAGCCTGCAGCTTTGGCGCGCTCAATGTCTTTGGTGTTATCCACCTGCAATGCGGCTGTGTGGCTACGCAACAATTTTGCAAAGCCACGCAAAGCTAGGCTTTTTTGTGCAGCAGATGCTTTGGCCATCAGCGAAGACGCAGCTTTGGCTTGCACGCCGAGCAGATGCACTTGTTGGGCGATAGAGGTAGCGTTCATAGGTGCATTTTCGCTCAAGCCGCGCGCGGCATGCAGGCACGACACAAGCGCATGACCAATCGGTGCAAAGCTTGCCAACTGTCACTGGGCCAATCGGCACGACGAATGCCTTTGACAATGCCGTCGACATGGTGGGCCGATACCAATAATTTATCAATAGTTGAGGCTGACAAGCTTGGCAATATGCGCTCAAACAATCGTTCGCGAGGCCCCCAAATGCGCTGCTCGCGCAAGACCATGGGCAAAGCTTTGCCAGCAGCGACGGCATCTTTCACACGCTTGAGCGCACGAATCTCTTCGGCCAGGGCATAGTGCACAAATACTTCTGATTCACCTTCGGCTTTTAAACCGTCGAGCATGCGCTGCACCCTTACAGGTTGTCCGCCGAGCACCGCAGCGCTGAGCTTGAAAGCGTCATAGCGCGCCACATTCAACACGGCACGCTCAATCTGCTCGAAACTCAATTCGCCCTCGGGATACAGCAAAGCGAGCTTTTGAATTTCTTGGTGGGCCGCCAGCAAATTTCCTTCCACGCGGTCGGCAAAAAATTGCAATGCCTGTTGTCCCGCCTCACCAGCCAAAACCTTCTGGTCTTGCGCTTGCAAGCGTTGTGCAATCCAAGCAGGCAAAGATGCACGTTCAATCGGATCAATTTGAATACTGGCACCGTTGTTCTCTAACGCAGCAAACCATGCGGTGCTTTTGCTGGCTTTGTCTAAACGCGGCAACACCACGAGCGTGAGCACACCGTCTTGTTGTGATGCGCTATCTGCAATCTGCTGCAAAGCTACAGCACCTTCCTTGCCAGGCTTGCCTGATGGAATACGAATTTCAACAATTTGTTTGTCAGCAAACAAACTCATCGAACCGCCTGCGGCCAACACCTCACCCCAATCAAAGTGCGCACCTGCCACCGTAAACACCATGCGCTCGGTAAAGCCTTGCCCGCGCGCCACCTGGCGGATGGCATCAGCCGCTTCCTGTTGCAACAAGGCCTCATCGCCATGCAAGGTGTAGAGCGTGCGCACACCTTTGGCAGCACTGCCCTGCAAGTGCTGGTTAAGTTGAGAGAAAGCGATTTGCATGGGCGCTGCGTTGCAATACTGATCTTCTATGTGGGAAGAATTTAAAGCGACTTCACAGCCGCTAAACGCCGCAAAATTTGCTGTATCAAATCGTTTTCCATATCGCGGTAGAGCAAGGCCTCTTCTGACTCTTTCGACAAAGCACCGGTCTCATTGAAATTGATATCTCGCGTCAAGAAAATTTCAGCGTCTGGGATTAACTCTTTTCCGCCTTGTGTACGCAATCTAAACCGATAACGCAAACGCAATTGGTATTCGCGAATTGCACCCGTGGAAGTGCGCCCCAAAATAACTTTTTCACGCAAGTTCAAGATTGGCTCGTAAATCACCTGCGCCTTCTCTACATCACGCACATCGGTAATCACGATCACTTGGCCAGATGCAGAGATGTTGCGACGCAAACTAGCACCCATAGCGTCGTTCTCAGGCAAGTTCACAAACAAAGTGGTGAATGCATAGTTAGGCGCTTGGCGCAACTGAAAGCCGCACCCCGCTACAACAGCTATCAAGTTAATCAACAGAAAACGACGCAGGTACGACATAAGAGTTCCTACAAAACAATATTGACCAAACGACCTGGCACCACAATAACCTTCTTAGGTGCTCCGCCATTGGCCTGCTTGGTAAATGCTTCCGTAGCCAAAGCGGTTTTCTCAATATCCTCTTTAGACGCGGTCACAGATACCTCGATCGCGCCACGCAACTTGCCGTTGATCTGCAACATCAATTCAACCGTATCGCGCTCCAATGCTTTTTCATCTACTTCGGGCCATGGTGCGTCCAGCAGATTGCCACCCACCTTGGCAAAACCAAGCGCTTGCCATAACTGGTCAGCGATATGCGGGCATGCGGGATACAACATACGCAGCAAAACAGAAACGCCTTCAGACAGCACAGCGTGATCGCCCGCACTGCCATCAGATTTAAAGTCTTCCAAAGCATTGAGCAACTTCATGCAACCTGAGACCACCGTGTTGTATTGCATGCGCTCGTAGTCGTAACTCACTTGCTTCAAGACCAAATGCATTTCGCGCCGCAAGGTTTTTGCATCAGCACGCAATGTGGTTGCAGCAAAAGAACTGTTGCCACCAGACAAACTCGCAACATGCTTGTGCGCAAACGCCCACATCCGACGCAAAAAGCGGTAGCTGCCTTCTACCGCCGCATCATTCCACTCCAGCGTGGCCTCAGGCGGCGCAGTGAACATCGTATAGAGGCGCGCCGTATCAGCGCCGTATTTTTCAATCAAGTCTTGCGGGTCGATGCCGTTGTTCTTGGACTTCGACATCGTGCCCACACCTTCGTAATCAATCGGCGTGCCAACTGGCAACTCCCCGTCAGAACTAGTGGCTTTATTTTTTAACTTGGCGCCAATCACTTTGCCGCCATCATCTAAAACATGCTCAACATCATGTGGCCAAAAATAATCTTTACCACCCTTGGCACTACGACGCGAATAAATATGGTTCAGCACCATGCCTTGCGTCAGCAATTTAGAAAACGGCTCATCAATTTTGACAAACCCTAAATCACGCATCACCTTGGTCCAAAACCGCGCATACAGCAAATGCAAAATCGCATGCTCAATACCACCAATGTACTGGTCCATGCCACTACCGCCTGTTGCATGCGAAGCATCACGCATCCAATAGTCCGTGCCATCCGCCACCATCTTCTCAGTATTCGTTGGATCGCAGTAACGCATGAAATACCAAGACGAATCGACAAAGGTATCCATCGTGTCCGTCTCACGTCGCGCGGCCTTGCCACACACAGGGCAAGTCACACCATGGTGAAACCCAACGTGCTTATTGAGCGGATTACCCGAACCATCCGGAATGCAATCTTGCGGTAACACCACAGGCAAATCTTTTTCAGGCACAGGCACCGCGCCATGTTCATCGCAATAGATGATGGGAATCGGTGTGCCCCAATAACGTTGACGCGACACGCCCCAATCACGTAAACGCCAAGTAGTTTTCTTTTCGCCTAAGTCAGCCGCAGCCAAATCAGCAGCAACAGCATCGACACAAGCCTTAAATGCAAGCCCGTCGTACTTGCCAGAATTAATAGCAGCGCCGCGCCCCTTTTCTGCATACCAGTCTTGCCAAACAGACTCATCAAACTCCAACGAGGTGCCGGCATCAGGTGCGCCGGGTGACGATTTTGCGCCAGCGTATGAGGAGCCCGGCGTACCTGATGTCGGCGCCGCCTTCCCGGAGGAAGACCCAGCGCGAGAAACAGCAACAACTTGCTTAATAGGCAATGCATATTTAAGGGCAAAAGCAAAATCCCGCTCATCATGCGCAGGCACCCCCATCACCGCCCCATCCCCATAAGACATCAACACATAGTTACCCACCCAAACCGCCACCGCCTCCCCAGTCAAAGGATGCTTCACAAACAACCCGGTAGGCATCCCCAACTTGTCCTTAACAGCCAACTCCGCCTCAGTAGTCCCCCCCGCCTTGCACTCCTCAATAAATGCAGCCAACGCAGCATTACCAAAAGCCGCATGCAAAGCCAAAGGATGCTCCGGCGCCACCGCACAAAACGTGACACCCATGATGGTGTCAGCACGGGTAGTGAACACATACATGCGGCCGTCTTGAATCAATGCGCCCGATGCATCACGAATGTCATGGGTAAACGCAAAACGCACACCTTCGCTTTTACCAATCCAGTTCTCTTGCATCAAACGCACTTTGTCTGGCCAACCTGTCAGAGTGGCTTTGTCGTTACCAACTTGCACATGGTCTAGCAACTCTTGAGCGTAATGCGTGATGTTGAGGTAGTAACCAGGAATTTCGCGCTTCTCCACCAAAGCGCCGGTGCGCCAACCGCGGCCATCGATCACTTGTTCATTGGCCAACACGGTTTGGTCTTCCGGATCCCAATTCACCACCTGGGTTTTGCGATAGGCGATGCCTTTGTCCAACATCTTTAAAAACAACCACTGGTTCCACTTGTAATAAGTGGCGTCGCAGGTAGCAACTTCGCGCGACCAATCGATCGCCAAGCCCATCGCCTGCATTTGCTTTTTCATGTAGGCGATGTTTTCGTAAGTCCACTTGGCAGGCGGTACGCCGTTTTTGAGCGCGGCATTTTCAGCAGGTAAACCGAAAGCATCCCAGCCCATGGGCATCAAGACGTTGTAGCCCTTCATGCGCAAATGGCGCGTCAGCATATCGTTGATGGTGTAGTTGCGCACATGGCCCATATGCAACTTGCCGCTGGGGTAGGGCAACATGGAGCAGGCGTAATACTTTTGCTTGGGGCTACCGTTTTTATCTTTGGCGTGTTCGACTACGCGGTAGGCATCGGCTTGGGTCCAGGCGGCTTGCGCGGCGCGCTCGACCTCGGTGTGGTTGTATTTGTCTTGCATGGGGGAATCTGTCAAAGCCCCTGAGCAGACAGGGGAACTAGCAGATTTTAGGGCTTGCGCTCGGTCACAAAGCCAATGCGGCTCAAGCCCGCTTGCTGGGCCAGTCCCATGACTTCGACCACCTGCCCGTAAGGCACCTTGACATCGGCCTGTAGCTGAACTTCAGGTAACTCTTCGGCCCCATCTTGAGTAGCTTGGTTAGCGCGGGTGCGTAGTGCATTGGCTAGGGCATCTAGCGCAATTATTTCTTTGTCTAAATAGATATTGCCTTGGGCATTGATGGCGATGGACACCACACGCTGAGCAACTCCGGTGGGGGCAGATTGCGCTTTGGGTAAATCGAGCTTTAGGGCGCTCATCATCAAAGGCGTGGTGATGATGAAAATCACCAACAAAACCATCATCACATCGACCAAGGGCGTGACGTTGATCTCACTCATTGGCTTTTGCTCAGCCACTCGCTCAAATCGACCGAAAGCCATCAGAGTGCGCGCACGTCGTGCGCAAATCCTTCGAGTTCATGCTCGAGTCGGTTGATCATGCGACCCATCACATTGAATGCCAGCACAGCAGGCAAAGCAACGCCCAAACCCGCAGCCGTCATGATGAGCGATTCACCCACAGGACCCGCCACTTGCTCAATAGAGAGTTGGCCTGCAGTCGCAATGCCAGTGAGCGCGTGGAAGATACCCCATACCGTTCCAAGCAAACCTACAAAAGGTGCCGTAGCGCCCACGGTTGCCAACACAACTTGCCCCCATTGCAAGCGTTGCAACACGCTGTGCAGAGCATCCCGCAATACGCGCGTGCGTTGGGTATGGATATCGCCTTGCGCGCCAAGCGTATTGGGCATGAGGAGTTGTTGCGCTTGTGCCAAGGGTGTGAGCACCGCGTTGCGGTCTACCGCTTGCAAGGCACGCACAGCTTGCGCAACATCGCTGGCTTGCCAGAACACTGCCTTACCTTGCGCGATGTCTGTGCCTACGCGTCGCAAAAACCATGTTTTGTACACAATGACCGTCCAACTGGCAATGGACATGGCCAACAGCACCAAGGCTAAGAAGGCGCTGAACGCATCGCTGGCGATATCGGGTGCAAACTGGTTCATCGCAATCCGAGCACATCAAACATGTCGAACAAGCCCGTCTTCTTATCGGCCAAGAAAGCGGCAGCGCGCAAGCTACCTTGCGCATACGTGGCACGACTAGAAGAACGATGCGTGATCTCGATGCGCTCGCCTGTTCCCGCAAATAAAACGGTGTGGTCACCCACGATGTCGCCGCCACGGATGGTGGCAAAACCAATCGTATTGGGGTCGCGCTCTCCGGTATGGCCGTATCGCTCGTAGACCGCACACTCGCTCAAGTTGCGACCCATGGCCTCGGCCATCACTTCGCCCATCTTGAGCGCAGTTCCAGAGGGTGCATCGACTTTGTGGCGGTGATGCGCTTCGATGATTTCAATGTCGTAGCCGGTGGGCATTGCCTTGGCTGCCATTTGCAAAAGCTTGAGGGTGACGTTGACGCCGACGCTCATATTGGGTGCCATGACGATCGCCGTGTGTTTGGCCGCTTCCGCGATATGGGCTTTTTGTGCATCGCTAAAACCTGTGGTGCCAATCACCATCTTTACGCCCATGGCGCAGCACACATCGACATGCGCCATCGTGCCTTCGGGACGGGTGAAGTCGATCAGCACTTGGCTGTTAGCCAATCCTTTGCGGATATCGGATTCGATCGTTACACCACTGGCTTGGCCCAGAAATCCTGTCGCGTCATTACCGATGCCAAGGCTAGAAGGAATATCTAGCGCGCCAGCAAGATGGCAATGGGGATCGTCTCGCAATGCTTCGATCAACATGTGGCCCATGCGACCACTGGCGCCTGCAACAGCAACTTGGATGGGGTGTGGGGGGTGTGCCATGGTTGTTCGAGATGTATAAAAAATTAACGCGTATTGCCCTCAAGCGGAGGATAGCTTGCAGGCGACGTGCCAGCCGACGGATTGGCATTGCTAGTCGTGGCGGGCGACTTAGCAGGCAGTTTGGCCAACTCCTCAGGTGTGGCTTTGAGCTCGGGTAATTTGGAGGGCGGGCGACGTGTATCCAGTTTGGCAGCAAACTCAGCCTCGGTGGGTAACGGGTCGCCGTCTACGCGGTCAAGCACATCACCTTTGAAATACACAGTGAAACGACGCAATTGCGGTTCACTGCCTTGGCGGCGGATGGTGAATGCGTAGTCCCAGCGTTCTGCATGGAACACGCTGGTAACCAAAGGCGTTCCCAAAATTTCGCGTACAGCTTGTCTTGGCATGCCAGCGCGCAACGCTTGCACTTGCTCTTTGGAAACGAAATTGCCTTGCACTACTTCAGGCTGGTAGATCTTTACAGGGCTATAGCCGCATGACCACAAAGCCAACACCGCGACGAATGCCAACGCGTTCAAGCCAGAGCGCTTGACATGCGAAAGCTGTGCGATTTTTTGAAGGGAGTGGAACATGGAGGACAAGCCCACAAAGGGTAATTGGCAAAGACGCGTGATTGTAACGATCACGCAGTGCGTTTAAGAGTCGCCTTGCGACATGGCACGCTGGTGCCGCGCCATAAATTCTTGGTAAGTATCTACCCCGCGCAGTTGCAAAATAGTGTTGCGCACTGCGGCCTCTACCAGCACCGCGATGTTGCGGCCAGCAACCACCTGCACCACCACTTTACGAACTGGTACGCCCAGCACATCTTGAGACAACGGTTCGTGCGGCAAACGGTCGTAATCGCGTTCTAAGGTTTCTTTGCGCACCAAATGCACGATGAGCTTTAAGCGCATCTTGCGGCGCACTGCAGTCTCGCCGAAAATGGCGCGGATATCGAGCAAGCCAATACCGCGCACTTCTAGCAAGTTTTGTAACAACTCGGGGCAACGGCCCTCGATGGTGGCTTGGTTGATACGAAACAAATCGACCACATCATCGGCTACCAAGCCGTTACCGCGTGAAATCAATTCCAAGCCCAGCTCACTTTTGCCCAAGCCCGATTCGCCGGTGATCATCACACCTAAGCCCAAAATATCCATGAACACGCCGTGCATCGATGATCGATCAGCGAAGTGCTTGGATAAGTAGGCACGCAAGACATCGATCACAAAGGCTGAGGACTCTGTCGTAGCGAAAAGAGGTATTTGGGCCCGCTCACACATAGACACCAATTCACCTGGTGCGGTTTGGCCGTCTGCTAACACTAAGACTGGCGGTTCGAGCGTGACGATACGAGAGATACGGCGCAAGCAGTCGACGCTAGCGCTGTTGGTCAGGTAGGCGATTTCACGCTCACCCAATATTTGTACGCGGTAAGGGTGGATGTAATTGAGATACCCCACCAAGTCAGCACCCGATCGGGCGGCGCGAACGGCCACTTCATCAAAGCGTCGCTCAGATGCGCCTAAACCTGCCAACCATTGCCAACGCAACTGGCCGCGGAAGGCTTCGAATAGAACGTCTGCGCTGATCGCGGTGGGTTTCACGCTTGCTGCACCGAGTTCCAAGTTGCCACAAGGCTGTGCAAAGCACTCGCTTCTTGGGTGGTTTTTATTTTTTCGCGCAATGTGGTGTCGCTGAGTAACTCGGCGATTTCAGAAAGTATTTCTAAATGCTTTTGGGTAGATGCTTCCGGGACAAGTAAAAAGATCAAGAGGCCAACCGGTAGCTCGTCTGGCGCGTCAAACCCAATCGGGTTCGCAAGTTGAAACACAGCGGCCATCGGCGACTTCAGGCCCTTGATGCGCCCGTGGGGAATAGCCACCCCGTGGCCCAGACCTGTAGAGCCCAAACGCTCCCGCGCAAATAGGCTATCTGCCACCAAAGCACGGTTGAGGCCATGAAGCTCTTCAAACAACAGCCCAGCCTCTTCGAATGCACGTTTTTTACTGGTGACCTCCACGTGCACAAGCACTTGGGAGGGAGGAAGAATGGCGGCTAGGCGGTTCATAGTTGGTGGCAGATTATGCACCCGTAGAAACCCTTGTCAAAAATGACGAAACCGCCTGGGTAGGCGGTTTCTCAAAGTCTTAAAAGTGCTTACGCGCTGAAGGCTTACATCAAACGCTTGGGGCTTTCATGGTGGTGGTTTCGAATCCGGTCTTTGTGTCTCACCACCTGCCTGTCTAACTTGTCCACCAAGTCGTCGACTGCGGCATAGAGGTCATGGTGTGCGCTCTCAGCAAACATATCGTTGCCTTTGACGTGAATGTTGCACTCGGCCTTTTGGCGTCCGTCTTTTTCGGTTTGATTTTCAATACTCAAAAGCACCTTGACATCCACCACCTGGTCAAAATGACGCTTTATTCGGTCCAGTTTTTCGGTCACGTAACTGCGCAATGCCGGGGTAACTTCAAGATGGTGACCGCTGATCGTTAAATTCATAAGAAAACCTCCTTTTGTGATGGGCAGTTTCACTATGCACCTACTACGGAAAAAAGGCAATGGGATGAAATCAAATACTGTGTGGTTTTTTATCCCTACAAACCCCTAATCTTGCCCCTTGGCGGTGCCATAATCTGCCCCGACTAAGGGATCGCCATGCTCAATATCTTTTCGCTGGCCAACGGACGACTTTTCCAAGAAGAAATCGAGTCGTTGGAGGAACTCTCAAAATTCCAGCCAATTTGGGTGGACCTCGAATCGCCAACCCCAGAAGAGAAGCGCTGGGTTAAGCAGTATTACGGCTTGCAGATCCCCGAAGACGCGATGGACGAGGACATCGAGGAATCGGCCCGCTTCTATGAAGAAGACAACGGCGAATTGCATATCCGCAGCGACTTTTTGATCGCAGACGATGAAGAGCCCCGCACGGTGCGCGTCGCGTTTATCTTGAACCAAAACAACGAGTCCCTCAAAAGCCGTGGCGTTTTGTTTTCGATCCACGACGAAGACGTGCCCGTTTTTCGCCTCTTGCGTATGCGCGCACGGCGCGCGCCAGGGCTGATTGAAGACGACAAAGACGTGTTGCTCAAACTGTTCGATGCCGACGCCGAATATTCCGCCGACACCCTAGAAGGCATTTATGACCAGCTAGAAAAAGCTGGCAAACTGGTTTTGTCAGAAGACGTTACCGACGTATTGGCCGGCGAAGTACTAGCCGCCATTGCCCGTCAAGAAGACTTGAACGGGCGCATCCGCCGCAATGTGATGGACACCCGCCGCGCGGTGAGCTTCATGATGCGCTCACGCATGCTGAACGCCGATCAGTTCGAAGAAGCACGTCAAATCTTGCGCGACATCGAGTCGCTCGACAACCACACCGCGTTTTTGTTTGACAAGATCAACTTCTTGATGGACGCGACGGTCGGTTTCATCAACATCAACCAAAACAAGATCATCAAGATCTTCTCCGTGGCCAGCGTCGCTTTGCTGCCGCCTACATTGATTGCGAGCATTTACGGCATGAACTTCCAGTACATGCCTGAACTCAGCCAAACCTGGGGCTATCCTTTTGCTATTGTGTTGATGGCGGGTAGTGCGGTCGTGCCTATGTGGTATTTCCGTAAGCGGGGTTGGTTGAAGTAATTGATTGCAAAACCCTGTTTTTAGGGTTTTGTAGGCACATGCCATTTAAATCACGCATTCGTACGGTCCCCCATTACCCGAAGTCTGGCGTGATGTTTCGGGACATCACCACCTTACTTAAAGACGCAACGGGTTTGCAATTGGCAGTGAAGTCGCTTGCCGATCACTTTCGCTATCAACCCATCGACCGAGTTGTCGGCATAGAAGCCAGAGGTTTTATAGTGGGTGCCGCCGTCGCTTATGAATTGGAGTTAGGTTTCATTCCAGCCCGCAAAAAAGGCAAGCTTCCAGCAGAAACCGTAGGCCAAGACTACGCATTGGAATACGGCACAGACCGCATTGAAATACACGCTGACGCCATTACGCCTGGCGAATCTATTTTATTGATCGATGACTTGATCGCCACGGGAGGCACCGCCTTAGCCGCATGCACTTTGATTCAAGGCATGGGTGGCAAGATACAAGGTTGCGGATTTGTGATTGACTTACCCGATCTTGGCGGTTGTCAACTACTGCAAGATCAGGGCTTTGCGGTTTTCGCGCTTTGTGAGTTTGAGGGCGATTAACGTCACCTGCAAACTCAACTAACTACAACGTTAGAAAACCCAAAGGCGGACACGAGCCCTTACTCCACAGCCTTGACCATATCCTCAACCACCTTCTTAGCATCACCAAACACCATCATGGTTTTGTCCATGTAGAAGAGTTCGTTGTCAAGAATCGTTGCCCTGCGGGCGTTTGCGGGGAGTTTGAACGACTAATCACACTCCTGCGTTGATTAATTAAATACCTGCGAACGCTCGCATTTTGTCATATTTCCTTGAAATTTCACAATTCATTTGGACAGGATTTGGACAGGAAATTGAACTTCAATGCGCGGTTTTGTAATTGGGTGTATCCAAAGTTTGCACTAGCCAGCAACCAACCAAACCGATCCTAAAGTGCCTGTAGTCACGAGTTAGGGAACTAATTAGCCATCGCTAAATTGTTTATGTCTCGCGGGGGGGGCGTAATAACGTCTAAGCGCACACGAGGAACGACCTCAACCGCCTCTTGCAAGCGCTCTCGACTGAGGTGGGCGTAGCGTGTGGTAGTTCGACTGTCAGCGTGGCCTAAAAGTTCTTGCACCTCATACAAGCTGCGCCCGGCATTCACCAAAAAAGAGGCAAAGCTGTGTCGTAGGTCATGTATGCGCACGTAGTCCAGTCCAGCGCGACACCTTGCTGCATTCCAGCTATAAAAAATATTGATGAACGGCAAACCTGTATCCAAGTTGGGGAAGATGAAGGTAAACGCATGCTTTCCATACTTTTCCTTGACCTTGGCAATTACCTCCAAAGCGCCCTCAGAGAGCGGCACGTGGCGAACCTTGCCTGACTTGGTTTTAGGTATTCTCCAAGACCTCTGCTCTAAATCAATGTCCGCCCACTTTGCATCCAAAACCTCACGCTTCCTTGCACCGGTATAGAGCAAGAACAGGACAATCCATTGCAGCATCTCGTTTTCGCTTTTACTTACCTCCATCAACAAGCTCTCCATCTGCTTATGTGACAAGTAGTTCTCTATCTTGTTGTCGTCGATGAGATTTTTGTATTTATGCATCGGATTGCACTCAGGCCCAAACTCGCGCCAACGGATGCCAAGCGCATACCCATAACGCAACAACACGAGGGCTCTGTTGCAAGTGCCGAGCGCATATTTTTTGACCTTCATGTGCTCAATCAATGCCGCCACATCACGCTCACTCATAGAGGTCATGCGAAGGCTGCCCAGTCGAGGAATTATGTGTAAACGGATCATGCACTCGTCCGTGCCCCAGCTGCGCTTGTAGCTTTTGACGTAGGGTAGGTATCTGTCATTAAAGAAATTTTCAACCGTAGGGCCCATCAGCTGCTCTTGCTTGACCAGCGACGGATCAATGCCCTGTTTTACCTGAGAGAGTAATTTCAAAGCCTGCGCCCTAGCTTGGTCTGAAGAAATATAGGCAGCGTCTCCAAGGGTCAACACCCTCAACTTTCCATTGACGCGATAGCGAAGTCGGTAGCTCTTGCGCCCAGAGCGTAAGCAGTCGCAATAAAAGCCCCTAATCTGGGAGTCAAAAACCTCAATATGACTGGACTCTGGGGGGCATGCAAAGCCACTAATAAAATCGTTATCAATTACATATTTTATACTCATTTTCATATTATCTGAGCTCTAAAGTAATCTATTTTTGGCATAGGTTGATTACGTTATCGTTAAACGACGGAAAACGTCGTTAATTCGTCGTTTATTTTAATGGTAAGGAAATTCTCTAATTAAATCAATAACTTATTTAGCCAATATTTTTCGCTCACGACAGGCGTGGACACATCAGGTGCTTGGCAAGCCGATGGGACTAAATCAACATCCATTGCTGGTAACGATACTTTCAATGGTGCCGACGGTGCTGGTGCACTTGCGTCAGTATTGGGTGGCTTGGACAGCATCGATGGTGGAGCTGGCACAGATTCATTTAACTTTTCAGACTCCCTCACTGCTGCTGCTGCTGATTTCACATTGCCAGTTGGTTTCACATTGAAGAATGTTGAATCTATGCGGATTTCAACTAATGGCGCGATTGGTACTGGTGGTATTGCTGGTGCTGCTGGATCTTTTGATATAACTGGATCTGGTTTCAAAGATTTGACTTCTGCAACATTTATTGCTGCTGGTGCTGGTACAACAGATGTAGCTTTGACAGTTGCTGGTAACAACACTGCAACAATTGACGGCGGTAAAGCAGTAACGACTACTGGTCTAAAGACTGGTACAGGCGCAGTTGTGGTGACTGGTAGTGCACTTACTTCAGTCACTGTTAACGGTGGTGGCGCTGTAACAATTGACAACACTAGCACCGCTGCCGTGACTGCAACTGGTACAACTCTGACTTCAGTTACTTTGAACAACGATGCTGCTGGTGCTTCTATCCTAGGCGCTGGTCTCTCAACTATCAACCTCAGCACACAGGGTGCAGCAGGTACAGCACGTACAGTCACTTTGACAAATGGAACATCAAAGGCTTTGACAATCAATGCAAACGGCACTGGTTTTCAAGACAACGCTGCTGCAGCTGAAAAGCAAACAGTGTTTACCCAAGCTGCTGCAACTGCTACAAGCGTGACTGTTAATACAACTGCAAAGAGCAGTTTGGACTTGACAGGTATCACTACATTGACTTCGGTCACTATGACAGGTGCTGGCGCAATGAAATTTGCACCAATGGGCGCCTCTGTTCTGTCGCTCGACGGCTCTGCTGCAACTGGTAACTTGACACTGGGTACTTTGAATGCTGCTTTGGTGACATTGAAGACAGGTGCTGGTAAAGATACAGCGGCATTTTCTGCAACAGCTAAAGCAACCGTTGATACAGGCGCTGGTGACGACACGCTGACATTGGGTGCTGTTTTGGCTGCTGGTTCTTCAGTGAACTTGGGCGCTGGCAATGACGTGTTGTCTGGAACTACAGCTTCGGCTGCCTCTACTGCATCAGCAGTTACAGTGATTGATGGTGGTGATGGTACTGACTCAGTATCTTCAGGAGTCATTACCGCAGGTAACGCAGCTCAATTCAAGAACTTTGAAAACATCTCTATCCAAGCTAGCGTTGATGCTTCTTTGTTGACTGCTTCAACCATCACAGGTTACAGCATTGACGGCAGCACAGGTACATCAACTATCTCTGGCGCGACTCAATCACAAGGCTTGACAGTTAATGCTAACAACGTTGGTACAAGTTCAACATTGACAATGACAGGCGTAAGTGGCACAACAGATGCTTACTCTATCGGTTTCAATGCTTCAACTACTGGTACAGCAGCTTCACCAACACCTATCGATGCAAAAATCGTTAGCATTGAAGGTATCGAAACAGTAACCGTTAACTCATCAGCTGCCGCTGGTGTTGTTACAAACGCAATTGCCTTGAAGGACGCCTCTGCAAAAACATTGACAATCACTGGTAGCCAAGCGTTGAACGTCACATTTGATACAGCCTTCGGTACAGGTGCTGCTACAACTGGTGTTAGCTCTATCGATGGTTCTGCTGCTTCTGGCAAGCTGAATATCAACTTGGCTAACGTTGGTGTTATTACTGCTGGTGTCGCTGTTAAAGGCGGTTCCGCTGATGACACGATCACAACGATCGCAACTGCAACTCAAACCCTGACCGGCGGAGCTGGTAAGGACAACTTTGTAGTAACAGCTTCAGTTGGTGCCGCTCCGATTGTGACCATCACCGACTTAGCTGTTGGCGACAAAATCACTTTTGCTAATTTGGGTACAGAAACTTTCGCTACTGCCAAAAAGGATGTCTCTGCTGCAACTACCCTCGCAACAGCATTGGGCATTGCTAATGGCGCTGTTGATGGAACTACTAATGGTGCCATTACTTGGTTCCAATACGGTGGTAATACATACATTGTTGAGTTGATGACTGACAAGAGTGCTGCTGCTGGCACTAACGCAAGTGCAACTGACTTGGTTGTTAAATTGAGTGGCTTGTATGATCTGTCAACAGCAACTGGTGCAGGTACTCACATCTTGACAATTGCCTAATCTCATTTGAGATTTTTGCCTTTCAATTAATGAAAGGCAAAGGTGAAAACCTCTCAAACCCCATCCCTCACAAGGGGGTGGGGTTTTTCTTTTAATGAAAGATCCTAAATGCCCACAATCAAAATCGACGATAAAGAATACGACTTCGACAAACTCTCTGACGAAGCCAAAGCCCAGTTAGCCTCAATACAGTTCTGCGACCAAGAACTTCAACGTCTCCAAGCCCAAGCCGCTGCCTACCAAACTGCACGTATGGCCTATGCCAAGGCTTTGAATGAAGTATTGAACCCAGCTATGGGTG
>CAIRQX010000048.1 GCA_903880855.1 uncultured Burkholderiales bacterium | reverse complement strand
GTGCTGACGAACTGTAAGGTTTGTAGCCAATAGCTCAGTGCTTCAAAACGCAGTTGTAAGGGAATTTGTACCAAGGCTGGTGCGAGATGCGCTTGTGCTTTGTCTAATTCGCCGACTGAGATCAGCAGTTTGACAAAGTTGTAGCGGGTTTCGTCGTCTGTCGGATTGAGCTCCAAAGCTTCTTGCAATTTGGCGAGCGCGGCGTCTGCGTCGCCGGCTTCTAGCAATTCTTCTGCAGCTTGTGCGTCTGCTTGTGCCGCCATTTCGTCGTCGGACGGCAAGTGTTTGTCTAAAAACTCGCGGACTTTGCCTTCTGGTAATGCGCCCATGAATCCGTCAACGGGTCGGCCGCCCATCAGCAATATGCAAGTGGGCAGGCTTTTCACCCCAAAGGCGCCGGCGAGTTGTTGTTCGGTGTCGGCGTTGACTTTGACAAGGGTGAAGCGTCCTGCGTAAGCCGTTTCTAGCTTTTCGAGCACAGGCCCCAAAGATTTGCAAGGGCCACACCAGTCGGCCCAGAAGTCCACCAAAACTGGTGTGGTTTGCGAAGCGGCAATCACGTCCGCTTCAAAATTTTCCATCGTTACATCGATCATGGGGGTCCCGTCTTAAAATTCGCTTGTTCATCTATTCGACTTCCAACCCTAAGCCACATCATGACCCAGTGCCAAGTCGGCGTCGTCATGGGCTCCCAATCTGATTGGGACACCATGCAACACGCAGCCTCGATTCTCCAAGAATTTGGGATCGCCTTCGAAACCCGCGTAGTTTCAGCACATCGCATGCCGGACGATATGTTTGCCTACGCTGAATCTGCGCAATCCCGCGGACTGCGCGCCATCATCGCAGGTGCTGGCGGGGCGGCACATTTGCCAGGTATGTTGGCCGCCAAAACCACGGTGCCCGTGCTTGGCGTTCCGGTTGCGAGCAAACATTTGCAAGGTGTGGACTCTTTACACAGCATCGTGCAAATGCCTAAAGGCATTCCCGTGGCGACCTTTGCGATTGGTGAGGCAGGGGCGGTGAATGCTGCGTTGTTTGCGGTGGCGATGTTGGCGAACTCTGCTGCTGCAATTTTTAGCGCGGCAGATTCCAAAACTTCTGATACAAAAAACGCAACCAATTCTGCAAGCAACGCAGACTTGTTGGCAAAACTAGACGCCTATCGCGCGCGTCAAACCGAATACGCGCGCAATATGACGTTGCCACCTAAGGCATGAGCGTAGCCTTCAAGCCGCTCGCGCCTGGCGCAACCCTAGGTGTTTTAGGCGGCGGTCAATTGGGTCGGATGTGGGTGCATGCGGCACAAAGCATGGGTTTTCAAACTGTGGTGTTAGATCCGGATCCACAAAGCCCAGCTGGATTGGTGAGCCACCAGCATATTCAAACGGACTACCTAGACCCTGCTGGCTTGCAACAAATGGCGGCAGCGTGCCAAGCGGCGACGACTGAGTTTGAAAACGTGCCTGCTGATGCGTTAGCCCAGTTGGCTGAAAAAATACAAGTTGCACCGAATGCACATGCTGTTGCGGTTGCGCAAGACAGGCGTTTGGAGAAAACCCATTTTGTGAAGTGTGGTGTGCCTGTTGCGCCGTTTGCAGTTATTGCTTCAAGTGTTGAATTAGAGGCTGTTTTGAAGCAGAACTTGGGGAAGACTAATGCCGTAAGCCTCCTGCCCGGCATTCTGAAAACTGCGCGCATGGGCTATGACGGTAAAGGCCAAGTGCGTGTGCGTAACCCGCAAGAACTATTGGACGCATTTAAACAATTAGGCGGCGTGCCCTGTGTGCTTGAAAAAATGCTGCCACTCAAAGCCGAATACTCGGTCATAGTTGCGCGGGGCCATGATGGTGCGATAGTGCATTTACCCATTCAACACAACGTGCACCGCGACGGCATTCTGGCGATGACGCAAGTGTGGCCAGGAGTTTGCGATAGCGCGCTAGAAATACAGGCCATTAACGCCGCTAAGTCCATCGCGCAAGAGTTGCAGTACATCGGCGTCTTGTGCGTAGAGTTTTTTGTTCTCGAAGACAACACCTTAGTAGTCAACGAAATCGCCCCTCGTCCCCACAACAGTGGCCATTACAGCCTTGACGCCTGCGACGTTTCGCAGTTTGAATTGCAACTGCGTTGCATGGGGGGCTTGCCTTTAACCCAACCGCGCCAGCATAGTCCTGCAGTGATGCTGAATTTGTTGGGTGATATTTGGCCGGCAATAAAATTGGGTTCTGACCCTAATTTCTCTAACTTGCCACAGTGGGGAAAAGTGCTTACCCTGCCAGGAGTTCATTTGCATTTATATGGCAAATCCGAAGCGCGTAAAGGCCGCAAGATGGGGCACCTCACTATCACTGCATCGACTGCAGATCAGGCTCGCGCAGTAGCAAAACAAGCCGCAACTATTTTGGGAATTGCTGCGTTTTAAACGCTCTTTATCGCTATGGTGCTCGACGGGCAATCTTCACAATCTATTGCACTTGCGGCGCAAGCCGTGCAGCGTGGCGACTTGATCGGCCTGCCAACTGAAACGGTATACGGGTTAGCCGCAGATGCATGCAATACGCAAGCCGTTGCAAAAATTTTTAGCATCAAAGGTCGGCCTAGTGATCATCCGCTGATCGTGCACGTGACAGATATAGATAGTGCAGAGCGTTTTGCGAGCGAAATTCCTGATTTCGCAAAAAGATTAATCGATGCGTTTTGGCCTGGACCACTTACATTGATCTTGCCTCGCATAGCAAATGTCGCAACAAATGCAGCCGGTGGGCAAAATTCTGTGGGTATTCGCTGTCCTTCGCACCCAATAGCCAGACAAATCTTGCTTGCCGCTCAGGATGTGGGCGTTTGGGGCTTAGCTGCTCCGAGCGCCAATAAGTTTGGACGCATAAGCCCTACCACCGCCGCGCACGTTCGTGAAGAATTTGGCGATGCATTTTTAATCGTGGACGGTGGCGCGTGCGATGTAGGGATTGAATCAGCCATCGTTGATTGCACGCGTGGACAGCCCGTTTTGTTGCGGCCTGGTGTTTTGACATTAGAGCAACTTAGCTCAGCTTGTGGCGAGAGGGTTTTGCTAGAAGGTGAAATACTCACTAAAGCGCTAAGCGCACCCAAAGCATCTGGGACTTTAGCTGCGCACTATGCGCCTTTTGCCAAACTATTTTTAATGAACAAACAAGAGATGGAACAAAAACTAGCGCAGCGTAAAGAGGGTTTTCCAATCGGTATTTGGTCTATGGCACCCCTTAATGCTCAATCTCAGGGGCCTTCTGATAAGAAATCCGGAATAAGTTGGCAAGAAATGCCAGGCGACCCAGTTCTATGTGCTCACGCGTTGTTCGCCCAATTGCGATCCTTTGACTCTTTAGGAGTAAAGCAGATCTGGGTGGAATCGCCACCCTCAGAAAGTGCATGGGAAGGCGTCCATGACCGCCTGCGCCGAGCCGAAACGGCAGGCCGTTAAACTATCGCGTTACCGCAAGAACTCAAAACCGCTGCCAAGTTACGAGACCCTTTGATGATCAAACTTTCATTTTCAATGTTGATGCGCATTGCCGCACTGATGTCCGCTTGCGCTTTGGTGGGTTGCGGGGGGGCTAGTAGCACTGTGAATCCTTTGACGCCTACGCGGATTATTGCGTTTGGGGATGGCCATAGTGCTGTTGACACTAGTGGTTACGGCACATTCACGGTTAGAACGTCTGATACTGACAATACGGTTGCTGGGCGTATTGCGGTCAAGTACAGCACTACAAAACTTACTCCAGTAACGAGCGCTGCTTCTATCGCAGCTACTGGCAACTTTAGTTACGCTGATGGAACCGCACGAGCTGCAGGCTTGGTTACTCAGGTCGGGTATTTTTTTAGTGGCGGAAATACGCCTGGCGCCAACGATTTGTTCATTATCACTGTCGGAGCTCTAGACATTTACGATGCATACACATCAAGTGCGAGTCTTACTTCGGCAACAGACAAAATTGTTGCATCAGTTAAGCGATTAACAGATGCAGGTGCAAAGTACGTCTTGGTTGTCTACCCTATAAATATGGCCAGAACGCCTTGGGGAAATGGTTCAGCAACCATTCAGGCTTTGAGTTATGACACAGGAACTTCCTGCCTGTCGTTTTCTTGTAAATTGACAACCTCGCTCAATACGAACTACCCAGCGACTTCATCGCATAACCCGGTATTGATTGCTGACCTGATGGGCTATTCAAATTTGTTTACAGGAACAGCGCCTTCAACTGGTTTTAATTCCGTTGTTACAACGATACCTGGGTCTGGTAGCTTGAATACTTTTGCCAGTTATGGTGTCAGTAATCCAAGTTTGCCTTCTTGTTACTGGAGTGTCTTTGCCACCAATCCATCTCCATCTGCAAGTGCTATAAGTTGTGATCCTACGATTACTAATTTAGCCAATGGAGTCAAAACCGGAACGGATAACGGATGGACTGCCGCTGCATGGGACTACACCACATCAGTCTTTGCCGATAGCTTTAATTTAACTCCTTTGGGTAACCGCCTTCTAGCCGACTACATCTACAACTACAACTTCTACCGCGCAGGTTGGCGTTAAGAATTTTTCGAATAGTTCAAGCTAGCTAATCAAGGTTTTTGCAAAGCCGCCCAATCGACCAATAAATCTAGCGCACCTCTTGCAGCTTGCGCATTCGCATGGTTTAAAACTGCCACCAAGATAAGCCGTTTACCGTTGGCTGCATCTACATAGCCAGCAATTCCAGCCACATCGCGCAAGCTTCCCGTCTTAAGATGCGCAATAGATTGCGACTTGCTTCGCTTCAACGTCCCATCTAAACCACTAACCGGCAAAGAACCCATCAACTCTGACATGGTTGGCGAGCCCCAAGCAAATTGCAATAAGCGCGCGAGGCCTAAAGCGCTGATGCGTTCTTCACGACTCAATCCCGAGCCGTTATCAAAAACAGGAACTTCTCCGCCAATACGATCGCGCCACCAAGTCTGCATAGCTTCGCGTGACGCATCCCAACTACCGGCGCCACGCGCTTGCTGACTCAATGTCAAAAACAACTGTTGCGCCATGACGTTGTTACTGAATTTATTGATGTCACGAATGACTTCAGACAAAGCAGGTGATTCAACAGAAAACACGGGTTGCAAGTTGGCCGGCACAACACCGTCACGTACTTGGCCCACCAACTGACCACCTACTTGTTGCCACATTCCCGCTATCGCACGTGCAGCAAATTGTTGGGGCGCGGCATAAGCAACAGGCCACACTTTTTCTCCGCACACTGCTGGAAAACTCCCTGCAAAGCGAATACGCAACGGGTCTGCCCACTCTGCGCGTAAGCTAGTGCGGTAGTCACTGCAATCTACATTAGACAGCGGCACAGTCGCTGGAAATTGCACGCCAGCCAATGGCGGCTCCACATGAATGCGCGCCACATTGGCGGCGCGATCAGGTATAAATTGAAAGACCAGGGATTTGAAGTTCACCAGCAGAGCATCTGGTGATGCGTTGTAGGGGCGCAAGGGTTCACCATCAAAACTTGCAGGGTTGCGCTCGGGCAAATCAAAAGCGCTTCTATCGAGCACGATATCGCCTTGAATTTTTTGAATGCCTAGGCCTTGCAGGCGGCGCATCAAGAGCCATACACGCTCTACTACCAAGCGCGGATCGCCACTGCCGCGCACATAGACATTGCCTTGTAATACACCATCGCGCAAAGGGCCATCGATATACACAGGTGTGCGCCACACAAATGTGGGGCCCAGTAAATCCAGAGCCACGACGGTGGTTGCGAGTTTGCTCAATGAGGCGGGGTTTATGGAAGTTGTTACTTGATGGCTCAAGAGGGCCGCAGTTTTTTGCGAGCCATTAGCCTCCATGACGACGACATGCAAAGCTTCAACAGGCACTTTGGCGCGTTGCAACGCTGCAATGACAGGTGCAGGCAGTGCCACATTGTGAGCAAAAACATTCAGCAAACTACTCAGCTGCCAAACGAAAACAACAGTGATGAAGCGCATACGCATAGCCAAATTATCACAGCCGTAATAATCTAGGCTTATGCACACCTACAAATGGCTGGCGATTGAGACCAGTACCGACATGCTCTCTTTGGCTATCGCTTCGACACAAGGCGATGCATCTGAGGTGTGGGCGCATACGTCGCAAGGTGGCGCCAAGTCATCGCAACTGGTTTTGCCAGAGGTTGTGCGATTGATGGATGAAGCGCAAATGCGCTTTACAGATCTGACGGCTGTCGTCTTTGGCAAGGGCCCAGGCTCATTCACTGGTTTGCGTACAGCGTGCTCGGTGGCGCAAGGGCTGGCCTTTGGTGCTGGCGTGCTTGTTTTGCCTATCGACACCTTGTTGGCGGTGGCGGAGGACGCGCGTTATCAAAACGCGCAACAAAAACATCAACATAAACACCAACAAACGCAACAACAACCAGAACAACTTACCCTGCAAGAGCAAAGATTTTTTGTTGCTATGGATGCGCGTATGGATCAGGTTTACACCGCAGCCTACGAGTGGCGAACAGACTGGCAATGCGTGCAAGCGCCTTCTGTGAATTCTCCCGAAAACATATCTATACCTACCGAATGGAAAGATCTCGCATTCACCACAGTTGGAAATACGTGGGACGCGTTCGCTGCACGATGGCCAGCAGAATTCTCAGGTCAACATATGTATGCCATGCCCACCGCACAAGCCTTGCTGCGCTTAAGCCCAGTTGCGTTCGAGCAAGGTTTGGCATTGCCCCCAGAAGAAGCATTGCCCCTCTACATCCGAGACAAAGTAGCGCAAACCACCCAAGAGCGCGCGCAACTCAAACTTGCCACGACAATTTTTATATGAGTGCCGTTCTCAAACCTGAAGTTCGACTAGAGCCCCTTGATCTTGCGCGCCTCGATGACGTGGTGCATATCGAACAACGCGCATACAGCCATCCATGGACGCGCGGAAATTTTTTAGATTCGCACAAGGCTGGTTACCAAGTTATCACCTTGCTCGGTGAAGACAGTTTGTTGGGTTACTTCGTCGCCATGCCTGGCGTGCAAGAAGTGCATTTACTGAACATCACAGTTGACCCAGACTATCAGCGACAAGGCTGGGGCGTGATGATGTTGGATGCGCTGAGCATTTGGTCACGCGGGCAAGACGCCAAATGGTTGTGGTTAGAAGTGCGCGCCAGCAACCTGCGCGCAATAAATGTGTATCAGCGTTATGGATTTAAACGCGTGGGTGAGCGCAAAAACTATTACCCCTTGCAAGTGGGCCAACGCGAGCATGCGGTGGTGATGTCTTTGCAACTCTGAGTCCAGCGCTTGTCACAATAGACCCTATGTCAGACACCTTGCAACTAGACAAACGCCAACGCGCCATGCTCGCAGAGATGGGTGTGCGGGTGTGGACGCCCGTACAAGAACACGCGCCTCTGCGTGAAACTTACGAGAACTTAGTTGTAGCCAAGATTGCGCAAACCGCAAACAACCTAGATTGGCCAAGCCTTCGCGAGGCAGTCGTCAATTGCCAAGCGTGTGGCTTATGCACATCCAGACGCAATACCGTGTTTGGCACTGGTTCGCATACATCCAACTCAGACGCCAACAACGACATCCAACCCGTTGATTGGCTCATCGTCGGCGAAGCCCCTGGTGAGAACGAGGACGCAGTGGGCGAGCCGTTTTTAGGCCAAGCGGGGCAACTTCTAGACAATATGTTGCGCGCGATGCAACTCTCACGCACTGGTGAGCTCTCAAGTGCAAGCAAATCACAGCAAAGCATCTTCATCACCAATGTGCTGAAGTGCCGCCCACCAGGCAACCGCAATCCTGCGCTAGAAGAGGTTGCGCAGTGCATGCCTTATTTGCAGCGCCAAATTGCTTTGTTACAACCCAAAATAATCTTTGCAATGGGACGCTTTGCAGCGCAAGCCTTGTTGCGTGACAGCATTGACCAGATAGATGCCATCCCACTTGGCAAATTGCGTGGCCAAGTGCATCGCTTGGGTAATACGCCAGTCGTGGTCACTTACCACCCTGCTTATGTGCTGCGTAACTTGCCTGAAAAAGCCAAGCTATGGGCAGATGCATGTTTAGCGATGGCGACCCTAAAGCAACCCTAATTCACGCCAAATACAACGCATCGATAAAAGGTGGTCGCCTAGGCTTCCACTACTTGCCGCTCCGGCCACAACACCGAAGCAATCGCCACCACCATCAACGCAACTGCGGCCCAGTCTTGCCAATGCAGTACTTCACCTAACCAAATCGCTCCGGTAAACACACCCAACACAGGAATAAACATGACGCTCAAAGTCGATGCCACAGGTGGCAGTCCGCGGGCCAGTGTCAGCCAAGCCGATTGCGCAAAGGCAAATACCCCCACTGCGTTGTAAGCAATCGACCAGAGGGTCTGTTCAGGCGGCATACGCCATTGGCTGAATTCAAAAATAGTCGCCATGGTGGTCATCAACACGGTGGTGAGTCCCGTCATCCAAAACGCAATCGTGAGTGTCGGCACAGGGATCGACGTGTTGCGCAAGCGTTGCGTTCCATAAGCCCATGCAGCCGCGGAAACCAGCACCATGCCTACGGCAAGCGGCTGTCCAGCAAAGTGGGTGAGCTCATTCCAAAGCAACAGCAAAACTCCCAAGGACGCCGCCGCAACGCCAGCCCACATGCGCAAACGCAAGGGCGCCTGAAACCACAGCACGCCCCAAACTGCAGAAAAAATGGGCATGGTGTAGCCCAATATCGCAGCCCGTCCACTTGAGAGCATAGGAACTGCCAGCACCACCAAGACGTGCCACACAAACATATTGAAAAGTGAAAGAACAAAGAGTTCACGCCAATACATGCGCGGAATACGAAACGGAACTTTCAAAAAAAACAACGCTAACCCTAGTAACGGAAGCCCTGTCCACATAGACAAACTGCGAAAGGTGAGGGGTGGATAGCCTGTCACGCCCATCTTCATGATGGGCCAGTTGCAGCCCCATACCAAAGTCAACGTGATCAGGGTCCAAAGTTGTCGCCTTGTGAGGCTGGGGAGTACGGGCATGGCGGCCATGTTAAGCCCTTGTGCATTAAGGCCTCCTAAAATCACGCCATGAACTTCCTCACCATGCTGAGTACAGCCCAGCAACAAAACGCCAGTTTGCTGTGTGTAGGCTTGGACCCAGAGCCCTCACGTTTCCCTGATCACATCCACGGCGACGCCAACAAAATCTACGATTTTTGTGCGGCCATCGTGGACGCTACTGCCGATTTGGCGATTGCATTCAAACCCCAAATCGCCTACTTTGCTGCACACCGTGCGGAAGGGCAGTTAGAGCGCTTGATGGAACACATTCGGCGCGTTGCGCCCCAAGTGCCCATCATCTTGGACGCTAAGCGTGGTGATATTGGATCTACGGCAGAGCAATATGCGATTGAAGCTTTCGAGCGCTATGGCGCAGATGCAGTCACGCTCTCGCCCTTCATGGGTTTTGATTCGGTGCAACCGTATTTGAAGCACCACGACAAAGGCGCTTTTTTGTTGTGCCGCACCTCCAACCCTGGTGGTGACGATTTACAAAACCAACGTTTGGCTTCAGTTCCTGGCCAACCCAAGATGTACGAGCACATTGCAGGTTTGGCGCAAGGCCCTTGGAATTTCAATGGCCAGTTGGGCTTGGTGGTGGGCGCGACATACCCTGAAGAAATCGAACGTGTCCGCGAACTGGCGCCCACTTTGCCTTTGTTAATTCCTGGTGTCGGCGCGCAAGGTGGAGATGCCATAGCCACAGTAAAGGCTGGCTTGCGTCAAAAAAATACTGCGACGGGTAGCGAGACCACCGGCCCCATCATCGTCAGTTCGTCGCGCGCGATTTTGTATGCATCCAAGGGACAAGACTTTGCTGCTGCGGCTAGAAAAGTGGCGATGCAAACGCGTGAGACATTGCAATTGGCGAGAACTGCATAGCCACGCCAATTACGCCAACAAGCGCTTCAAATACCGCCCCGTAAAACTAGCGGGGTTCTCTGCCAGTTGCTCAGGCGTTCCAACACCCACCACCTGGCCACCACCCGAGCCGCCCTCGGGTCCCATGTCGATGAGCCAGTCGGCAGTTTTGATGACGTCGAGGTTGTGTTCGATGATGACGATGGTGTTGCCTGCATCGCGCAGGTGCTGCAAGACTTTGAGAAGCAAAGCAATGTCCGCAAAGTGCAGACCCGTCGTGGGCTCATCCAAGATGTAGAGCGTGCGCCCCGTATCGCGTTTGCTCAACTCCAAAGCCAATTTCACACGTTGTGCTTCCCCGCCAGACAAGGTGGTGGCAGCTTGACCTAGTTGCAAATACGAAAGACCCACATCCATCAATGTTTGAAGTTTGCGGGCGATATTGGGGACGGCGTTGAAAAAGCCCAAAGCTGCCTCAACCGTCAGTTCAAGAATCTGCGCAATGTTTTTGCCTTTGTAAAGTACACCCAAGGTCTCATGGTTGTAACGCAGTCCGTGACACACATCGCAGGCCACATACACATCAGGTAAGAAGTGCATTTCTACTTTGACCATGCCATCGCCTTGGCATGCTTCGCATCGACCCCCACCAGAATTTGCGGGGACGTTGAAGCTAAATCGACCAGGACCGTAGCCACGCTCACGCGCTGTTGGCACATCCGCCATCAATTCGCGAATAGGAGTGAACAAGCCTGTGTAAGTGGCAGGGTTGCTTCGCGGCGTGCGGCCAATCGGGGACTGGTCGACGTTGATCACTTTGTCGAAGTAATCGAGGCCAGAGATTTCGTCATGCGCGGCAGGTTCATCGTGCGCGCGATGGATGGTGTGGGCTGCCGCTTTGTAAAGCGTGTCGTTGACCAAGGTTGATTTGCCAGAGCCTGACACACCGGTGACGCAAGTGAGCAAGCCCACCGGAAAATCTGCAGTTACCTGTTGTAGGTTGTTGCCCCTTGCACCTTGAATACGAATGACTTGATGCGCAGGTGCTTGTTTGTTGAGGACGCGTTGCGCAGCGAGTTGTTCGGCGGGCACTTGCCAAAAACCATTGCGCTTGCGTGGCACCTCAATACGCAGGCTGCGCGCCAAATAGCGCCCTGTGAGTGATTGGGGGTTGGCCTCAATATCTGCAGGGGTGCCTTGCGCCATCACTTGACCACCGTGCAAACCAGCGCCTGGACCCATATCAACACAGAAGTCCGCCGCACGAATCATGTCTTCGTCATGCTCGACCACCAATACGCTGTTACCGATGTCGCGCAAATGCTTGAGGGTATCGATCAGGCGGTCGTTATCGCGTTGGTGCAAGCCGATGCTGGGTTCGTCCAACACATACATCACTCCAGTCAAACCTGAGCCAATTTGCGACGCTAAACGAATGCGCTGCGCCTCTCCGCCAGACAAGGTGTCTGCGCTGCGGTCAAGGCTTAAGTAGGTAAGGCCCACATCGTTTAAGAACTTCAAGCGCGAGGCGATTTCGCGTACCACCTTGTCGGCAATTTCTGCTTTCGCGCCTTGCAATAGCAGGCTGCTGAAATAGGTAAAGCATTCGCCCAAAGTGGTGTGGCTGATTTCAAAAATGCCGCGTATTTGTGCGCCTTCGCCAATACGCACATGGCGTGCTTCACGGCGTAACCTGGTGCCTTCACAACTAAGACAAGCGCGCGAGCCACGAAAGCGGGCGAGGTCTTCGCGCACCACGGCCGAATCGGTCTCGCGATAACGCCGTTCCATATTGACCAAGATGCCCTCAAACGGGTGTTTTTTATTGAGCTTTTTACCGTTGGCTTGTAAGTTGTAGTTGAACTTGATCTCTTCTTCGCCTGATCCATAAAGCAACACATGCTGCACTTCTGGGCTCAATGTGTCGTAGGCGGCATCTAAGTCAAACACGTAATGTTTGGCGAGGCTTTCCAACACACCGAAATACTGCGGATTGCGGCGGTCCCATCCTTTGATCGCACCACTGCCCAAGCTCAAAGTGGGAAACGCCACCACACGGCTTGGGTCAAAGAAATTTTGGTGTCCCAAACCATCGCAAGCAGGGCAAGCCCCGACGGGTGAGTTGAACGAGAACAAACGGGGTTCTAGTTCGCTGATGGTGTAACTGCATTGCGGGCACGCGAACTTGGCGTTGAAGCTGTGCTCCACGCCTGTGTCCATTTCTAGGGCAATCGCACGCCCTTCGGCTAAGCGCAATGCCGCTTCGAAGCTTTCTGCCAAACGTTGGCGTAGCCCAACTGGAGGCTGAGAGACTGCCACGTTGCCAATACTCGGTTCTTTCGCGGCGACGCTACTGCTAGCAATTGCCGTAGCTTCGTCCGACTTTTCTTCGTGCCGAATCTTGACGCGATCGACCACCACATCGATATCGTGCTTCTCGGTTTTTTTGAGTTGCGGTAAATCGTCGTATTCAAAAATCTTGCCGCCAATACGAAATCGCACAAAACCTTGGGCTTGCAATTGGTTGAAGGTTTCGCTGTATTCCCCTTTGCGATCGCGCGCAATGGGTGCTAGTAACATCAGCTTGGTGTCTTCGGGCAATGCCATCACGGCGTCAACCATTTGCGTCACGCTTTGCGCCTGCAGGGCTTGGTCATGGTCGGGGCAATAGGGCGTGCCAGCGCGGGCAAACAACAGGCGCAAGTAGTCGTGAATCTCTGTCACCGTGCCCACGGTCGAGCGCGGGTTGTGGCTGGTGGCTTTTTGTTCGATGCTGATGGCGGGCGACAAACCTTCTATCAAGTCAACATCGGGTTTGTCGAGTCGACCTAAAAATTGGCGTGCGTAGGCGGACAAACTCTCCACATAACGACGCTGGCCTTCTGCATACAAGGTATCAAACGCCAAGCTCGATTTGCCTGAACCCGACAAACCTGTGATAACCACCAACTGGTTGCGTGGAATATCGAGATCAATGTTCTTGAGGTTGTGCGTACGAGCACCGCGAATGCTGATGTTGCGCATCGCGGAAGGGTGGTGGAGGGCTTGGCCTAGATAAGGGCCGTCATGGGGTGCGTTCACAGGTCAGTCATTCATGGGCAACCTGACATGATAGTGCGCTACGAAGTCTGTGTCATGTATGCGGGACAATCGTGTTCTGTGAATCTGTCTGCCTCTTCTCCATCTGTCCCCGAAGATCCCGCGAATATGACCGCCATGGAGCGGCACGCCAGCGCAACCTTATCGTCTATTTTTGCGTTACGTATGCTCGGTTTGTTCCTGGTGCTGCCGGTGTTCGCGCTGGAAGCGCGCAAATACCCTGGCGGAGATGACCCAGCGATGATTGGCCTTGCCATGGGTATTTATGGTCTGACCCAAGGCATGTTGCAAATTCCGTTTGGCCTAGCTTCTGACAAATTTGGGCGCAAACCCGTCATTATTTTGGGTTTGTTGGTATTTGCAATTGGTAGCGTTTGGGCTGGTTGTGCGGACAATCTTCAAAGCTTGTTGGTAGGTCGGGCACTCCAAGGTGCTGGCGCAGTATCTGCGGCTGTAACGGCCATGCTTGCAGATTTAACCCGCGACGTAGTTCGGACCAAGGCCATGGCTCTGGTTGGTGCCAGCATTAGTTTGATGTTTGCTCTGTCGTTGGTGCTTTCGCCTTGGCTGGCCGGTTGG
>CAIRQX010000047.1 GCA_903880855.1 uncultured Burkholderiales bacterium | reverse complement strand
CTGATCCTGCTAAATATTTGCCAGAATTGGTAAAAACTTCTGGTTATAAAGGTGTAACAGGCACTATCTCTTTTGATTCAAAAGGAGATATTAAGAATGGCGCATTAACTCTTTATACCTATAAAGCCGGTAAGCGCGATCAACTTGCGGTGGTTCGTTAAAAATTTTTGAAAGTCTTGTCCACCAGTTGATTCTCTCGTGCGTTGAATACGGATTGAGATTACAGGAGACGCTCTTGGACAAGTCAGTTTTTCAAATGGATCCCCCAGATGTCGCACTAGAGCGTCGTTATAAAGCTGTTGTGAACGAGACTTCTGGCCTCAAAGCAACGTTTGACCGTCTCCGTGCGCAGTTGGCCCAAGAGGCTGAGCAACGTAGCCGTCCTGCATCACGTATTTATTCTGGTTTTCGAGCTTTTAAAGCCTAATTTGCTCTTTTAGGGTTGTTGTCATGCAACAACTTGGTGCACATTTAAGTATATTTAAGTATTCATATTGCATTTGCTCTTTTTCATAGCAACTCGATTTTCTAAGGTTGCAACTTCGTAAGCCCATAATTAGCCCAAATTTTTAAAAATACGGGGGCGGGTGTTCTTATGAAATTAAGTAGGTTTTTTTCTACCGATATAGCCATTGACCTTGGCACCGCAAATACCCTCATCTATATTAAAAACCAAGGTATCGTTTTAGATGAACCTTCGGTTGTAGTGATCAGAAAAGATTCCAAACACAACGGTAAGACAACGGTTCTCGCGGTTGGTAACGAAGCCAAATCGATGTTAGGCCGTGTGCCAGAAGGCATAGAAGTCATTCGCCCGATGAAAGACGGCGTAATCGCAGACTTCACCGTGACCGAAGTCATGCTCAAGCACTTTATCAAGTTGGCGCATCCGAGCATGTTGTTTCGCCCTAGTCCACGTATCGTGATTTGCGTTCCTTGTGGATCTACCCAAGTCGAGCGACGTGCTATCCGTGAGTCTGCCCTTGGAGCGGGTGCATCTGAGGTTTATCTGATTGAAGAACCCATGGCCGCGGCGATTGGTGCAGGACTTCCCGTGACGGAAGCATGTGGTTCTATGGTGGTGGATATAGGTGGTGGCACCACGGAAGTGGGGATCGTCTCCCTAGGTGGCATGGTTTATAAAAACAGCGCACGTGTCGGTGGCGATAAGTTTGACGAAGCCATCATCAATTACATCCGTCGCAACTTTGGCATGTTGATTGGTGAACAGACGGCAGAGAGAATCAAAAAAGAAATTGCAACAGCGTTTCCTGGCTCTGGCGTGATGGAGTTAGAAATTACCGGTCGTAATTTGAGCCAAGGTATTCCGCAAAGTTTCACCATCAGTTCTAACGAAGTGCTAGAGGCGCTCACAGACCCCTTAAACAGCTTGGTTTCCACTGTCAAAATTGCGCTAGAAAAAACCCCACCAGAGCTCAGTTCAGATATCGCGGAGCGTGGAATTATGTTGACGGGTGGCGGTGCTTTATTGAGAGACCTAGACCGCTTGTTATCAGAAGAAACTGGGTTGCCCGTACTGATTGCAGAAGAACCACTGACCTGTGTAGCTATGGGTTGCGGTATTGCTTTGGATCAAATGCAAGGGATGAGTAATATTTTTTCAAGTGACTAAATGCAACCACTCCAAGCTAAAAATTGGGAGTTCTTCAATCTTTAAGTTAGTGTTTTTAATTTTTAGGCGCTGAAGCCGCGTTGGCAGGGCGTGCAGGCGCTACCCACTTACCTATACCGCCTTGTCTAAAGTCTTGTAAGGTCTGCTCGGTTTTTTGCACCAAGCTGTTGGTGCTCTCCATCGTCTTTTGCGTACTCTCCATCACTTTTTGCGTGCTGCCTAGCACCTGACGCGCAGACTGCATGGTTTTCTCGGTGAGTTCGGCATTGCGCACCATGCTGGCACTGCCAAGGTCTAGATTGGTAAGCATATGGTCGACCCTAGGGTCTTGTGCGCGGGCATTGAGGCTGTTGAGAAGCTTTTCTGTAGAGACCAGTGTTTTGTTGATATTGCCCAAGGTAGCGGGCAAGCCTTTGTTAGGGTCGGATATCTCAGCGGCTACAGCCATGACACGTGCAATCGCAGGGTCTATTTTTTCTAAAACCTTTTTCTCGAGATCATGCGCTAGATCGAAATATTTGAGATCGATTGCATCGTTGTTTTTAAAACCTTCAGTGTTGCTGGGGTGCTTACGAAGAATCAATTCGGCGCCAACTAGCTTGGCAGAGGCCAATTCCAAGGTGGAGCCTGTGGTCGCGAGGTTGCGGTATTTTTCTTTGACCTCGAGCGTGCCTTCAATATGCCCGCTGGGCGTGAGTTCTAAACTTTTGACTTGTCCCACTGGAAAACCTTGGTAAACCACCTTCATGCCGTTGCTCAAATGTTGCCCAGAGCTTGTGGCAAAGCGCAACACCAAGTTGTTGTCAAAAGCGCCTTGCTTTTTGGCTAACCAAAATCCAAGGCCGACCAATACGCCTGCTGCTATCGCCGTAATCACAAGAAGATTGCGTAATGCGTGTCCTTGTTGCGAGACTAACTTTGAAGTAGATGACGGTGTCATGCATGTCTCCTAAAAAGGATGTTTGTTTGAGAAGATTGAATATGTCACATTGAACCTCTCAGCAACCAGTTGATATATGAATCGGCTGCTTCTACTGACAATATCCAAATAACCATGAGCCATAGCAAACGCGTGGCGCTTCGCGATGGTGCTTCTTTCGCGCGACTCAAAATGAGTTTGTCTAAATGACCGAGCCAACCCAAGCCTGATGCCGCGATGGCAGTTCTGATGCACAAGCGCATTAATTCACTTACGGGGTAGTGTTGCGCGAGTTCTTGCAGTGCAGACTCTCCAAAAGCAGCATTCGATGCTTGGATGCCTAAAAAATACCCAATCCATGCACACATTAAAAAAACAACGACGTTTACCATTGCAGCCCAGACAGACGCCAATATGTCTGACAACACATCATCTGCATTCACGTGGCCTTCCAAGGATTGAAATAACACCACGCGAACACCAACCAACATACATGTGATCAAGCTAGGGAGTTTTTGAAGTAGCAAAGTGCTCACAACTTCACTGGCAATACCTAAGTTACTCAGCGCATTGAATGCAACCACTGCTCCTAATCCTGCGCCCCATAAAGCACCTAAGAGTCCTACAAAATCTGCCGTTGAGCGAATGTGCCCAAGGGCTTGCGCACTTAAACGATTCGTATAAACAGTGGCGTCAGAAGTTGCCATTAAGCCAATTCTGCGATCAGTTCAATCTCTACGCAGGCGCCCATAGGTAATTGCGCCACACCAAAAGCGCTGCGTGCGTGCGCTCCTTTTTCGCCAAAGATTTGACCCAGTAATTCACTGCATCCATTGGTTACCAAATGGTGTTCGACAAAATCTGGTGTTGAATTGACCAAGCTCATGACTTTCACAATGCGTCGAATCTTGTTGAGGTCCCCCGCCGCCGCATGCAAAGTACCTAGTAAATCAATAGCGACTGCGCGCGCTGCGTCTTTACCCTCAGCCGTTTGCATATTGCGGCCAAGTTGACCGACCCAAGGCTTGCCGTCTTTCTTAGCAATGTGGCCGCTTAAAAAAATCAAATGACCGGTTTGCACAAAAGGGACATAGGCAGCAGCGGGCACGGCTACAGGTGGTAATTCAATATGTAGTTCAGAAAGCTTGTCGTAAACGCTCATAAGTATTTAAAAATGTAGGGTAGAAATATTTAGATTTGATTGTCGCATCGCATGCACACATGAGGCAAAACTAATTCAAAATGATTAACTCTGTGAACCTCAAGAAACAACCCTACCTGACGATATAAGTGGTGAGTCTTTTAAAGATGGGGGTTGTCATGTTATTTCGTGCATTTGCTGTTTGCGTATTCATCTTTGGCCTTTTAATTGGTTGGAGCAGTTCTGCCCGCGCGGAATGGAGCGAGTTAGCCAAAGAGCCTGAGGCCCAATATTTCTTTGATAAAGAAGCTGTTACACCGGTACATGTGTCGCGTTATGCCTGGGTATTGACCAATTTGGCAAAGGCCGAGATAACGCCTACGGGTGAGCCCTATGCGTCTTACATGATCCGTTTGCGTGTGTATTGCAAAACAGATATGGTGGCGCGTTTGTCGATTAGCTATTTCGATAAGGCGATGGGCAAGGGCAAAGAGGTGTCGACGGAAGACCTGCAAGAGTGGCGTAATCGTGAAACACCTATTCGTCCTAACACCTACATGTCGGCATTGAAAAAAGAAGTGTGCGCAGCTAAGTCTGTGGCTGGTTAACAAAATAGTGAGCTGGCTATCAAAAGCTTTGCTCACCTAATTTAATAGCAGCGCTTACCTAAACTGCTCATAAACACCCGACGATGTTCGGGTGTTTTCATTTTTACTTCATTTCTTTTTGGGTTGGATAGCAGGGACAGCCTTGCAGATGCAGCAAGCCACTTTATGGCTTGATGGGGTAAACCTCACTGGCTTCTTCACGTCTGCTTTAGTGCTGGCCACTTTCATACTTATCCGGCATCGTTTGACACTACCTGTGTTCTTGCAATGCGCGCTGGTATTGGTGTTGTCCGCAGCAACCGCATTTTTTTCTTGTTCATCCCGAGCGCAAGTTTTTCTTGAAACTCAAATAGCACCAAGATTAGAGGGTCAGGTTTTAGAAGTGGTGGGAAGGGTCACCGCCATGCCACAGCGTATGCAAGAAAACATCCGTTTTCGATTTGCCGTACAGACCGCACAACTTGCAAGTGGCGAATTGGTTGAACTTCCACCCCAAGTCATGCTGGGTTGGTATGTGAATACGCTTACAAGCGGCCCATCGCCCGCTGATTTGCAAGCAGGAGATGTGTGGAGGTTTTCTATCAAGCTCAAAGCACCGCATGGCCACATCAACCCACAGGGTTTTGACTACGAGTTGTGGTTGTGGGAACAGGGTTTACAAGCCACAGGGTATGTGCGCAATGGAGCCAGAGACATACCTCCTGAGTTGATAGCGCGCAGTTGGCAACATCCGATAGAGCGATTTCGCCAATGGGTGCGCCAATCGGTGTATGCGCAAGTGGGTGACCAGCAAGGTGCAGGTGTGGTGGTGGCTTTGTTGTTAGGTGACCAAGCAGCGATCGAGCGCGCAGATTGGGACGTGTTTCGCGCGACGGGTGTTGCGCATTTGATGGCTATCTCTGGTTTGCACATCACCGCGCTTGCTTGGCTGGTGGCTCGATGGGTGGGTTGGATGTGGCGACGCTCCGACATGTGGAGCAAGCGTTCTTGGTGTGTAGGGTTGTCCGCACAAAAAGCTGCGATGTTGGCAGCGCTTGTCACTGCTGTGGTTTACAGCGCATTCACGGGTTGGGCTATTCCAGCCCAGCGCACCGTGTGGATGGTAAGCGCAGTGTTGACTTTACGAATGTACGGGTTGAGATGGCCTGCTCATCAGGTTTTATTGTTTGCAGCGGCTGTGGTGTTGATCGCAGATCCTTGGGCTTTTTTACAAGCAGGTTTTTGGTTGAGTTTCATGGCGGTGTCGATTTTGTTTGTCGGCTCGCAATCTTTCCAGTTCCTTCCTGCGCTCATCAGAGAGCAATTTTTAATGAGTGTGTGCATGGCACCCATTAGCTTGATGTTTTTTCATCAAGTGTCATTAGTCGGATTTTTTGCCAACCTGCTTGCTGTGCCATGGGTCACGTGCGTAGTGACGCCTTTGTGCATGTTAGGACTGCTAATTCCATTTGTATGGAATCTAGCTGCTTGGGCTGTTTCTGGGCTGGGAGTTTGCCTTGGTTGGATGGCAAGTTTTTCATGGGCGCAATGGTCTGCACCTGCTGCACCTATGTGGATTGGCTTATTGAGCATCGCCGGTATGTTTGTATTTGCGATGCCATTGGCTTGGTGGTGGAGACTCTCAGGCGCTTTGTGTATCTGGCCAGTGCTCAACTGGCAAACGCCTAGACCCCCAGATGGCGAGTTTGAACTTATTGGCGCAGATATGGGGCAAGGGCATGCAGTGTTGGTTCGAACAACAACGAAGAGTCTGCTCTACGACACAGGCCCGCGCTATTCGCCAGAGACCGATGCGGGGCAAAGGGTGCTTGTGCCTTTACTCATCGCTTTAGGCGAGCGTTTAGACCGCGTCATCATCAGCCACCAAGACAGTGACCACAGCGGTGGTGCACACAGCGTACTCAAAATGCAGCCGCAAGCAGACGTGCTGACGTCGATTCCTTCGAACCATTTTTTGCGAAAAACCCACCCTATGCAAACATGCACTGCCGGTCAGCAGTGGCAATGGGATGGTGTGCATTTTTCGGTGTTGCATCCGCAAGCAGCAGACTATGCAAAAAAACTCAAACCCAACGCTTTGAGTTGTGTCATTCGGATAGAAAGTACTTCAGGCATCAGCGCATTGCTAGTGGCAGACATTGAAGCCGCGCAAGAAAATCAATTGCTGCAAAGTGGGGTTCACTTGAAATCAGATTGGCTCTTGGTGCCACACCATGGCAGTGCTACTTCATCCACCATAGCGTTTTTAAAAGCGGTGTCGCCCAGCATTGCATGGGTGCAAGCGGGATACCGCAACCGTTTTGGGCATCCGCGACCAGAGGTATTGGCCAGGTATGACTCACAAGGAATCCGCGTGTTTCAAAATGTGTGGTGTGGGGCATCACTTTGGCGCAGCGATAAGCCAGAGCAAATGCGTTGCGAGCGCGATGAACAAAGACGGTATTGGCACCATCCGGTGCCACCAAGATAGAAGCACAAACAGCCTAATGCGAGATTTAAATTTGTCCCTCTGTGAGGGTGTCTAACTGGAACTTACCGCTTTTGTGCCAGAGCCAGGTTTCGGTATAGCGCACACGTCCAAGATGGATAGGAGCAGGAAAAGGCTCCGCAGCTTTAATGGTGCGTTCGATTTCTTGGATCACTTCAGGCGCTTGTTTGGGTTTGCGCATCCAGTCAAAGGAATGGATTTTTCCATCTTCACTCACTTCGAAAGTGACCACGCCGATGGCATACAGAAGCGGCGGCAGTTTGCCTTGATGGATGCGATGTTGGTTACAGCCGTAAATATGTTTAGCAGCATCTTGTCGGTATTCTTTTGGCGTTCGGGCTAATGACACCAATGTGGGAACTGTTTTTTCTTCGACCACTACCACGGGTGCGGGAACAACTACTTTGGGTACAGAAGCTACTTTGGTGCTGGAACAACCTGCAAATAAACATAACCCCAATACCGCAACAAACCAATTTGGATTGGAAATAGCAGGCAACTTAACATTGAAACCCTTGACAGGTAAAGACCAGAGTCTTATTTCAAGGCGTTTGCTATTTATGCTGTCAGAGCGCATAGGGGCATGTGGAGTAAATCCTCATGCCATTTTCAACCTCGAAATCCGATTCGAGTCGGGAGTTTTCCCTAGGGCTAGTTGTTGCGTCTTGGCTTATCCGCCACGACGCATCAAGTCGAAGAAGTCCACATTGGTCTTGGTGGCCTTCATATTTTTGAGCATCAACTCCATAGACTCGATTTCATCCATGTTGTACATGAACTGGCGCAAGATGCGGGTTTTTTGCAAAATTTCCGGGGGAAGTAACAACTCTTCGCGACGGGTACCACTGCGGTTGAGTTGAATCGCTGGGAACACACGTTTTTCATACAAACGGCGGTCTAAATGGATTTCGCAGTTACCCGTGCCTTTGAATTCTTCAAAGATCACCTCGTCCATGCGGCTACCTGTGTCTACCAAGGCCGTAGCGATGATGGTGAGAGAACCGCCTTCTTCCACTTTGCGGGCCGCACCAAAGAAACGCTTTGGGCGTTGGAGCGCGTTTGAGTCCACACCGCCAGTTAACACTTTGCCGGAGGAGGGCACTACGTTGTTGTAAGCGCGTGCCAAACGGGTGATCGAATCGAGCAAGATCACTACGTCTTTTTTGAGTTCTACCAAACGCTTGGCGCGTTCGATCACCATCTCAGCCACGTGTACGTGGCGGGCGGCGGGCTCATCAAAGGTGGAAGCGATGACTTCAGCTTTGACCGATCGTTGCATCTCGGTCACCTCTTCTGGGCGCTCGTCGACCAAAAGGACCATCATGTGGCTGTCGGGGTAGTTGGCAGCGATGGCGTGGGCGATGTGCTGCATCATCACGGTCTTACCGCTTTTGGGCGGTGCGACCAACAAGGCACGTTGGCCTTTGCCGATGGGCGCGATGATGTCGATGATGCGGCCGGTAATGTTTTCCTCACCCTTGGTGTCTTGTTCGAGCTTCATGTGCTCGCGTGGGAACAAGGGGGTCAAGTTTTCAAACATCACCTTGTGTTTGTTATTCTCAGGCAGGTCGTCGTTGACTTTGTCGAGCTTGGTCAATGCAAAGTAGCGCTCGCCGTCTTTGGGGATGCGAACTTCGCCTTCGATCATGTCGCCCGTATGCAGGTTGAAACGGCGCACTTGGCTTGGGCTGATGTAAATGTCGTCCGTGCTGGCGGTGTAACTGGTGTCGGGGCTACGCAAGAAGCCAAAGCCGTCGGGCAAGATCTCGAGGACGCCATCGGCAAACACTTGTTCACCCGCGCGGGCGCGCTTTTTGATGATGGCGAACATGAGCTCTTGCTTGCGCATGCGGCCCGTGTTTTCGATTTCGAGTTCTTCGGCTTGTTTCAGCACTTCAGACACGTGCAGTGCCTTGAGTTCGTTCAGGTGCATAGATGACTCCAGAGGGAGTTCGTTAAATATAAAGGGGGGAGGTCAAAAAACGAGGTCTGCGTTGCGTCAAGACCAGAATTCGTGCCCAGATGGGGAGACAACTTCCAAATAGGTAATCGCTCAATTCAGTTGAAATTATGACAGATAAAAAGCCCGAACTCGTTGCCAAGTGCGGGCTTTTAGGGGGTAAGGGGCAATATTTGCGAATGCCCGCCAGATTTAGGCCAATTGCTGGTCAATAAAAGCAGTTAACTGGGCTTTGCTCATAGCGCCAACCTTGGTCGCCGCCAATTGGCCGCCTTTGAAAAACATGAGGGTGGGAATACCGCGGATGCCAAACTTGGCAGGGATGTCGCGGTTTTCGTCGACATTCATCTTGGCGATTTGCAATTTACCTTCGTAGGCGGCAGAGACTTCGTCCAAGATAGGGGCGATCATGCGGCAGGGGCCACACCATTCTGCCCAGTAGTCGACCAAAACAGGCTTGTCGGCCTGCAAGACGTCTACTTCAAAAGTGGTGTCAGTGGTATGTTTAATTAGGTCACTAGCCATGGCGGGGTCCTCTGAGATATGCAATAACTGTACAGTTGGGGCATTGTGGCAGAAACCAAGTATCTCTATGAAAACTCTCACGATTGATGTCGTCTCCGATGTGGTGTGTCCCTGGTGTTATGTGGGCAAACGCCGCTTGGAAGGTGCGCTAGAAATACTGGCCAAAGAGCACCCAGATGTGGTGCCCGAAGTCCGTTGGCACGCTTTTCAACTCAACCCTGATATGCAACCCGAAGGCATTGAGCGCTCTGAGTACGTCAAAAACAAATTTGGCGATCGCGCAGACAGCATTTATGAGCGGGTTAGCGGAGTGGGGCAAGACGTTGGCATTGCTTTTAAGTTTGACCAAATCAAGCGCCAGCCCAACACGATCCAAGCCCACAGCCTCATCGGCGCCTGCGATAGCGTGGAAGGCCAAGAGCGTATGGTCGAAGCATTGTTCCAAGCCTATTTTTTAGATGGACGCGATCTCACCGACGCCAAAGTCCTGGTGGAAGTCGCCATCACAGCTGGCATGTCGCCTTTTGTCGCAGAAGAATGCCTAGCCAACGAAGCCTTGATGCAAGAAACCCGCGACAGTGACAAATCTGCGCGCGAAATGGGTGTGACCGGCGTGCCTTTTTTCATCTTCAACCGCAAAGTGGGTGTCTCAGGCGCCCATGAAAGCGAAAGCTTGTTTAAGGCTATGACGGAATCTGTCGAGTGACGCAACAAGCTTCGCCCATAGTCCGCGCCATGGTCTTGCGCGAACTTGAAGAGGGAGTCAAACACGATGCTTTGTGGTTGCAAGCCTTGTCCGAGTCCAAACTCGACCCCACGCAAACCAAACTGCGCTACATCGCCTTACGCTCGCAAGCGATACAAAGCAATATGAAGGGGTTGTTGATCGACCAAATCCGTGGCGCAGTTGCCAAAGATAAGCAAATAAGGTGACGGACCTCGACCCCAGCACTGGCTCCACAGTTAGGGCTGCTTGGTTCCCCACCTGACCCGGTTGGCCGCTTCACCATGTGGGAAGGCCCGTCACTTCAAATTGTAGGTCACCTAGAATCTACGGCTTATGTCTTACTTAGTGCTGGCCCGCAAATACCGTCCCAAAACCTTTACCGAAATGGTGGGGCAAGAACACGTGGTGCAGGCTCTTACTAACGCGCTCACCACCCAACGTCTTCACCACGCCTATTTGTTTACAGGCACCCGCGGTGTTGGCAAAACTACGGTCTCGCGCATATTGGCCAAGTCGCTCAATTGCCAAGGGGCTGACGGGCAGGGTGGAATCACCGCCACCCCTTGTGGTGTGTGCCAAGCGTGTAGCGATATCGATGCAGACCGTTTTATCGATTACACAGAACTAGACGCCGCCTCCAACAGGGGGATTGACGATGTGCAGTCTTTGCTCGAACAAGCTGCTTACAAACCTGTACAAGGCCGCTTCAAAGTCTTCATGATCGATGAAGTGCACATGCTTACTGGCCCAGCGTTTAACTCGATGCTCAAAACGCTTGAAGAACCGCCTCCGTACATGAAGTTTGTTTTGGCAACGACCGATCCACAAAAAGTACCGGTCACCGTTCTTTCGCGGTGTCTGCAGTTCAATTTGCGGCCCATGGCTCCCGAGACCGTTTTGACGCACTTGGGGTACGTTTTAAAGCAAGAATCTATCGAAGCTGAACCGCAGGCCTTGCGATTAATTGCCCGTGCCGCCCGCGGCTCCATGCGTGACGCCTTGAGTTTGACCGACCAAGCCATTGCCTTTGGCGGTGCGCAGTTAAAAGAAGAATCGGTCAAGCACATGTTGGGCAGCGCAGATCGCACCTATGTGTTCCAGTTGATCGAAGCATTAGCCAACGGCGACGGCAAATCGGTGGTGGCAATTTCTGAAGCTTTGCGCCTGCATGGTTTGAATTCGGCTTCTACCTTGGAAGACATGTCCAGCGTTTTGCAACGCATGGCGGTTTTGCAAGCCGTTGGCAACACACCAGAAGCTGACAGTACCGATCCAGAAGCAGCAGATATTGCGCGTTTGGCAGGCCTGATGCCTGCCGATGAAACCCAGTTGCTCTACAGCCTTTGTATCCATGGCAGACAGGAATTGGGGTTGGCTCCTGATGAATACGCTGCCTTGACTATGGTGCTTTTGCGTTTGCTGGCGTTTAAGCCCAAAACTTTGTCTGACGCCACAAACGTGACTCCAAACGCCTCGGCACCGGCTGAAAAAAAAACTTCTGAATTAGCAGCGCCTGTTCGCCATGCGCAAAGTTCAGACAGTGTTGTAGTACCGGAACCGCAACAAGCAGTTGCTAAAGAACAGGCTGCACCAGCGCCCAGTCTTAGTAAACCATCGCCCAGTTTATCTACACCACCATCGGTACCCGCTTCAACTCTCACTAAAACCACAGAAGGCGACTTCTGGAACCAGTTAGTCCGTGAAATGGTCGACGCCCAAGCCATCAACGCCTTGGTGCGTGAACTGGCTTTGCAATCTCAGTTAATGTTGCGAGATGGCAACCAATGGTCTTTGCAAGTCGACAAAGACTCGCTCAACACCCCCATTAGCCGCGATCGCTTGCAGACTGCATTGGCGCAATTCGGACACGAAGTGCAATTAAGCGTTTCCACGGGCCCAGTACTTGACAGCACTGCCAAGCGCTTGGCACATGAAAATGCGGAACGCCAGGCGCGTGCCGAGGCGATCATCTTGCAAGATCCGTTCGTGCAATCTTTGATGCGCGACTTTGACGCGAAAATAGTCCCTGGCAGTATCAAGCCGGTTTAAGTTCACAAAAGGAATCACATGTTCAACAAAGGACAACTCTCAGGTCTGATGAAGCAGGCGCAAGCGATGCAAGACAACCTCAAAAAAGCCCAAGAAGAATTAGGCAATATCGAGGTCACCGGCGAATCAGGCTCAGGTTTGGTCAAGGTTTTGATGACCTGCAAGCACGACGTCAAGCGCGTCACCATCGACCCAAGCCTTTTGGCCGACGACAAAGACATGATCGAGGACTTGGTCGCTGCCGCATTCAACGACGCAGTACGCAAAGCCGCCGAGACCAGCGAAGCCAAGATGAGCAAGCTCACTGCTGGCTTGCCACCTGGCCTGAAACTGCCGTTTTAATGGCCAACACCTCGGTTTTAGATGGGCTGATCCAAGCGTTACACCGTTTGCCTGGCGTGGGTGTGAAATCCGCTTCACGCATGGCTTACCACCTGTTGCAACATGACCGTGAAGGCGCCAAGCTGATTGCCGATGCTTTGCAAACTGCGGTGGCTGAAGTTCAACACTGCGAGTCTTGCAACACCTTCACCACCCAACCTATTTGCCTCACATGTGCGGATACCACGCGTGACACTAGTCGCCTTTGCGTAGTCGAAAGCCCTGCTGACCAGTCTGCGGTGGAGCGCACCGCAGCTTACAAAGGTTTGTATTTCGTGTTGATGGGACGCATCAGCCCACTTGACGGCCAAGGCCCCAAAGACATTGGCTTGCAAAAATTACTAGAGCGCGCAAGCGACGGCGTGGTGAGCGAAGTGATTTTGGCGACGAACTTCACCGCCGAGGGGGAAGCTACTGCCCATGTGCTGGGCGAGGCCTTAAAACGCCGCAATGTGCAAGTCACGCGTCTCGCGCGCGGAGTGCCAGTTGGAAGTGAGTTGGAATATGTCGATCTGGGCACTATTGCCCATGCTCTAGTCGATCGCCGTAAAGCTTAATCACGGGACTGACCGCTTGGGTAGGCTAAAGCCCCTAGCGTTTGGCGATATTTACGTCTTGTTTGTCCTTACCAGACTTCTTAGAAGCTGTTTTAGTAGCGCCATCCGCTTTGGCCTTTTTGCTTCCCTTGCTACCTTTTTTACGCTTGGCAATCGCTTCAGGTGACAAATCAAGTTTGCCGTTGTCTGCAACCCGTGCGGTGACATCTTCTACTACGCGCATCGTTCTTGGAATCAGAAGGGCAGAGCCGGCTTTGATGATCATCTTGCCCTGAATACTGTTCACAGCACGTAATTCAGCCTCACTCATGCCAACGCGTTTGGCTGCTTCGGCAGGTTTCATGTTCGATGGGGCAATCCACGCTGTCCAAGACGCCATACGTCCAAGGCCAGTGGACTCGTAATTGCGCTGAAATACCTCGGCTTTATCCCATGGCAGCAAAATAGTTGGCGTTCCAGCCGCTAGCAAAACAGGACGGCTGGCGGACGGGTTCAATGACTTGAAATCTTCCACGCTGATTTCTGCCATTTTGGCTGCAACTGTCACGTCCATATCGCGTTGCAGCGGCACACTTTGGAAATACGGGTGGTTGGGAATGCTAGATAACACCACGTTATAGGCAGGTGGATTACCCACAATATTTTTCATGGCTTGGAACTTGGGCACGTACATGCGCGTTTCCATGGGCATGTTCAGATCGACGTAGCCAGTGGGGAGGCCCGCGCGTTGGTTGCGCGCAATCGCTTTGCCCACATTGCCTTCGCCCCAGTTGTAGGCTGCCAAGGCAAGATGCCAATCGCCAAACTGTTTGAAGAGGCGTTCTAAATAGTCCAAAGCGGCGCGCGTAGAGGCTTGTACATCACGCCTGTCGTCTCGGAAAACGTTTTGTTTTAGATCAAAACTTTTACCTGTGGCTGGCATGAACTGCCACATGCCAGTGGCGCGCGCGCTGGATACGGCTTGGGGGTTGAAAGCACTTTCTATAAAAGGAAGCAAAGCCAACTCGGTAGGCATATTGCGTTGTTCGAGTTCTTCAACAATGTGAAAGAGGTATTTGCTAGAGCGATCTCCCATGCGCTGTAAATAGTCCGTCTTGGCGGCATACCACTGCGTGCGATCGACCACTAGATCAGTTTCTAAGTTGGGCATTTTGTAGCCCTTGCGGATGCGTTCCCATAAATCGTTGGGCAGGTTGAGGTTGGCGACCGTATTGCCCGTCACATTGGTTTTGCCAATAGGGCTCAAGTCAGCAGGCTTGTCAGCCAGAGCCACAGCCTGAGTGCTTACTGCAGTGGGTGAAACAGTGAGAGGTTGTAAGGGCGCGCAACCTTGTAACGTTGCTAAGCCAAGGGCTAGCGAGATGGCTATAGAAAAGAATCTCATCGGAAGTTATTTTTCCATTCCCGCAGAGCGGCAAATAGGGTGGTGTCGTTGTTCTGCGTTTGCGCTGATAGTCCAGCGTGTTGGGCCACAGATTGCCGCACGGTTGCAAGGCGGCTTCTGAGGAATGGGTTGATCTTCAATTCATTTCCCAAATTAGCGGGAAGTGTGGGGAGATCCTGCGCTCGCAAACTTTTGCAATGCGCGGTGTAGTTTTGCAGGTCTAGGTTGTTCGGCTCTACTGCGAGAGCAAATTTCAGGTTGGAGAGAGTGTACTCGTGCGCGCAACACACTCGAGTGTTGGTAGGGAGGGCAGCTAAAGCATCTAAAGACGACAACATTTGCGCAGGCGTTCCTTCAAAAATACGGCCGCATCCTCCAGAAAACAGCGTGTCTCCGCAGAAAAGCACAGGTGCTTGCGGCGTATCGGGCAAAAAATAAGCGATGTGCCCAGAAGTATGGCCAGGCACATCGATCACTTTCACGGTTTGCCCTAAAAGTTGAAAGGGTGCTCCTGGTAATGCGGGGATAAGCGGCTCAGGAATATTCTCCCGCGCAGGGCCGTAGACCTGAGCGCCGGTCGCCTCTCGAAGTTCAACCACACCGCCGATATGGTCTGCGTGGTGGTGGGTGACTAGAATCGCGGCCAAGCTGAGTCCTTCGCGGCTCAAAACCTCCCTCACTGGTTTGGCGTCACCCGGATCGACCACTACAGCTTGTCCATCCTGGTGCCACAACCACAAGTAGTTGTCTGAAAAAGCGGGTATTGCAACGAGTTTCATGGCGTCCACATTTCTAAAAACCGATAGTTTGCACGAATGGCTCCAAACCCCGCCAGGACAGTACATGCTGGCATGGGAACAAAAGCATTTTGACTTAGCGGTTTCGGACGCATTCGGCTTTCATGCTCTGCAATTAGGATTTCCCCAATGCGATGCGCTGGCCGCTAACCGCATGCCGCATCAATTTATGGCTTGCGATAGTCAGCCAAGCGACTATGGGTTGGACAAGCCCTTGTTCCTTACAAATTATGAGGCATTGCCATTCAAAGACGCCAGTTTGGATTTGATCGTTTTGCCGCACACCTTGGAATTGAGCTTTGACCCGCACGCCACCCTTCGCGAAGTGGAGCGTGTTTTGGTTCCAGAAGGAAGAGTCGTTATTACTGGAATGGAGCCACTCAGCCTTTGGGGTGGCAGCAAAGCAATCGGGAGAGGTGTTCCAGAGTTTGGCGATTTGATTAGCCAGAGACGAATTCGAGACTGGCTCAAGCTTTTGAGTTTTGAAGTGGACCACCACACCAGCGGTTGTTTTTGTCCGATGCTTCGAACAGACCGATGGCTACACCGCATGCGCTGGATGGACACCGTCGGTAGTCGATGGTGGCCGCTTTCAGGCGCGGTTTACTTTGTCCAGGCAGTCAAGCGTGTACGCGGGATGCGTTTGATTTCACCCGTTTGGAAGAAATCCAAGCAGCGGGCCGCGGCCACCGTCACCACTGCATCCAAAGGGATGGAATGAAAGAAGTAGAAATCTACACAGATGGCGCCTGCAAAGGTAATCCTGGCCCAGGAGGCTGGGGGGCGCTGCTTCGTACGCCCGCAGGCCATGAAAAAGAAATCTTTGGTGGCGAACGCGACACCACCAACAACCGCATGGAGCTCACCGCCGTCATCCGCGCCATTGAGTCTTTGAAATACCCTTGTGCTGTGGCGCTCTATCTAGATAGTGAATATGTGCGTAAAGGCATTACTGAATGGATACATGGTTGGAAAGCCCGTGGCTGGCGTACTGCTTCCAAACAAGCTGTGAAAAATGCTGACTTGTGGCAGCGGCTTGACGAGTTGGTGCACCGAGGTGACCACGACATCCATTGGCATTGGGTCAAAGGGCATGCAGGGCATGTTGATAATGAGCGGGCGGATGTTTTGGCCAATTTGGGGGTAGAGCAAGTCCTGTCTCCATAGTGACACGGTTTAGTTTGGTCTCTTGCGAGCAAAAACACCATACGACTGTTACATTTGCATGGTTTTTTGCACCTTAAATCTTCCTAAAAATGGCATCTAAAAAAATCTACACCATTGTTGCTGTTGCAGGCATCTTGACAGCATCCTCGGTTGCTTGGTGGTATCAAAACGCGAACAAATCTCCCATGGGTATCACGGTACCCGCCGGCGCTGGTGGCAAAGCGGTCGGTGTTGAATTAGTCAACGTCAAAAAAATGCTTTTGCGCGACGATGCTGAAGCGGTGGGCACTTTGCGCTCACGCCAAAACGTGATGATGCGTCCTGAGGTTGCCGGGCGCATTTTGGCTTTGGGTTTTAGCGACGGTGCGCGCGTGAATGTAGGCCAAGTGCTAGTGCAACTTGACGACACACTACAGCGGGCTGAAGTGCAGCAATCGCTTGCGCAACTGTCTATCGCCAGAGCCAACCACAAGCGCAACCAAGACTTGGTCGCACAAAACTTTGTGGCGCAAAGGGTCTTGGATGAAAGCGCAGCGAGTTTGCAAGTGTCTGAAGCGCAGGTGAGTTTGTCGTGTGCCCGCTTGGAACGCATGCGCATCGTGGCGCCTTTCAGTGGCGTGGTCGGGATTCGCAATATCAACGTGGGTGACTTTGTGAAAGACGGGGCCGACTTGATTAACCTTGAAGACATCGGCATGTTGTATGTCGATTACCGCTTGCCCGAGCGTTACCAAGCCAAACTTGCGCCTGGACAAGTCGTAGAACTCAAAATCGATGCACTGCCTGGGCGGTTGTTCAAAGCGAAAGTTGAAGCGCTTGATCCTTTGATAGAACCCAATGGACGCTCCATCGGGATGCGTGCTGTTCTGGCTAATGGCCCTGGAGAGCCCATCGTGCCTCCTGGCGGCAAAAAGCCTGATGGCAGCGCTTCTGCTAGCGGACCAGCCAAACCTGGAGCACCTTCGGTCGCAGCCTCAGCGCCTGCTCAGCCCGCTAGTAAAAACCCACCAGCGGCTAACCCCGCAAAAGTAGCCGACGGCAAATCCAGCAAGCCTGCCAACAACCCTAACCCTGGTAATGGACCTGTGAGTGGTACTTTCAATTTGCCTACTCCGCAAAGCCTAGGATGTCCACCCAATCAATTTGATCGCGCGCGCGTTGCACCGTCTGGCTCAAACGCATCTGGCCCTCTTCGTCCAGGAATGTTTGCGCGTGTTTCTGCTGTTTTTGCGGTCAAGCCTGATGCGCTGGTCGTTCCTGAAGAAGCCATCGTTCCTCAAGGGGGCAAACAGTTCGTCATCAGAGCCATTCCGCCCTCGGAGATGCCTGCACAGCCAGCTAGCGCCACTGCCAGTGCACCAGAAATTCCTCCCGGCACCTTGTACGTTTCCAAGCGCATCGAAGTCAAGCTCGGTATTCGTCGTGGTGGACAAGTCGAAGTCACCGAAGGCTTGAATGAAGGCGAGCCAGTGGTGGTCGCCGGTCAGCAGCGTTTGCAAAAAGACGGTACGCCATTGCGGGTCGTTGAGTTAGGTAAGCCACCTGCTGCGGCTGCATCGGCCGCTTCAGCTCCTGCAACGGGCGGGGCGTCAGGGGCTGCGGCTGGCTCCCCTGCTTCAGGCGCAAGCCGCTAACAGCAATACATGAGGCGCTATGCAACTCTCTGAAACCTCCGTTCGTCGTCCAGTCTTTGCGACCGTGTTGTCGCTGTTGATTGTCTTGGTGGGCTTTGTCTCTTACACACGTTTGAACGTGCGCGAGTACCCCAAGATTGACAACCCTGTGGTGACGGTGGAAACCAAATACACCGGCGCGTCTAGCGCGGTGGTGGAGTCGCAAGTTACCAAAGTTTTAGAGGACTCCTTGTCAGGTATTGAGGGTGTCGACGTCATCACATCGATCAGCCGCCAAGAGCAGAGCCAAATCACAGTTAACTTTGTCTTGTCGCGCGACGCTGATTCATCTGCAGCCGATGTGCGTGACAAGGTGAGCCGTGTGCGCCAACGTTTGCCACAAGGCATTGACGAGCCCGTGATCGCCAAGGTAGAGGCCGATGCTTTCCCTGTAATTTGGCTGTCTTTTAGTGCAGACAACATGGACGTGATGCAGTTGAGCGATTACGCCAACCGAATCGCTAAACCCATGATGCAAACAGCACCAGGTGCTTCTGACGTGCGTGTCTACGGTGAACGCAAATTTGCGATGCGTATTTGGTTGGACCCCGACCGTTTGGCTTCTTATAAATTGACAACGCAAGATGTGGAAGATGCTTTGCGCCGCTCCAACGTCGAGGTTCCTGCGGGTCGCATCGAGAGTAAGTTCCGCGAGTTCAACGTGACAGCAGCTACGGACTTGCAAAAACCTGCAGAGTTCAGACAAGTTGTTATCAAAGCCATCAATGGCATGCCCATTCGCATTAGTGATGTTGCGCGTGTTGAGCAAGGCCCATTATCGGAACGCACTTCGACGCGTTTAAATGGCCGCGAAGCCATCACACTTGGTGTGATACGCAATGCCACGGCTAATCCGCTAGACCTCAGTGCTGCAGTGCGTAAGATGATTCCGAAGATCAAAGAAAATCTTCCGCCTGGAATCGAGATCGAAATTGCAAACGACAACTCGGTGTTTATCGATCGTTCGATCAAAGCGGTGTACCAAACCATCATTGAGGCGATGGTGTTGGTGGCTTTGGTAATTTTTGTTTTTCTCCGAACTTTCCGCGCGTCCATCATTCCTTTGGTCACCATCCCTGTCTGTTTGGTTGGCACGTTTGCATTGATGGCATTGTTCGGTTTCACGGTTAATACCTTGACCATGTTGGCCTTGGTACTCGCCATCGGATTGGTAGTGGACGACGCGATCGTGGTGTTGGAGAACATCTTCCGTCACATAGAAAACGGGATGGCCCCTTTTCACGCTGCCATTCGCGGGGCTCGTGAAGTAGGCTTTGCCGTGGTTGCAATGACGCTGACATTGGCTGCGGTATACGCACCTTTGGCTTTCACACCAGGTCGCACCGGTAAGTTGTTCACTGAATTTGCTTTGGCCTTGGCTGGCTCAGTAATTGTTTCTGGCTTCGTGGCATTGACTTTGACCCCCATGATGTGTTCGATCATGTTGAAACATGTGAACAACCCCACATGGTTTGACAAAAACATGGAGCACTTATTACAAAAACTCTCCAGCAAATATGGCCAAGCGTTGGGTTGGACATTGAGTTCTGGTCGGGTGATGGGTCGTCATATGTCACGACGTTGGTTGGTCGTGGTGGTGATGTTGATGGCAGGTGTTGGTACCTTCTACTTGCTTAAAACCACTAAAAGCGAGTTGGCTCCCCTAGAAGATCGCGGTGTCATTTTGACGGTGATCAACGGTCCAGACGGTGCCACGATGGACTACACCACCCGCTATGCGCAAACCATTGAACGCATGGCCAACAAGTACACCGAATTCGATCGTATCTTCACGGTGGTGGGTAACCCCACGGTTGCCCAAGGTAACGTTTTTTATCGCGCTCTTCCTTGGGAGGAACGCAAGAAAAGCACTTTAGAAATTGCCCGCGAAATGACACCGGCTATTGCTAGCTTGCCAGGTGTAACTGCTTTTCCGATCACGCCACCCTCATTGGGTCAGCCTTTCCGTGACCGTCCTTTGAATTTCGTGATCGTCACCACTGACAGCTACCAAAACCTTGCACAAGTGGTGCGCACCTTCCAAGAAGAAATTGCAAAGAACCCTGGAATCGTGAGCGTGGATACAGATCTGCGCTTGAATAAACCAGAGATCAGCATGGACGTCGACCGTGAACGTGCAGCCGACATGGGCGTGCCAGTTGAGAATATTGCCCGTGCCGTAGAGACCATGATGGGTGGCCGGCAAGTAACCCGCTACAAGCGCGAAGGCGATCAATATGACGTGATGGTGCAAACTACGCCATCGCAACGGGACACGCCTGACGATATCGAACATATCTTTGTACGTGGTCGCAACGACGCGATGATCCCTTTATCTGCGTTGGTGCGTATCCGAGAGGTGGTGGTACCGCGTGAACTAAACCACTTTGGCCAAAGACGCAGTGCATCGATCACTGCCAACATTGCTCCCAATTACTCATTGGGCGACGCCATCGACTTTATGAATGAAACCTCTAGAAAATTATTAAAACCTGGTTATGCGACCGACTTGAACGGCACTTCGCGTGAGTTTGTGAAGACGTCTGGATCCTTGGTGATTGTGTTTATCTTGGCCTTGTTATTCATCTTCTTGGTTTTGGCTGCGCAGTTTGAAAGCTTTGTTGATCCTCTGGTGATCTTGTTTTCTGTGCCGTTGTCGATGGTGGGGGCCCTGCTTGCGCTCCAATTGAGCGGTGGAACGCTCAATGTGTTTAGCCAAATTGGTTTGATCACTTTGGTGGGCTTGATTACCAAGCATGGTATTTTGATTGTGGAATTTGCCAACCAATTACGTGCAGAAGGTATGGAAGTATTGGAGGCTGTCAAGCAATCTGCGACTTTGCGCTTGCGCCCTATTTTGATGACTACCGGCGCCATGGTGTTGGGTGCGATTCCTCTCGCATTAGCCACGGGTGCAGGTGCTGAAAGCCGCAAACAAATTGGTTGGGTGATTGTGGGTGGTATGAGCTTAGGCACATTACTCACCATTTTTGTGGTGCCCACTATGTATACATTCTTTGCGCGTAAATCAATTCCTGGGGCAATCACCACGCGCCATGAAGATGTCGAGGTAGGAGCCTGAGTCACTTGATGGGTGACGCAGAGACATCATTCATGTGGTGTTAAATAGCACCCTCGAACATCATCACATCCACCTCATCTCCAGCAGCTACGTTGCTTTGGTGGTGATGCAAAACGATCAGGCCATTGGCTTCGACCATAGACCGCAAGACGCCTGAGCCTTGATTACCTGCGGCTTCCACTTGCAAAGTTCCGTCTGGCAATGTGCGAACAAAGCCTCTTTGGTATTCGGTCCGTCCCGGTTTTTTTCTCAAAGCTACAGCACTTTTGGCGCGCAAGTAAGGCGTAGTACTTGGTGTACCACCCATCAAATGCAGCAAGGCTGGTTTTACAAATGCCAAGAATGTCACCATCACTGCAACGGGGTTTCCGGGCAAGCCAAACAGGATGGAGTTACCTAAACGGCCGACAGCCATAGGCCTGCCGGGGCGCATAGCGATTTTCCAAAAGGCTACATCGCCGAGTTTTTTCATCATGGCTTTGGTGAAATCTGCTTCGCCTACGCTCACACCACCGCTGGTGATGATGACATCGGCGCTTGAAGCGGCTTGCTTGAATGCATCTTCTAGCAATACAGGGTCGTCCCGCACTACGCCCATATCGATGACTGCACAGCCCATTCGGCTCAACAGTCCAAACACGGTGTAGCGGTTGCTGTCATAGACCGCACCTTCGCGCAAAGCATCGCCTAAGCTCAATACTTCATCGCCGGTAGAAAAGTAGGCGACGCGTAATTGGCGATACACCTTGACTTTGGCAATTCCAAGGCTAGCAACCAAACCCAATGCCGCAGGGGTGAGAGTGCTTCCAGCCATCAAAGCCGGTAGACCACGTTGTAAATCTTCACCCGCTTTGCGGCGGTTGTCGCCAGCTTGTAGGATGCCTGCGGGAACTTCAACGACCGTTTCACCGTCAGCGGCTTTTAGTGTTGTGAGTTCCTGCGCAATCACAGTGTCTAGACCTTCAGGCATCACAGCACCCGTCATGATCTTGACGCATTCGCCTGACTTCACATTTCCTTGCCAAGCCTTGCCAGCGAGAGCTGTGCCGACTAAACGCAATTGCAATGGCGCAGTGCCTAGCTGCTTTCCATCAAACGCAAAACCATCCATGGCAGAGTTATCGTGCGCTGGAACGTTGATAGGAGAAATGATGTCTTCTGCAACTATGCGACCTAAGGCCTGCATAAGTGGAAGCTCTTCTGAAGCAATGGCTGGAAGCGCTTGTACTAAGTGTTGAATGAATTCTTGCGCTTTGTCTACGCTCAAAGCTTGCGGATCAAAGCCTTGTAGCGCTTGCGCGATCTCATCCAAACTTTTCATGCGGAGGGCAGGGCTTCTAAGTTGACCAACTCTTGTACGGTATTGACGTTTGCAAAAGCATAGAGATCATCGGAAGGTTTATCAAAGTTAACGACCGTCGTTGCTTGTTGTGCAGTCCACGCGTCTATCTTGCGTCCACCACCATGCGTGAATTTCACCAAGCTTTCTAGTAATTCACAGCGCAAGAGGCAAAACACGGGTTGCGTGCGGATGGTGCGATTACCTTGCGCATCGGTTTCATAGCCAGCAGCCATGGCGATTTCTGCTTCGGTAGCTTCAAGCGCATCGGCCAGACGGTTCGCGAGATCAAGTGGAAACCGAGGCGTATCGCACGGCACAGTCAATAAATAAGGGGTTTCACAGCGCTCAAGCCCCACAAGAAAGCCTGAAAGAGGTCCTGCAAAGTCAGAATTTGGATCGGGCCAAACAGAAGCGCCAAACGATTCATACGCTGATAGGTTGCGGTTGGCGTTGATCATCACCTCCGAGACTTGTGGGCCCAATCGCATCAAGGTGTGCAACGCTAACGCCATGCCGTTGAAATTTTGTAAACCTTTGTCAACGCCACCCATTCGGTTGGCTCGGCCACCCGCCAAAATAATGCCGGTGATGTCTTGAGAAGAAATAGAGGTGGACACTGGCTCAACCTCCTATATAGCTCATCTCAACGCGTTGAATTTTCATATTTGAGTCGGGCGCTAAGGTTGAGCGCAATTCAGAATAACGGTCATCGCGGTGGTTCCAAATACTTGCTATCGAGGAGGCTAACTGAGCATCAGAAGCCTTTCTGTCACGCATAAGTTCACGCAAATCGTAGCCAAGGCTGGCAAACAAACACAAGTACAACTTGCCTTCTGTAGATAAGCGCGCCCGGTTACATGTTCCGCAAAACGCTTGCGTCACACTGCTGATCACACCAATTTCGCCTAAAGATGGATCATATTGTCCAGACGCGTTTGCATATCCCCAGCGTTGCGCTGTTTCACCCGTGACGTTCTCTGGCAACAAGACCAGCGGGTAGGCTTGTTGAACCAAGGCAACTACGTCTGCAGAAGGCAGTACCTCATCCATACGCCAACCATTGGTCGCGCCCACATCCATGTATTCGATAAAACGGAGTGCAATTCCGCTTCCGCGGAAATGTTGGGCCATGGGAATGATTTGGTTGGTATTGGTCTGACGCTTCACCACCATATTGACTTTGATGCCTAAGCCGGCTAGCTGCGCAGCTTCAATACCATCAAGTACATCGCGCACTGGGAAATCCACATCGTTCATGGCTCGGAAAACCGCATCGTCTAATCCGTCCAGGCTCACGGTAATACGGTCTAGGCCGGCATCCTTGAGTTGTTGGGCTTTTTTAGTGAGTAGGGAACCGTTGGTGGTTAAGTTTAAATCAAGTTTGGATCCATCTGGCGTTTGAATTTGCGCAAGCTGTTCTACCAATATCTCTAAATTTTTTCTTAACAAGGGTTCGCCACCAGTGAGGCGAATTTTGCGAACACCTAGGCCCACAAATACTTTTGCGAGGCGGGTGATTTCTTCAAAATTCAGCAAATCACCATGGGGCAGGTAGCTGTAGTCTTTGTTAAAGACTTCTTTGGGCATGCAATAGTTGCACCGAAAATTACAACGGTCAGTCACACTGATGCGTAAATCGTGCATGGGGCGATGGAGTTGGTCAAGCAAAACACCACCACCCCAGTCGTGTGCTGGAACTTCAGCACGCAATGCGGTGAGACGCTGGTCAACTAAGGGGATAACACGTTCAGACATAGATTGATTTTGCCTGAGACTCACGGCGCACAACCATGCGCCATATTGCGTTAAGGCTTGGCAGTAAAACGGTGCGCCACTTCGCCCACAATGCCGCGTCTAAATACCAGCACACAGACAACAAAAGTCACGCCCATGATGATCGTGACCCATGAGCCTAAGTCAGCGAGGTAGGTTTGCATCGTCACGATGGCAGTGGCGCCGATGGCTGGCCCCAAAATAGTGCCCATGCCACCCAGCAAGGTCATTAGCACGACTTCACCAGACATTTGCCAACCTACATCAGTCAATGTAGCAAGTCCCAACGCCAGTGATTTAGTGGCACCTGCCATGCCCGCCAGGGCGCCCGACAAAACAAACGCAGTGAGTTTGTATTTAGAAACGTCATAACCCAAGGACAGCGCGCGTGGTTCATTTTCACGAATCGACTTCAACACTTGGCCAAAGGGTGAATGGATCACGCGATAAATTAACGCAAATCCGAACAAGAAAACTGCCAAGACAAAGTAATACATGACTTTGTCGTCTGCCAGATCGATCAGACCGAATAATTTGCCACGCGGAATACTTTGGATTCCGTCTTCTGCATAAGTAAATGGTGCTTGCACACAAATAAAGTAAATCATCTGCGCTAGGGCCAAGGTGACCATAGCAAAGTAAATGCCTTCTCGGCGCACCGCTAGCCAACCAGTCACCAAGCCAATACCCGCAGCACTCAATGTGCCCAATATCAAACACACCTCAGGGGTGAAACCCCAGACTTTTGAAGCGTGGCCAGACACGTAGGCAGCAAAGCCAAAAAACATAGCGTGGCCAAAAGACAGCAAACCTGTAAAACCAATTAACAAATTGAAGGCGCTTGCAAACAAAGCAAAGCACAAGCAGCTCATCAGAAAGATGGGGTATCCAACAAATGGTGCAACCAAAAGTCCTGCGAGTAAAAGCACATACAAAATAGTTTTAGACATGCTTATTTCTCCCGCCCAAACAAACCTGCGGGTCGCACGAGTAGCACTACTGCCATGATGATGAACACCACTGTGGTGGAGAGTTCGGCATAAAACACTTTGGTGAGACCTTCAATGAGTCCCAATCCCAAACCTGTCACGATAGATCCCAAAATAGACCCCATACCGCCAATCACCACCACAGCAAATACGACGATGATGATGTTTGATCCCATCAGAGGACTCACTTGGTAAATGGGTGCGGCCATCACACCTGCCAAGCCTGCTAAACCCACGCCAAATGCGTAGGTGAGGGTGACCATGAGGGGGACGTTGATTCCAAAGGCTTTGACCAAGTCTGGGTTTTCTGTGCCAGCACGCAAGTAGGCACCTAGACGGGTTTTTTCAATCACAAACCATGTGGCCAAACACAGTACAACCGATACGAGTACTACCCAAGCACGGTACTTGGGCAGCATCATGAATTCAAGGTCGAACACGCCGCGAAATATCGCGGGCAGTTCGTAGGGCATTCCAGATGAGCCATAAAACTCTCTGAAGACACCTTCAAAAATAAGGGCGAGACCGAAGGTCAACAACAAACCATACAGATGGTCGAGTTGTCGAATCCAGCCTAGTAAAAGTTTTTCAATCAAGACACCAATGAGCCCCACCCCAATCGGGGCGAGGATCAAAGCGAACCAGTAATTGATACCGGCATAGTTCAACAGCATCCATGCAAAAAAGGCTCCCACCATGTAGAGCGCGCCATGCGCGAAGTTCACGATATTGAGCATGCCAAAAATCACGGCAAGACCCAAGGAGAGCAGGGCGTAAAAAGACCCGTTTACTAAGCCGAGCATGAGTTGCCCCATCAAGGCTTGGATCGGAATGCCAAAAAAATCTGTCATGGATGCCTGTAGTTCAAAAGCTTCAGAAAATTATTTCTTCAAAGCAGTGCAGCGGCTTTGCGCTAAAGATTGGAAAGCGTCTTCGCCTTTGACAGTGCCTTTCAAGTTGTAGTAATCCCAGGCGCCTTTTGATTCCGCAGGTGATTTAACTTGGAACAAATACATGTCATGGACCATACGGCCATCTTCACGCAACTTACCGCCTTTGGCGAACATGTCGTTGATGGGGGTTTCGCGCATTTTTTTCATCACAGCGGCTGTGTCGTCTGTTCCAGCTGCTTTTACTGCATTGAGGTAATGCAAGGTGGAGGAATAAACGCTGGCATGGTTAGAGTTAGGCTTTCTCTTCATGGTGGCTTCAAAACGGCTGGCCCACTTGCGGCTTTCGTCGTTCATATTCCAGTACCAACCTTCTGTGAGGTACAAACCTTGGGCGGTGTTCAAACCCACTGCATGGACGTCAGAGATCAACATCAACAGAGCTGCTAAGTTTTGCTTTTTCGTCAAACCAAACTCAGAGGCCGCTTTGATACTGTTCACCGTGTCGCCACCCGCATTGGCAAGACCCACAACTTTGGCACCAGAAGACTGGGCTTGCAGCAAGAAAGAAGAGAAGTCACCTGTAGACAAAGGATGGCGTACTGCGCCCATGACCTTACCGCCAGCAGCTTTGACGACTTCGCCAGTGTCTTTTTCTAAGGAATGGCCAAATGCGTAATCAGCGGTTAAGAAGAACCAGCTGTTACCGCCGTCTTTCACAATGGCTTTACCCACCACATTGCTGAGAGCGATGGTGTCCATCAGGTAATGGATGCCAGTATCAGGTGCGCAATCTTCGTTGGTGATGCGTGAAGAAGCCGCACCCGTCACGATAGTGATTTTATTTTTCTCTTTACCCAAGGCTTGCACGGTGAGTGCCACAGCAGAGTTGAGGTTTTCTACGGTCATATCGACTTTGTCGCGATCAAACCATTGTTGGGTCACGCTCTTGGCAATATCTGGCTTGTTTTGGTGGTCAGCGTTGACGATCTCGATGTTTTTACCAAACATCTTGCCGCCAAAGTCTTCGATAGCCATTTTTGCGGCGGTCAATGCACCTGGGCCGCCGTAGTCAGCGTATACGCCAGACATGTCCGTTAAAACGCCGATCTTGACGACGTCATCACTCAACTTGCCTTGCTGCGCGCTGATAAGCGATGTCGCAGTGGTTAGGGCTGTAGCTACAGCGATTGCAATTAACTTTCTTTTCATAGGTGTCTCCTAGGGGGTTACAAAAACATCAAGCGGGAATTTAAAAATCAAACGCCCAAAAACTCATCCAACATATCGGTTTTTTCAGCCAATTCTTCTTTTTTAACCACGGCTTCAATCTTGCCGTGTTCGATCACATAGTGTCTGTCTGCAAGGGGCGCAGCAAATCGGAAATTTTGTTCGACCAAAATGATGGTCAGTCCTTTGGCTTTCAGTTGCCGAATCACGCGACCTAAAGTTTGAACAATCACGGGCGCTAAACCCTCGGTGATTTCATCTAGCAATAGTATCTTGGCACCTGTGCGCAAAATACGCGCCATCGCCAGCATTTGTTGCTCACCACCAGATAGGCGTGTACCAGGGCTGTTGCGGCGTTCTTTGAGGTTGGGAAACATGTCATAAATTTCTTTAATCGACATGCCACCAGAACCTAAGGTGGGCGGGAGCATTAAATTTTCTTCACAACTCAGGCTGGAAAAAATGCCGCGCTCCTCAGGGCAATAACCCAAACCAAGTCTCGCGATTTCATTGGTTTGTAGATGAGAGGTTTCAACGCCAGCCACCTCTATGGTTCCAGTGCGTTTGCCGGTTAAACCCAAAATAGCCTTGAGCGTCGTAGTGCGGCCAGCGCCATTACGACCTAACAACGTGACCAATTCACCTTCGCGTACTTCAAAGTCAATGCCATGCAAGATATGCGATTCGCCATACCATGCATGCATGTTGTGAACATTGAGTAATACAGGAGCGGTCATGCTTGGGCCCCTAGGGTGTCGTTTTCATCGACAGAACCTACATAAGCCTCAAGAACGCGATGGTTTTTAGAGACTTCTTCATAGGGCCCTTCGGCCAATACAGCTCCACGCGCTAAAACAGTAATGGTGTCACTCAAATTGGCGACGACATTCATATTGTGTTCAACCATCAATACCGTGCGGTTAGCTGCTACTTTGCGAATGAGTTCGACCACGCGTCCAACGTCCTCATGGCCCATCCCTTGGGTAGGCTCGTCAAGCAACATCAATTCAGGGTCTAAGGCCAAAGTTGTCGCAATTTCTAGGGCGCGTTTGCGACCATAGGGAAGTTCTACGGTTTGGGTGTTGGCAAAACTTGCTAAATCGACGGACTCTAAAAGCGCCATCGCCTTGTCATTGAGCGCGTAGAGGGAAGACTCTGGCTTCCAGAAATGGAAACTGGTTCCCAACTTGCGTTGCAAACCAATCCGCACGTTTTCCAGCACCGTGAGGTGCGGAAAAACAGCGGAAATTTGAAATGAACGCACCATGCCTGCACGCGACACCTCAGAAGCCGTGAGCCGGGTGATATCCACGCCTTTGTAAATAATTTGCCCAGACGTCACCGGGAGAAACTTGGTGAGCAAATTAAACATCGTAGTCTTACCCGCTCCATTGGGACCAATGAGGGCGTGGATAGACCCTTTGCGAACCTTCAGGTCCACATGGTCTACCGCAGTAAAGCCTTTAAATTCTTTGGTTAGTCCATGGGCCTCTAAGATGATCTCGTCAGTCATGCGCGATTTTTAAAGTAATGGAACGATGAGCAAGGCCACGATGTTGATGATCTTGATCAGTGGGTTCACAGCAGGACCTGCAGTGTCTTTGTAGGGGTCGCCTACGGTGTCGCCAGTGACAGCCGCCTTATGGGCCTCGCTGCCTTTGCCACCGTGGTGTCCGTCTTCAATGTATTTCTTCGCGTTGTCCCAAGCGCCGCCACCGGTACACATAGAAATTGCTACGAACAAGCCCGTAACAATTGTTCCCATCAACAAGCCACCGAGTGCCGCAGCACCAAGGATGAGGCCCACTAAAACAGGGACCACAACGGGTAACAGTGATGGAACCACCATTTCTTTGATCGCAGCGGTTGTCAACATGTCTACCGCGGCACTGTAGTCAGGCTTGCGTTTGCCAGCCATGATTTGTCCGTCTTCAAACTGACGACGTACTTCCACCACTACAGAACCTGCGGCTCGTCCAACCGCTTCCATGGCCATTGCGCCAAAGAGGTAAGGTATCAAGCCGCCGATGAACAAGCCCACGATCACTTTAGGATCGCTCAAACTGAAAGCGACACTGATGCCACGTCCTTCGAGCGAGTGTGTAAAGTCTGCAAACAAGACCAAAGCAGCCAAGCCAGCAGAACCAATAGCGTAGCCTTTGGTCACGGCTTTGGTAGTGTTGCCCACCGCATCAAGCGGATCAGTGACGTCACGCACTGAGGCAGGCAATTCAGCCATTTCAGCGATACCGCCAGCGTTGTCTGTGATGGGGCCGTATGCGTCCAATGCCACCACGATGCCAGCCATGCTCAACATGGCAGTTGCAGCAATCGCGATGCCGTACAACTCACCTAATTGGTAAGCCGACAAAATACCAGCGCAGACCATGAGCACAGGCCATGCAGTAGAACGCATGGAGACACCTAGGCCCGCAATGATGTTGGTACCGTGACCCGTTGTAGATGCTTGAGCAATGTGTTGCACAGGTGGATATTGCGTACCGGTGTAGTACTCCGTAATCCAAACCAAAGCAGCAGTCAGCAACAAGCCAACTGCGCAGGCGCCCCACAAACGAATTTGTGTGCCAGCACCTAGTGCGTCATCGGGCATGATGGCAACAGTCACGAAGTAGAAAGCGATGAGCGACAAAACGCCGGCCACTGCCAAGCCCTTGTAGAGCGCGGGCATCACATTCTTCATACCAGGCGATGCCTTGACAAAGAAGCAACCGACGATAGAAGCCAAAATAGACACACCGCCCAGCACCAAGGGGTAGAGCACCGCTTGTATTGGTGCACTGGCCACCATCAGGGCGCCTAGCACCATGGTGGCAATAAGAGTTACCGCATAGGTTTCAAACAAGTCAGCCGCCATACCCGCACAGTCGCCTACGTTGTCACCGACGTTGTCGGCAATCACCGCAGGATTGCGAGGATCGTCTTCTGGGATACCTGCTTCGACTTTTCCGACCAAATCAGCGCCGACGTCAGCGCCTTTGGTGAAAATGCCGCCGCCCAAACGGGCAAAAATAGAAATCAAAGAGGAGCCAAATGCCAAGCCCATTAAGGGGTTGAGCAAATGCGCCAAGTTTTTATCTGGGGTGTAGTTACCGTTTCCAGCAAGGAACCAATAAAAACCACCAACACCTAAAAGGCCAAGGCCTACCACCAACATGCCAGTGATTGCACCGCCTTTGAAGGCAACGTCTAATGCTGGGCCAATTCCGTGGGTCGCAGCTTGCGCAGTGCGCACGTTAGCTTTGACAGAAACATTCATGCCGATAAAACCGCATGCACCTGACAAAACAGCACCAATCACAAAGCCAATCGCTGTGGTGGTGTTGAGGAAGATACCAATCAATATGGCGAGCACCACACCGACCATCGCGATGGTGCGGTATTGACGCGCTAGATAAGCCGATGCGCCTAGTTGAATGGCTTCCGCAATTTCTTGCATGCGGGCGTTGCCAGCATCCAAAGCCAAAATAGAAGAACGCGCCCAAAAGCCATAAATCACGGCTACAAGGCCACACGCCAGCGCAAAAAGTAGCGCGGTATTACCTGACATAAAAACTCCTTGATATTGAATCGCTTGTAGGTGGCGCCACGCGGGTTGCCGTATGCCACCTCTGCGTTGCTTCCTCAGGCCACAAGAAGAACTTGTCACGTGATTGGCCAACTTGTGAACTTTAAGCTATATAAAGGTTGCGGTAAGTTTTAAGCACGTAAAATGCGGGTTAGTCCCTAGTATTTCAAAACCTTACTTTTTCATTACAAACCATGTCACTTGATAACGTCACCCCCGGTAACAATATCCCTCATGCATTCAATGTGATCATCGAAATACCGATGAATGCGGATCCCGTCAAATATGAAGTCGACAAGGCGACAGGCGCCATCTTCGTAGATCGTTTTATGAGCACCTCCATGCATTACCCCACTAACTATGGGTATGTGCCTAAAACTATCAGTGGTGACGGCGATCCAGTGGATGTATTGGTGATTACGCCAGTTCCTTTGATTCCAGGCGTAGTCGTGCCATGTCGCCCGATTGGTATTTTGAAAATGCAGGATGAAGCCGGTGAAGACGGCAAAGTGCTCGCAGTACCAATCGATAAAATTTTGTCCATCTACACCCAATGGCAAAAGCCAGAAGACTTGAACCCATTACGTTTAAAGACCATCGCCCATTTCTTCGAGCACTATAAAGATTTAGAAGAAGGCAAATGGGTCAAGATCATGGGCTGGGAAGGCCCTGAGTCCGCCATGAAAGAAATCTTGGACGGCATTGCCAACTACCAAAAAGAACACCAGTAATCTATTCGCTTTGCTTAAAAGGCGAACGCTCGGCTAGGTGCTCTAGGTAATTGTTAATCCCAGAGCGTTCCCGCTCTAAAAAGCGCTCGACAGCATCAGCAAAAGCAGGATGTGCCAACCAATGGGCGCTGTAGGTGGTAACAGGCATCAAGGCCCTAGCCATTTTGTGCTCGCCTTGTGCGCCGCCTTCAAAGCAGGACACCTTGTTATCTATGCACCAGCGCAGAGGTTGGTAATAACAGGCTTCAAAGTGTAGGCAATCCACGCGTTCTAAGGCACCCCAATAGCGGCCGTATGCCACGGCATGATCGGATCCAAGGGCGTGAATCGCAATCAAACTGCAGGCTATCGGTTGACCTGCGCGCTCAGCGATAAACAAGACCCAGTTCTGTGCCATATGGTCTTGCATAGATTGGAAAAAGCTTCGACTTAAATAAGGCGCGTTGCCATGCTCCAGGTAGGTGCGTTCGTAACAGTTATAAAAAAAATCCCAATTTTGCGTGGAAATTTCTGAGCCTAAGCGCGTTTTAAAAGTCACGCCGGCATCGTGTACACGTCGTCGTTCTTGCTTAATTTTTTTGCGTTTTTCTTGGGACAGTGTGCTCAAAAAATGGTCGAAATCAGTGAACTGTGCGTTTTGCCAATGGAATTGAACGGTTTGTCTTTGCATCAAGCCTAGTGCGTCACAGGCTATCCGGTCTTGCGGGCTGGTGAAAAGAAGATGCAGTGAAGACAACTGAAGATCTTTGCAAACATCTAAAAGTGTTTTTAGTAAGTGCGTGCGACTGTCGGTATCGACAGCGAGTAATCGCGCTCCTGGAACGGGCGTGAATGGAACTGCTAACAATCCTTTGGGGTAATACGCTAGTCCGTGTTCGCCGTAGGCATTGGCCCAAGCCCAGTCAAACACATACTCTCCATACGAGTGGCTTTTCAAATACAGGGCGCAAGCGGCTACGAGCCGATCTTCTTGCCAAAGAGTGACAAACTGGGGCGTCCATCCGGTTTTGGGCGTGGCACTGCCACTCTCATGCATGGCCAGCAAATAGGCGTGTGACATGAAGGGGGTGGGCGCATCTTGTTGTGCGCACAGAGCATCCCACCCATGCGCATCTATATCGCATGGGTCTTTGAAGACGCGGATGACATAATCCATTGACGTATTAGCCCCTTTGGGATGTTGTTTTTGCTGTGACGGTTGCCATGACTTTAAAGATCTGTGTTGCTCAATTGAATTTTGTCGTTGGTGACATGCAGGGCAATGCGCAAAAGATCATCGATTGTGCTCAACAAGCCTATGCAGATGGCGCCAGATTGGTGCTTACGCCTGAGTTGTCTATTTGTGGCTACGCTGCAGAAGATTTGTTTTTGCGAAGTTCTTTCATCCAAGCCTGTGATGATGCCCTGAAAACAGTAGCCCAAGCCCTGAGCGGGTTAAAGAGTTTGCATGTGGTGGTCGGACATCCAGTGGGTGACGATGCACGTACCAAGTCTGTGGCGATTCAACGCCGTTTCAATATGGCGTCTGTCTTGTCAGAAGGACAAGTGGTTGCGCATTACGCCAAGCGCGAGTTACCCAATTACCAAGTATTTGATGAGCGTCGCTACTTCACCCCTGGTGAGAAGCCGTGTGTCTTTGAAGTCGAGGGTGTGCGCATTGGACTATTGATTTGCGAAGACGCATGGTTCGAGGCACCTGCAATGGAAAGCAAAGCATCAGGAGCGCAACTGCTCGCTGTGATCAACGCATCTCCCTTTCACGTAGGCAAGGGAGATGAACGCGAGCAGGCCATGCGTGCTCGCGTACAGCACACCGGATTACCTTTGATTTACGCCCACTTGGTGGGCGGTCAAGACGAAGTGGTGTTTGAAGGGCGCTCATTCGCGCTAGCTTCTGATGGCGCCTTAGTGGGGCGCGCAAAGAGTTTTGAATCTCAGCCCTTTACTGTGTCTTTGCAGGTGTTTGGAGTAACGCTTAAATTAGAAGCAGACATTGCAAAAGAAGGCTCACTAGAAGGTGATTTGTGGCATGCCCTGGTTTTGGGTGTGCGCGACTACATTGGTAAAAACGGATTTCCTGGTGCATTGCTTGGTTTATCAGGCGGCATTGATTCAGCCTTGGTTTTGGCAATTGCTGTCGACGCTTTAGGCGCAGACAAAGTTCGAACAGTCATGATGCCTTCACCCTATACGGCAGAAATAAGTTGGTTGGACGCACGTGAAATGGCGCAGCGCATGAAAGTGCGCTACGACGAGGTGTCGATCGTTCCAGAGTTCGAGGCATTTCTTGCCTCATTGAAGTCTGACTTTGATGGCACGGCCTTGGATACAACGGAAGAAAACATCCAAGCTCGAATCCGTGGCACGATGTTGATGGCTTTGTCCAATAAATTTGGCTCTATTGTTCTCACAACGGGAAACAAAAGCGAGATGGCTACTGGTTACTGCACCTTGTATGGCGATATGGCGGGCGGTTTTGCGGTCATCAAAGACGTAGCGAAGACATTGGTATTTCAGTTGGCGCGTTGGCGTAATTTGCACAACCCTTATGGCACGTGTGATCTGCCTATTCCAGAGCGCATCATTACCCGCCCACCCAGTGCAGAGTTGCGTCCTGACCAAAAAGACCAAGACTCGTTGCCGCCCTATGACGTGTTAGATGAGATCGTGTCGCGCTTTATGGAAAACGACCAAAGTCCAGATGAAATTATTGCTGCAGGATTACCAGCAGATGCCGTGGCACAAGTCACCCGTTTGATTAGACTGAATGAATATAAACGTCGCCAATCGCCTGTAGGAATTCGCGTGACCCATCGCAGTTTTGGCAAAGATTGGCGGTATCCTATAACCAATAAATTTCGTGCTTAAACAAGGATTACAAAATGAAACAAATTACAGCGGTTATCAAACCTTTCAAGCTCGAAGAAGTACGCGAATCTCTGGCTGCCTGTGGCGTTACAGGACTCACCGTGACCGAGGTAAAAGGTTTCGGCCGTCAAAAAGGCCATACCGAGTTGTACCGCGGTGCCGAGTATGTGGTCGACTTTTTACCCAAAGTAAAAATAGAAGTTGTGGTGCAGTCTTCTGACGTCGAACAGTGTGTAGAGGCCATCATTCGCGCAGCCCGTACTGGCAAGATTGGAGACGGCAAGATATTTATCACCTCAGTTGAGCGTGTAGTGCGAATCCGCACTGGCGAGCAAGACGCGGCTGCCGTCTAAATAAATTTTTAAAGCCCCGCAGCAACCGTTTGCGGGCTAAATCCAGCGTCTTGCACTAAGGTGCGTAAGAGTTCTGAAGCTTGCGAGGCCGTTTTGATAAGTGACATTTGCGCGTCACTCAAAAAACCTTGTTCAACACTCGATTTCGCAAACGCTAACAAGCCGTCGTAGTAACCCTCTGTATTGAGTAGCCCAATGGGTTTGTCGTGGTAGCCGAGTTGGCGCCAAGTCCATATCTCGAAGAATTCTTCAAAAGTACCAATGCCGCCTGGCAGCGCTATGAACACATCTGCTCGTTCTGCCATCATTTGTTTGCGCTCATGCATGGTGTCTACGACATGCAGTTCATCACACGCAATGCGCGGTTTCTCTTTGGTTTGAAGCGCAGTGGGGATGATGCCCACGACGCGACCGCCAGCTTCCATTGTGGATTTTGCGACCAAACCCATCAGGCCATTCTCTCCACCGCCATAGACCAATTGGCCTTGGTGCGAACCTATCCAATGTCCAACTTCTTGAGCGACTTGCGTGTAAATGGGGGAGATACCGTTACGTGACCCGCAATAAACGCAGATAGAAAAGGCAGGGGAGTTATTCATGTGTGGTTACTTTTTCACTAACGCGGTCTGCGCTGCTGATAGGTTTGAAACGGATCAGCCGCGTTCCCGCCCATATGTCGTGCCAAAAATGTCCTTGTGTTTGAAACCGGGTCAAAAATGCCCACACCGCAACCCAAGCAGACAACATTAACAGACTATTAAGTCCCGAGTATGAAAACATCCAAGCGATACACAGTGGCGGTAGGAACCAGACCCAACTAAAAAGAAAACGAATAAAAGCTTGCTTCTGTGATAAGGGCTTGCCATGAATATCAACAACACGTATGTGCCAAGTTTTCATAGCCAGTGTTTGACCTTTGTGCCAGAACCAAGTGAAGTAAATGGCTAGCACCAAAAATACAAATGCTTGCAATCCATGGCGGTTGTCAAGCGCATAGCGCGTTTGGCTCAGTGTGCTAAATAAATACCCTGCCATGAAGGTCACAGCAAAAAGCAACATGCCTTCATACAGCCAGCAGGCCATGCGACGTTTCAAACTAGGGGGAGAAAGATCGGCGTTAGACGCGATCTCGAAAGACGAATCCATTACTGCGTGGCAGCACTTTCAGGCACGGGTGCATTAGCAGATGTGGACGTGGTGGGTAAAAGTGTGGCGGGTGCAGCTTGGTTAGAGGCAATTCGCGGTAAGGCTTTGTTGCCATTGGCGCTAGGAGGAGAGGCTAATTTTTCTGAGGCAACAGGTTTGATGGCTGGAGCACCACCGCCAACAGGGCGGGCTTGCTGGGCTGCAAGTTTTTGCTTTTCTTCGGGAGATAGGGCTTGGTAGGCCTCCCATTTGGCGCGTTTATCTTCAGTGGGATGTTGCTGCGCACCCGCAAAATTGAGTCTGGCGGCTGAGCGTTGTTGTGGGCTTAATGCGGCCCATTCCTGCATACGGCTTTGAATGGTGATTTGTTCTTGGTCAGAGAGCTGAATAAAGTTTTGCGAAACGGCGAGCCATTTGCGTTTATGGGCAGCGGTCATCGTAGGCCAAAGCTTGGATAGGGGTTTGAGTGCTTGTTGCTGAGGGGCGCTGAGTTGTGACCACGCAGGGCCCGCATTTTTATCTGCTGTTTTTTCTAAAACGGTGGTGTCTTGTGCAAATACCGAGGTGCTGGGAAGCGCAAGAAAAAACCCACCTAAAACAAGGATAGGCGCAAGATTTTTAAGAAATATGCAAGTTTTCCAGCGACGCATTCGTTCGATTTACTCTTGTTTCTCGGTCAAAGTCGGCAATTTCAAGAATTGTAAAAACCCAGGGTCAGCATAGGCGGAGGGTGGTAAGTCATCCGCCAGTAAGGCGGAGTCGACTTCGGCCAATTGATTGGCGCGGTCGTCGTCCGTGAAATTTTTGATGGTGGCCAAACCAGCGACTAGGGCGATCAAGGGGAGGAAAGAGCCAATGCGGTTCCAAATATTGAGGCCTTCATCTCCGCCATTTAGCATGGCAACACCATTTTGGACAATTGTTTGGGTGCTGGTCTGCACCGATACGGCGCGCGCGGCCACTGCCCTGGTGCGCGCTGCGCGCAGGCGTTCGCTGATATCGTGGGGCAAATCAGCCACTGCGGCATCTAAATGCGCGGCAATACGAAGACCAAATTGGTTTTGCATGGTTTCCATCGTGTGAATGTCTGATCTTGTCATGGTTTGATTCCCTTCGCAGAGAGCGCCTTATGTAGTGATTGTATTGCTCTAGAGCAATGTGTTTTAACACTTCCTTCTGAACATCCCATAGCCGCAGCCGTCTCTGCGACATCTAAGTCCTCCCAATAACGCAGCAGGAAGGCTTCTCGTTGACGTGTGGGCAATTTTTGTACCTCATCTTCAATATCGTGGAAATTTTCGACACTGGCGTAGTTTTCCTCTGCACTTTGTACTTTGTGGTTGTTATCGCTTTGTGTCAATGACTCCAATATGTCAAATTCGTCATTGTCCGAGCCCGATTCAAAGTCGCTGAAGTTGCTAAAGAGCGCTTTTTTGGTTTTATTACGGCGAAACCAGTCCAAGGTGGTGTTAGACAAAATCCGCTGAAAGAGCATAGGCAATTCGTTTGCAGGCTTATCGCTGTAATGTTCAGCGAGCTTCATCATGCTGTCTTGCACGATATCAAGTGCCGCTTCATCGTCTCGCACGTGATAAACCGAACGCTTAAAAGCGCGTTTTTCAACACTTTGCAAAAAGTCAGAGAGTTCTTTGTCGGTGGCCACTCAAAAAAATACCGTGGTTTAGATTCGGGCGAGATTATGTCATTGGCCTTGCGTTTTAGACATTTGGTATGAACTCGTGGCAAGAAATGCGATAATATGCGTTGCAATTCGACAAAAAAATGGCAAACGGGTCTCGGTCCGGCGCGATTACATATGCGTCCATGGCTGAAGGTCCAAAGTTTCGACACTGCCCCAAAAGAGTAAGTGAAGAAGCACCCCAGGTTTTTCATTGTAGAAATTCACTAAGGTTAAAGATGGAAAAAACACTCGCGGAAAAGACTTCCGCCGCCCCTACTAGCGGGCAATCCAAAGATTTGATGGGGGCAGAAATCCTTGTCAAAGCACTTCAAGCAGAAAACGTCAAATTTGTGTGGGGCTACCCTGGTGGTGCAGTGCTATACATCTACGACGCCATTTTCAAGCAAGACACCTTCAAACACGTTTTAGTGCGACACGAGCAAGCAGCTGTGCACGCTGCTGATGGCTATGCACGTGCCACTGGCGATGTGGGCGTTGCATTGGTCACCTCCGGTCCTGGCGTCACGAACGCGGTCACTGGCATTGCGACGGCCTGAGGCGCTCCTGGCCGCGGGTCGCCCCTTGCCAACGGACGGCGCCGTCGTGGAGCCCCGGCAACGGGTCGGCGGTCAGGCGCAATGCATGCAACGCCTCCTCGTCGTCCTCGCCGTCCCTGTCCTGCTTCGCTATGTATAAGCTATTTATAAGCTAGTTATAAGCTATGTGTAAGCTATGTATAAGCTATTTATAAGCTATGTATAAGATATTTATTAGCTATTTATAAGCTATGTATAATCCATTTATAAGCTATTTACAAGTTATGTATAAGCTATTTATTATAAGCTAGTTATAAATTATGTATACGCTATTTGTAAGCTTGTTGTTGCCATGTAGAAACACCTTCTATTTCGCTTTTTGTTATTATTAACCAAAAAACGAAATGCGGGGCTGCGCCTACAATGCGCGTTGCCCTGT
>CAIRQX010000046.1 GCA_903880855.1 uncultured Burkholderiales bacterium | reverse complement strand
TGAAAAAAATTTTTGCATTTAGAACGCTTAGGAGTTCACCGTAAAAATGAACTGCTTTTTCTAGATCGTTAGTTCCTACACAGGTGTAACCAATCATGCCGACTCCTTTGGATGTTGTGGCAGAGTCCAAAAGTGCCTGAGGCTTCCTTTATAAAAGCCTCTTGCAGTGAGTGTTTGACTAAACTCAATGGCCAAACTCTCTATGGAAATAACTGACATGTCCATTGGCAACCTCCTTTTGGGATCTGCAACTTTCACTCAATCAGAAATCAAGAATTAATTCGAATGTACTAACGCCTTAGCTTTCGAATTAATAGGTAGTTTGTATAAGATATTTGTGACTTATTTATGAACTTTTGACTCGTTTTGCAAGCCTATTGAGAGTCAATCTTGTCATTGTGTATACGCATATCCCCATAGTGCAGTTTTCTGTCACAAGGCAGTACCGTTCTAACCCTAATATGGAAAACCAATTTTGAAAGGCTTTTATGGAATCCTCCAAGCAATACCTCAGCCCGAAATCAGATGCTTATGAAAAGGCTCTTGACGGTATAGATCTCTGCATCAAACAAACCAATTCTTTGCATGAAAAAACAGTCTCTGCTTATCAGGGATTTCAGCAGGCCCATAAGAAAAATTCTGAATTTTCAGTCGGCGGGCTTTGGAGAAAGAAAAGAAACATAGGTCAGTTGAAATCAAATCACGCAACTTGATTTTTAAAATCGCTTTCTAGAGTTCTAACTTGTTGCACTTTCTATTCATGAAAATGTGCAAAAATACTTTTTCTTGGGCTTTTAGCTCAGTTGGTAGAGCAGAGGACACTTAATCCTTTGGTCGCGTGTTCGATCCGCGCAGAGCCCACCAAGATAAATTTTTATTCTTCAAAAAATTGATTTTCATAAGAAAGAAGCCTAATGAGAGCTATCAAAAAAGCAGAAAAAATTATTGAAAAAGACATTACTAAACCATTTGCAAAGGTTCTTGCACATTTGATTCTTTCTCTTGAGTCAAATAAAGAATTTCATATCAAAGATTTATACGAACTGCCACCTGAACAATTTGATCTCGTTATCGAGGTCTTGAAAGAATGGCGAATTGACAGGCATTACATGGGCAAATCAAAAACTTTTGCCGCAGCCTATTACGCTAGCGCGTTGACACATTAACTTAGGCCGCCTTCGTTTTATGAAGGTGGGCTTATGTAACTTAGCATTCGAATGTCTCTAAAACAACTTACTGAGATATTGAATAAGCAAAAATTGATAGGCAGCATGGTTCACAATCAAAATATGCACAAGCATGAAGTTATTGAATCACTGCTTCAAAAGCAACATAGCGCAGAACTTCAAAATTACATAGCAACACAAAGCTCAGCTGAACTTGGTGGACACCTCGACGCATTACCCCTGCAAGATGCTTTAAAACTTTGGCTAAAAATTCCAAAGGCAAGAGAAAATGATTTGCTTTGGGAGTTGAGCGATAGAAGACGGTTTGAACTTGCTGGTGATAAACAACCAGATTTCCAAAATAGCAAAATTAATGTTTACGAACTACAAGAAGGTCGACTTCGCAATATTCCCGTTCTTGGCAGAAAAGATTTAGAAGGTGCCAAACCTGTATGGATTGATTTGATTAATCCAACGAAGGCTGAACGAATTTTCGTTGGCTCGCATTTTGGAGTTGAACTTCCAGACCCAGTAGAAGCTACCAATCTAGAGGTTAGCGCACGCTTTCAAGTTGAAGAGAACGACGACATCCATCTGCATTCCAATTTTTTACATGATCAAGACGGTAGTTCTAAAAGCGTGCCGGTAGCTTTTATCTTACATAAAGGGATGCTGTTTTCAATTCGAAATGAAGAACTTCCAGTATTTAGATTACAAAGACGACGCGCCCTAGCCCAGCCAGGCTATGTATCTGACTCGATTGATTTGCTTTTGGATTTATACGGAGCCGACGTTGAGGTGTCTGCCGACACTTTGGAAAATATTTACGTCAAACTTGGGGCGGTCGGACGCCACGTACTAAGCGAAGCTATAACTGACCAAGAGGCAGCAGGCATACTGGCAGACATTGCTGAGGAAGAAGACCAAAACGGTCGAATACGTAGCAATATTTTGGATACGCAACGTGCCTTAAGTTTTTTGATGAGAGGTCGCCTACTGACATCTGAGCAAATTTCAGATTCCAAACAAATATTACGAAATATCGAATCTCTCAATAGCCATACGGCATTTCTATTTGACAAAATCAACTTCTTAATGGATGCCACTATTGGTTTCATTAACATCAACCAAAACAAACGAGTGAACCAGCTGACTGTATTCAGTGTTGTCTTCATGCCTATCAACATCTTGGCTGGAATTGGTGGCATGTCTGAATTTTCGATGATGACAGAGGGAACCCCTTGGCCTATTGCATACGGATCATTTCTTTTAGGGTCCGTATTAGTCGGCGCTCTTACCTACGTATCTTTGAAACATTTTGAAAAATTGCGATTAAAGAAACCCACCAGTAAAGCCATCTAATTGCCAAAAATAAGTCTTCCCTCAGTTTCTTTACGACGTTTGAATTTTTCTGATGAAGCAGAATTTTTAGCAAACAGCATTGAAAGTAAGAAGCTACATAAATCCTGGGTCATAGTCCCCACGACTAAGAAACAATTCAGGGACTACGTTGAAGAAATGAATACAGATGCCAATAAGGCATTTGTGATCGTTGATGTTAATACAAGTTCAATTGTTGGTGTCGTCGAATTACGCGATATCTTCATGTTTGACTTCAAAAATAGCTACATCACTTATTACTCATTTCATAGGCAACTGCGAAAAGGTTTCATGAAATTAGGCGTACAGCAAGTGATTTCTATTGCGTTTAAAAAGCTAAAACTGCATCGCTTAGAAGCCAATATTCAGCCGGAAAACAAAGCCTCTATATCTCTGGCAAAGGCTTGTGGTTTCAAGAAGGAAGGAATCAGCCCCAAATTTATTAAAAAAGGAGGTCAATGGAAAGACCACGAGCGCTGGGCATTATTAAAAAAATAACCTGCAAACTACAGTCCCGTTGCACTACTTATGACACCTGATCAGATTACAGCAAGTATTGTGTGTATCTTGCAAAGATTCAAGATAGTTGGTCGACCACCAGCCTACGAACTACAAACCAATCGCACGACATATGACACGGTTTTCAATTGCCAGGTTGTTCAATTGGTCAAGTTCGACTTCCGAAAGTAGATCCGAACAAAAGGCCATAACTGGTTCGAGCCCCGCGCCTGGCCTCGAATTTTTGACATTAATATGCTCTGTCAAAACCCAAATAACTGCCAAAATACCTGTTGAGTTACATAATGTAACTTTTGGTCAATTACACGAAATATTACACGTTTGATATTTTAGCTTGTAAGTCGTTGATTTATAAGGGTTTTTGACGAGCCTGGCTTTCTGTTAAACCTCGGAACGTAGTTACTTTATAGTTCTATTCTGGGTACAGCACACCATACCAGACGAACTAGATTTCACTTCAATTTCGATCAGAAATCCAAGTAGTACATCGGTCAATTTAGTCCCCGACTTTTTACACGATTAGTTGCACGGTGGCTGGTATGGATTCAGTCTTCGTTGAAGAAAGTCCTAGCGGGAAGTTAGTGATTAACGCATCAATCAAGGTTGTTCATTCAGGGTAGTTGCTGAATAGCGCTAAAAGCAGTTAAATTCATTCTTTCTATTTTTTTCCCCTATGACTACTTTTGCAAATCAACTGAAATCAGAAATCGCACGTATTGCAAAAAAAGAAGCGCGCTGAAACGCAGCAACTCAAGAAGGCATCTGCTCAGTACCGATCAGAATTTGCAGCTCTCAAGCGTCATATTGCAGTTCTTGAAGCAGCAGTGAAGAAGATAGCAAAAGGGCAACCTAAGCCTGTACTAAAAGTTGAGAAAGAATCTTCTACTGCCCTACGCTTTCGCGCTGGTGGATTTGCCACCCTTCGCAAAAAGCTGGACTTGTCCGCAGAGCAGATGGGCAAACTGATTGGCGTTTCAGCACAGTCTGTGTATCACTGGGAAGCGGAGAAATCGCGGCCTCGTGCTAGCCAACTCCCGTCAATTGCGGCTGCACGCAAGCTGACGAAGAAAGAGGCTTGGGCAAAGCTAGGCCTCTAATTCGTCATGCGTGAGCGTCACAATGTTTACGTCATCGAGCTAAACAAGGACGTGCTGTATGAGGCTAAGTTCAAAAAGGCCAATCCTGATTACTTGACAGGCAAGCCTTGTGTCTATGTTGGGATGACAGGACATGACCCAGACACTCGCTTTGATCAACACAAAGCGGGTATCAAATCAAATAAGTACGCCATGAAATACGGCATCAGACTGATGCCTGAAATTTACGAAAAGCTCAACCCCATGCCATATGGTGATGCGCAGTATATGGAAGTAGATCTAGCAATTAGATTGCAGCAGTTGGGCTATGGCGTTTGGCAAAATTAGTGTTCATGTACCAATCGTAGCTCTTGGCTAGATTTTTATAGTCTCGGCGCAGACATGGCCCTGAGCTCTGGCATATGTGACCAGGTCATCAGTTCGGATGCTTGCGCTACGTCAGCGCTGAGCCATTGATCGTGCAGCTCTGGAGCAATGATGACAGGTGTTCGCTTCTCATCCCCGGGTTTGTGAAACTGCCGCATAACTGGGTGCTCGTCGGCGTTGACCGTCAGCATGGAGAAACTGACCACCAGTTCACCCGAAGCCTGGTCAGTCCACCGGTCCCAAAGGCAGGCAATCGCAAATGGATCTCCCGAGGCCAGTTCAATCCTCCACCGCACCGCCTTGCCTGATTCGTAGCTGGGTTCATAGAAGTTGTCTACAACCGCCAATCCGAAATGCCGCTGGCGCCACGCAGTTCGGTAACTTGGCTTCTCAGCCACTGTCTCACTCCTAGCGTTGTAGGTGTGACGGGCAATCTTTTCATCTTTGGCCCAAGAAGGTATCAAACCAAACTTAGCCAACCCACAAGCAACCCGGCCAGTCTGGTGGCTTTTCACGACAACGGGCGCAGCGAATCCCGGGTAGGACTCCGACGGGTACTCCGTTGGAAGATCTACACCAAGCATTTCTTTAACCCACTGGTTCTTTTTAGTTGGCGTGAAGTTTGTGCACACGCATAAAGTTTAGTGCCAGCCGGTACCGAACTTGAAACTTTAAAGCTTCGAATGCGTGTGGAAGAGTCAAACTGGGCTTTGAAATATCCCTAGAGGTATGTGGGAAAGCCACATCACACACTAGTAGTTCTGAATTGGACACAACTAACGTATTTGTCCATCCACAACCTCAATCGTTTTTTCACACAACGCAGATAACAGCGGGTTGTGCGTCACAAACAAAACAGTTGTTCCATGCTCTTTGCATACCGATTGCAAAAGTTCAAAAACACTATCAGCACTCTTAGTATCTAAATTACCCGTTGGTTCATCTGCCAGTATCAGTGCAGGTTGCATAGCTAAGGCACGCGCAACAGCTACACGCTGCTGCTGCCCACCAGACAAGTGTGTAGCCGGAACATCTAGCCAGGGGGTCAAACCCACACTGTCGAGCAAAAAAGCGGCACGATCATGCATCGCAGTATTTACAAAACCCGCGTCTCCAAACATAGGCATCATGACATTCTCAATTGCGGAAAATGCGCTCAGCAGGTAGTGGTACTGAAAGACAAATCCAATCTTATGTCCTCGCAAGTGGGTCAATCCTTGGTCCGATAGCAACGAGGTTTCTTCGCCGCAAATTTTCATGCTTCCGCTGCTGGGTCGGTCCAATAGACCCACTGTATTGAGAAGCGTACTTTTACCGGAACCTGATGGGCCAACCACCGCACAAAATTCACCTTCCATTAAGGTGAGGTCGATGCCATGCAATATCTCGGTCTCATTGGCCTCCCCTACATTGAATGATTTACGTATACCTTTGAGCTCCAAGACAGAAGATGGCGAATTAGTCTTGGTTGAGTAGACTTCCATCATCAACCTCGAATCGCCACTACAGGATCTAACCTTGCCGCCCGTAATGCAGGTGCAAATGCAGCGAGCAAACCTGTCAACGAAGCTAGCACCAGTGTTTGCACCAATAGCTGGGTATCAAACGTCAAAGCAAACATCACGGTTCCATCTGCATTACGTTGAAACTTTTGCCAAAGCACTAACGCGGCACCACCCATACTTGCGCCTACCAGTGCCCCTGCAAAACCCAATAAGCCGCCTTGCAAGAGAAATACTCTTAAGACCTGTCCGCGTGTGATTCCCATCGCACGCAAGATGCCAATCTCGCGCGAGCGTTGCACCACGGAAACCACCAACACGCTGGCAATACCAAACCCTACGGACAAAGCTACAAATAAACGAATAGCCGTGTTGGCAGTGGTTTGCGCTTTAACAGCTGTAAAAAATTGCTCGTTGGTTTTGATCCAACTGTCTGCTTGTAAACCCGTTTGGCGCTCTATCTGTCTGGCAACGGTTTCCGCTGCATACACGTCATGCAAAGTTAAATCTAAGACGGATGCGCCGCCTATCAAGCCAAACATGCTCTGTGCGGTTCTAAACGCAACAAATACATTACGGCTATTGGCACCCTTGTTACCCAAATCAAAAATGCCCGTCACATTCAAGGTGTTGACGCTGCCATTACCTGTGGAGATGCGTAATTTGTCACCAATGCCTACGCCCATATCAGTGGCTAGCTCTGTGCCTATCAAGATAGATTCACTCGTTACCAATGCTTGACCGTGCACCATTTTTTCGGGCAACGGGATGATTTTGAAATACAGCTCTGGAATCATGCCTATGACAGATACAGAACGGCTAGCCTCGCCGCGGGTCAGCAAGGCGGAACCGGAGATTGCAGGCGACACCACGTTCACCTCTGGGATGCGTGCCACCTCAACTGCCACACTTTGCCATTGGTCAATGCTCTTGAAGCGTTGCAATGGCATTTGCAAAGTGGGGGACTCGAACACCCCGGGCTCTGAATACAGCGGACGAACAACTTCTTTATGTACCAGCAATTGAATATGCGCCTGCCCCGTCAATACGCGGTTCACAAAATTTGCTTGCATCCCGGTAAGCAGCGCCGACATAAACACAATCACCGCTACGCCAATCGAAATACCCGTGATGATGAAAGCCGTTTGAATCCTGCCTTCTTTTAAGAATCTAAAGGCCACCACCCATTCAAAAGGCAACCAGGGTGTCAGATTCATGGCGCCACACGGACACGCGATCCTTCGCGGATATGGGTGTATTGAGTAGGTGCCACCATATCTCCCGTCTCTACACCAGACAAGACTTGCACAAGCCCTTGGCTTTCCAAACCAACTTTAATTAGCTGTTTATGTGCCACACCTTCTTTTATAAGCAATACCCAAGGCATTTGGATGTCATAGTCATGCACAGTTGATAAGGGAATCAAAACCGTGTTGTCTATACGCGCTGCTTCAATGTCGACAGATACTGTCATGTCTTGCTTAAGCTCGAGGGGTGGGTCTTTGACATCCAGTTTCACCTCGACCGATCCACGTTGCGGATCGATGCGGGGGTTGATGTAGACGAGCTGGGCTTGGAATTTTTTATCTGGAAACGCATCGGCACTTGCCAAAGCCATTTGGTTCACGTGTAACCATTTGATATTCTTCTCATCAATTTGCAATACCAATTGGGTAACGCCCTTAGGTGATAAAGCCATCAATACTTTGCCAGGTACCACGCCGTCGCCCACCTCTACACTGCGCGCTATCAAAGTTCCTGACTTTGGCGCTTGAATGGTGCTGTAGCGCAAGCGTGCTTCTGCGACTTCGACTGTTGCATGGGCTTGGTTGACTGTGGCTTGCGCCAAAGCCATTTCACTACCACCAGATCGTAAACTTGCAGATTGATGTTGGTCGATATTGCGTTGCGACTGGGCAATTTGAAATGCACGCTCGGATTCATCTCTTGCCGCCGCACCTATAAAGCCTTTGTCAAAGAGCTCTAAAGTGCGCGCAAGATTATTTTTAGCATTTGCAAAATTAGCATCGGCTTGAATTTGCGTTTGAACCGCTACAGGGGCTTTGAGCTCTCGCAATTGCCGCAAATTGCTTAAGGCTTGTTGTTCACTGGCTTGCGCTTGCCGCAAAGCAGAATGCAACTCTGTACTTTCTAAAGCGATCAGCAGCTGCCCTTTTTCGACACTTTGCCCCTCTACAACGGGTACATCGGACACTGTGCCCGTGATTTGCGCGCTGATACTGATGCGGTGCGGACTCTCGACACGGCCACTGGCCACAATGGTTTGCACAAAACTGGCATTTTTTACAAACTCTGGCTTGATCTTGGACCTCCAGACAAAGTCGTATGCAAAGAAAGCTATACCAAGCAAAAGTAATACAGCACCTACTAATCCGACTATTTGCCGCTTTGTCATGGCTTGAAGCCTTGGAACACCCATATTTGCAGTCAATCTAAAAAACAACTTGCCATGCTAGAGGAGTCGTGGTTTAACTTGTTGATATGGATCAAGTTTTACCAAAGGCAACGAAGTTAGAGTGACGCATGAATCAACTTGATGCTTTGGCATACATCTCCAGACTTCACAGAAAACCCGATGCGCATAAAGGTGATGCTGGCAAGGTGCTACTGATTGGTGGTTCGCGCAGTATGACGGGGGCATTGATACTTGCGGGACAAGGTGCGCTTTACAGCGGCGCTGGATGGGTTCAGTTAATGATGATTGACTCAGCCAGTTCTGGTTTTATTCCAAATCATCCAGAATTAATGGTGCATAACGCTGAGCATTGGCTAACCCAGCGGGCTTTGGAGACGATAGCACCTGATGTAGTGGCTATTGGACCTGGCCTGGGGTTGTCTAAAACTGCGAGGGCGTGGTTAGAAAGCTGCTTGCGTTGGAAGAGCCCGTTGGTAGTGGATGCAGATGGACTTAATTTATTAGCTTTGAATCCAGCATTACTTCAAATATTAAAAAATCGAAGCGCTCCTACATGTCTGACACCACACCCCGGTGAGGCTGCCAAATTACTAGGCATCACCAACCAGGAAGTACAGCTTAATCGTGAAAAAAGTTTAGCCAAGTTGGTAGAACTTACGCACGCACATGTGGTGCTCAAAGGTCATCGTAGTTTGCTAGCAGCCCCCAAGCATGCTGCGCTTGAATGCTTGGCAGGCAATCCAGGTATGGCCGTTGGCGGAATGGGAGATGTTTTAACAGGATGTGTAGCGGCAATCGTGGCACAAGGTTTACAGCACCATCTTGATATGTGGCAGTCGATCAGCTTAGGTGTGCATGTGCACGCATTGGCTGGCGATAGGCTGTTGGATCAAGGTATTGGTCCTATAGGCATGACACCGAGTGAATTGGCCAAAGAGATTCGTTCGGTTATGAATCAATATTTGTCATCTAGCACTCTGGACGATTAACGAACGCAAAAGAAATTTACCTCTTGGTAATTCACATCTTCTGGGTGCCTAACAGGTGAAGAGTTTCTTGTGTAGATTTATACATATTAAGTAAAGCCTGAAAATCACAACTGGAAGGCAATCCAGCGCACCACGCCTTCTGATATTTCACGCAGCATATTGGGTTGTTTTGGAATAAATGCCGAAGATATATGGCGTTGACGGTCTATCCAAGAAGTAAAGTCATCAATGACAGATGCATCGTAGAAGGCAACCATCAATTCATAATTAAGAAATAAGCTACGCTCATCTAAATTAGCAGAGCCTACTAAAGCTAATGATTCATCAAAAATAAACGCTTTGGCATGCATCATGGCTGGGAATAACCAAATATTGGCACCTACCTTGGCCAAGTCGCGAAGAGCTAATCGTCGCGCAATATCTGCCAATAGGTTTGATTTGACTGGGATTAAAAGGTCAATAGTCACACCACGTTGTGCTGCTAGTTCTAGTGCTGTGAGCAAACTATTGTCTGGAACGAAATAGGGTGTGACGATCAATATTCTGGACTGTGCGGTGTAACAACCTGAAACAAGCATGGTGTAAATCGTGTCTTCTACGCGATCGGGTCCGCTAGGAACCAAACGTGCACCCAATGCGGGGTATTGGGGACGATGTATTTTTCTCTCACATTCTTTCGAGGGGCTTTGAAGAGTGGCGAACGCCCAATCGGTTTCAAAAACTCTTTGGGCTTGATATGCCAAATCTCCAAAGAGATCAAAACTTAAATCCACCCAAGGCTTTCCATACTTATTTTTATTTTTTTGGGCTTCAAAATACTTGGCAGTCAAGTTGCGGCCTCCAGACCATAGATGTATGGAATCTGCAATG
>CAIRQX010000045.1 GCA_903880855.1 uncultured Burkholderiales bacterium | reverse complement strand
GCCGGCGTAGCCAAAGAAGCAATAGAAAACAACTTGCAATCTTCAGCTGGAAAAGCTAACGAGGCCAATAAGGCGACTGTTGCTAAAGAGGCGATCAAAGATAACAAGGCGGCTGTTGCAAAAGAGGCAATCAAAGACAACAACCAAGCGATTGCTTCAAACACGCTAGGAGCTAATAAAGCCGGCGTAGCCAAAGAAGCGATTGAAGACAACTTGCAATCTGCAGCCGGAAAAGCCAACGAGGCAAATAAGGCGGCGGTTGCTAAAGAAGCAATCAAAGACAACAACCAAGCAGTTGCCTCAAGCGCTCTAGGAGTCAATAAGGCGGGGGTTGCCAAAGAAGCTTTAGACGATAACTTGCAATCTGTCCCAGTTAAGCCAGCAAACACAAATGATGCAAGAGTGACTAAGACTGCTTTTACAACTAACCGTCAACAAATTGGAAATACTAGCCGGCTTTCACAAGCGTCTGGCGGGACAAAGCCTCTGGAGGGTGCGCCCGTTGACGGTACTGATGCACTCGATATTAATTCGCAAGGAGCCTTTACTAGCCAACCAGAGGTCGAGTCTGAAAATTTAATTACCCAAGATCAAGTTGATACAAGTACTGCAACCGAATCACCCATTGTTTTCAAGAAGCGGCAATCTTCTATTACAAAATTATTTAGAAATAAAAAGCCCTCTAAGTTTTCATTTAAGTTCTATGCGCGCGTTCTCGCCACTTTCTTTGTTATGGCACTTTGGACATCCAATATTGCCGCCACGCGTCTCGATACGGGCAGCATGGTGTTTGGCCATTTGCTGCGTATTAGTCCTGATGAATTAGATCTGCGGTAATTCTGCGCCCCCGAGGGTCTACGTAATACCCTCCAAACTCTGTGTAGCGCAAAACATGTTGTGAGCACTGTTTGCAAGAAAAAACTTCACAACGGTTATAAGGAAAGTGTTTAACTGACACTGGTGCCTCTGCTGATTCGTAACGCGTTCCCTTGGGGTGGTGTTCTTCAAACCCAGGCTCATACAAATCTGGGTCACGCAAAGTACCTACCAATTCCAGTTGCTGCAAAGGCCATTGCGCATCATTCACACTTTCCCATCCCGCACATCGCGCTAGGCTGCACTTACATGGGTTATGCGGCCTATCCACAATGTCACGCAGAGCTAGTGAGCTTGCAATAAATGGAGTGTTCGCCATAAAAAATGCCCCGCAAATAGCGGGGCTGATATATGAGTTCGCTAAAGTTTAATTACGTTTAGCCAAAACTTCAGCGTTGCGATGCTCTGCACCTGTAAACAACTGACGTGGACGACCGATTTTGTATTCGGGATCACCAATCATTTCATTCAACTGGGCAATCCACCCTACTGTACGCGCCAAAGCAAAAATACCGGTGAATAAATTTACAGGAATGCCAATGGCGCGTTGCACGATGCCAGAGTAGAAGTCGACATTGGGGTAGAGCTTGCGTTGCACGAAATAGTCGTCCTCCAAGGCGATTTTCTCGAGTGCTTTAGCGAGTTTGAACAAGGGGTCGTTCTCAAGCCCAAGTTCTTGCAAAACTTCATTGCAGGTTTCTTGCATGAGCTTGGCGCGTGGGTCGTAGTTTTTGTAAACACGGTGACCAAAGCCCATCAGTTTGACGCCAGAGTTTTTGTCTTTGACTTTCTCCATGAATTCGCCTACTTTGGCAACGCCACCCATTTTCTGGATGTCTTGAAGCATGTTCAAACACGCTTCGTTGGCACCACCGTGGGCTGGACCCCACAAGCAAGCCACACCCGCAGCAATCGCTGCAAAGGGGTTGGTGCCAGAAGAGCCGCACAAACGCACGGTAGAGGTCGACGCGTTTTGTTCATGGTCTGCATGCAAGATAAAGATGCGATCCAAGGCGCGCTCAAGTACTGGGTTGACCACATAGTCTTCGCAAGGCGTGCCGAACATCATCCGTAAGAAGTTGCCTGCATAGCTCAGGTCGTTTTTCGGATACATATAAGGTTGGCCAATGGTGTATTTGTAGGCCATGGCGACCAAGGTAGGCATTTTTGCGATCAAACGGATGGCAGAAATATCGCGGTGCTCTGGGTTATTGATGTCAGTGCTGTCGTGGTAGAAGGCCGATAAGGCGCCTACCAAGCCAGTCATAACGGCCATGGGGTGCGCGTCACGGCGGAAACCACGCAAGAAAAATTGCATCTGCTCGTTGACCATGGTGTGATTGGTAACAAGCTTGGTGAAATCATGCTTTTGTGTGGCGTTTGGCAATTCGCCCTTGAGTAACAAATAACACGTTTCTAAATAATCGCACTGGGTGGCGAGTTGTTCAATGGGGTAACCGCGATAAAGCAATTCACCTTTATCGCCATCGATATAGGTGATACCAGATTGGCAAGCAGCAGTAGATAAGAAGCCTGGGTCATACGTGAACATGCCAGTTTGTCCGTAGAGCTTACGGATATCGATCACGTCAGGGCCAATAGAGCCTTGGTAAACGGGCATCTCAATATTGGGACTGCCGTTGCTGAACGACAGAGTGGCTTTGTTGTCTGAGAGTTTCATGGTCTTTTTCCTAATGTCAGTTTTGCGTTCAGTGTCTCAACATACTCAGCACCTCAAGTGCTTCTTCTTGTGTCACGGTGTCTGGCATTTCTCTGCGCTTGAGCAAGAGGTCAAGCAAATCGTTGTCAGACAAATCCATCAATGCATACAAGCCACGGGCGTGTGCCACGGTGAGTTGCGATTCGTATTGATCAAAAAACTTTTGAATGAATAAATCGTTCTCGAGCAATCCACGCCGGCTACGCCAACGCAGTTTGCTCAAGGCCCGCTCATTTAATGCCTGATCACCCGCCACGCCTTCAAGCAGTGGGTCGCCGACAGAGGTGTCGCGAAAGGGTGATTCAATGTTCATATTAGATTGCGCGACGCACCATCAACTCTTTGATCTTGCCGATGGCCTTGGTAGGGTTCAAACCCTTGGGGCATACATCGACGCAATTCATGATGGTGTGGCAACGGAATAAGCGGTATGGATCTTCCAAGTTGTCTAAACGGCCAGCGGTGTCTTGGTCACGGCTATCTGCAATAAAGCGATAGGCCTGCAACAAACCAGCCGGGCCCACAAACTTGTCTGGGTTCCACCAGAAAGAGGGGCAACTGGTCGAGCAGCTCGCGCACAAAATACATTCGTACAAACCGTTCAACTCGTCGCGTTCTTCGGGCGACTGCAAACGCTCTTTTTCTGGTGGTTGTGTGTCGTTGACCAAATAAGGTTTGATCGAGTGGTATTGCTTGAAGAACTGGGTCATGTCGACAATCATGTCGCGGATGACGGGCAGACCAGGCAGGGGCTTCAACACAATCTTGCCAGGCAAGGTGTTCATATTGGTCAAACAGGCGAGGCCGTTTTTGCCATTGATGTTCATGGCGTCAGAGCCGCAGACGCCTTCGCGGCAGGACCGGCGAAAGCTGATGCTGGGGTCAACTTCTTTGAGTTTCATCAATGCGTCGAGCAACATGCGTTCCGTGCCGTCGAGTTCTACCTCAATGGATTGCATATATGGCTTGGCATCGGTATCGGGGTCGTAGCGGTAAATTTCAAACGTGCGTTTTGTCATGGTGTGTGCCTGATCAGAAAGTACGGGTCTTCAAGGGAATGCTGTCCACGGTGAGTGGCTTCATTTGCACGGGTTTGTACGTGAGCTTATTGCCATCGCGGTGCCACAGCGTGTGCTTGTGCCACTCGGTGTCGTTACGACCGTTGGGATGTTCTGGCGAGTCGCTGTAATCGTCAACAGTGTGGGCGCCCCTGCTTTCACGGCGTGCTGCTGCAGAGACGATGGTGGCTTCTGCGGACTCAATCAAGTTTTCTACTTCCAGTGCTTCAATGCGCGCGGTGTTGAAGATTTTTGATTTATCTTTCAAACCAATGTTTTCAACACGTTTGCGCAATTTGGCGATTTCTTCCACGCCTTCGTCCATCGACTTTTGGGTTCGGAAAACACCTGCGTGGTATTGCATCGCAGCACGAATATCGTTGGCGACGTTTTGTGCGTATTCGCCAGTGCTGTTGCTTTCCAAACGCGCCAAACGGGCGAGAGAAATATCTGCAGCGTTTTCTGGCAAATGTTTGTGGTGCTTGTTCTTTTGGTTGAACTCCACCACATGGTTGCCAGCGGCACGACCAAATACTAGCAAGTCCAATAATGAGTTAGTACCTAAGCGGTTAGCACCGTGGACGCTCACGCAGGAGCATTCGCCCACTGCATACAAACCATTGACTACAACGCTTTGGTTGCTAGCGTCTTGCGTCACTACTTGGCCGTGGATATTGGTAGGAATGCCACCCATTTGGTAATGGATGGTCGGCACCACAGGAATAGGCTCTTTGGTGATATCGACGTTGGCAAAGTTGTGGCCAATTTCGAACACCGAAGGCAAACGCTTCATGATGGTTTCAACACCCAAGTGGGTCATGTCGAGGTTGATGTAGTCTTTGTTAGGACCGCAGCCGCGGCCTTCTTTGATCTCTTGGTCCATGCAGCGCGACACGTAATCGCGCGGTGCCAAATCTTTGTAAGCAGGTGCGTAACGTTCCATGAAACGCTCACCCAAGCTGTTGCGCAAAATCGCGCCTTCGCCTCGGCAACCTTCGGTCAACAACACGCCCGCACCGGCTACGCCTGTGGGGTGGAATTGCCAGAACTCCATGTCTTCCAAGGGAATGCCAGCGCGCGCTGCCATGCCCAAACCGTCACCCGTATTGATAAACGCATTGGTAGACGCTGCAAAGATGCGACCTGCACCACCGGTAGCGAGCATCGTGGTTTTGGCTTCCAAGATGTAGAGCTCGCCTGTTTCCATTTCTAATGCAGTAACGCCGACTACGTCGCCACTTTCGTCGCGGATTAAATCGAGCGCCATCCATTCCACAAAGAAAGTCGTTTTAGCAGCGACGTTTTGTTGGTAAAGCGTGTGCAACATGGCGTGGCCAGTGCGGTCGGCTGCAGCGCATGCGCGTTCTACTGCTTTTTCACCGTAGTTCGCGGTGTGGCCACCAAAGGGGCGTTGGTAAATCGTGCCGTCAGGATTGCGGTCGAAAGGCATGCCCATGTGCTCTAAGTCGTAAACCACTTTAGGGGCTTCGCGGCACATGAATTCGATCGCGTCTTGATCACCCAACCAGTCTGAACCTTTGACGGTGTCATAGAAGTGGTAGTGCCAGTTGTCTTCGTTCATATTGCCCAACGAGGCACCGATACCACCTTGGGCTGCGACAGTGTGTGAACGGGTAGGGAAGACCTTGGACAACACAGCGACGTTCAAACCAGCACGCGCCAATTGCAAAGATGCGCGCATGCCTGAACCACCGGCACCCACGATGACCACGTCAAACTTACGACGGGGGATAGAACTTTTAACGGTCATGACTTACAGCCTCCAGAGAACCTGAATGGCCCAGCCGAGACACGACACCAGCCAAACCAAAGTAAAAACTTGTAACAACAAACGCACACCCACAGGTTTGACGTAGTCCATCCAAATATCGCGAACGCCCACCCACACGTGGTAGGTCAGAGCAATAAAGATCGAGAAGGTCAATGCCTTCATGCATTGGCCGCTAAAAATGCTAGCCCATTTGTCGTAACCGATCTCCCCAGAAGTCAACAGCAACTGGCCAAGAACAATAAAAGTAAACACAGTCATCAGTGCGGCAGTAACCCGTTGGGCAAGCCAGTCGCGCAGACCGTAATGTGCACCGACGACGATGCGCTTAGAACCGTAATTCACGGACATGGAAATACTCCTAGGAAATCAGTAAAGACCAAATAGCTTGGCGCCTAGGGCGGCAGTCAGCCCCAAACTCAAGACCAAGGTCACCACGGCAGAGGATTTGCCGAATTCTTTGCTCACCGCATGGTGGGCGTCCATATATAAGTGGCGAACACCCGCAATGAGATGGTGCAAGTAGGCCCAAATCAAGACCAAAGCGACCAACTGCACCAAGATGCCGGGTACAAAACCCACGCCAATATTGAAGGCGGCTTTGAATTTGGCGAAGGAAATTTCTGACGACACCGAAGTGTCAAACATCCACACCAAAAAGGGGAGTAACAAAAACATGACAAATCCGCTGATGCGGTGCAAGATGGACACAAATCCTGCCGCTGGTAGGCGGTAGGTTGGAAGGTCCACCAGCGCGTTGATATTTCGAAATTCAGGCCGCTTTTTGGCAAGCTCGGTCATGGGTGAAATCCTTATTGGGGTTTGTCAGAATATCTAAATAACGTTTCATTCTATTGCAACCTAACTTGATGACATGTCAACTTAGCGCGTTGCGATAGTGATGCATATCAGTTCGGTAAAGACCACGTCTTAGCTCCATAGGAGCGTCGTTGTAAGTAAAAGCTATGCGTTCTACGCTCAGTAGCGGTGCTTGGGTTGAGACACCCAGCAGTGGCGCCTGATCAGCATCTGGGTTGACGGCGCGGATGCGCTCCTCGGCGCGCACCATGCGCACGCCAAATTCGGTCTCAAACAGTGCATACATGGGTCCGCGGTAGGTGCTCAGTCGCTCTGCAGTCAGCCCTCTGAAAGGGGTGGCGGGCAACCAAATATCTTCCAAGATTGTGGGAACGCCTGCAAATGCGAGAACGCGGGTGATTTGGAGCACTGAATCGCCGGCCCTTAGGCTCAGTGAGCGCGCTATGTCAGCGTTGGCCCGCTGGCGTTTGCAGTCAATGATGGTGCGGTCAGCGGGGCCTTCTTGCTGGTTGTCGCCGCTATTGGGCTGTAGTTTCAAAAACCGGTACTGAACCTGTTGTTCAGCATGTGTCGCAACAAAAGTGCCTTTGCCTTGGCGGCGTATTAATAGGTTGTCTGCAGACAGTTCATCAATCGCCTTGCGTACGGTGCCTTGGCTGACGCGGTAGCGTGCGGCGAGGTCCATTTCGCTGGGAATGGCTTCGCCTGGCTTCCATTCGCCAGTTTGTAGGCTTTGCAAGATCAAATCTTTGATCTGCTGGTACAGGGGACTGAAGGCGGGCGTGAGGCTGTCCATGGGCTGGATCATATCTTCTATAAGACATAAGACACTGCTAGCTTCTCGATTTCGCGGGTAAACTCGCAGAAAGCCATCTTTTTATTACTTTTGGAGTTTTCATCATGAGCAAAAAGCCTGTTCGCGTTGCCGTCACCGGTGCTGCTGGCCAAATTGGTTACGCCTTGTTGTTTCGTATCGCTTCAGGCGAAATGCTGGGCAAAGACCAGCCCGTGATCTTGCAATTGCTAGAAATTCCTGACGAAAAAGCCCAAAAAGGCCTCAAGGGCGTGATGATGGAACTCGAAGACTGCGCATTTCCGTTGCTGGTAGGCATGGAAGCGCATTCGGACCCCATGACTGCATTCAAAGATACCGACTACGCTTTGTTGGTCGGTTCACGCCCACGCGGTCCTGGTATGGAGCGCGCTGAATTGCTCGCAATCAACGGCGCCATCTTTACTGCTCAAGGTAAGGCCTTGAATGCTGTTGCGTCGCGCAACGTCAAAGTTTTGGTAGTCGGTAACCCGGCCAACACCAACGCCTACATCGCCATGAAGTCTGCCCCTGACTTGAAGCCTGGCAACTTCACTGCCATGCTGCGCTTGGACCACAACCGCGCTTTGAGCCAAATCGCTGCCAAAACAGGCAAAGCCGTGGCCGACATAGAAAAATTGTGCGTGTGGGGCAACCATTCGCCCACCATGTATGCCGACTACCGTTTCGCCACCATCGCTGGCCAATCGGTCAAGACCATGATCAACGACCAAGAATGGAACGCCAATGTGTTCTTGCCTACTGTGGGCAAGCGTGGCGCGGCCATTATTGAGGCGCGTGGTTTGTCTTCAGCCGCATCTGCCGCTAACGCTGCCATCGACCATATGCGTGATTGGGCGCTCGGCACCCACGGCAAGTGGGTGACGATGGGTATTCCTTCACAAGGTTGGTATGGCATTCCGAAAGACGTGATGTTTGGTTTCCCTGTGACCTGCGAAAACGGCCAATACAAAGTGGTCGAAGGTTTGGAAATTGACGCTTTCAGCCAGTCTTGCATTGACAAAACTCTCAAAGAGTTGACCGACGAACAAGCGGGCGTGGCCCATTTGGTCTGATCTCTCGCGAGACTGACTTGAGCCATCCGCGCGACGTCTTGCTAGGGGCCCAGGCCTCTGGTGTCGTGATCCCTGTGTGCGATCACTACAGTGGCGTCGAAGCGCGGATGCGCAAAAGCTTGCAACTGCAAGCCGAGATGACGCAGGAATTCGGCACCTGCGTGTTTGATGTCACCCTCGATTGCGAAGACGGAGCCCCTGTGGGCGGAGAAGCAGAGCATGCTGCACTGGTGACAGAACTTGCTTTATCTGCTGACGCAAACGCCCGCGTTGCGGTGCGCGTGCATTCGGTCGACCATCCTAGTTTTGAGGCGGATATTGCGGCTATTACTGGCAAAGCAGGCCAGCGCTTGTCGCACATCATGGTGCCTAAGGTGGAATCTGTTGCTGATGTGGAGCGTGCCGAGCGAGCACTGCTTTCAGCGGGCGCTAAAGATCTGCCTATCCATGTGTTGATTGAATCACCCACCGCAGTGCACAACGCGTTTGCGATTGCTGGTCACGCACGGGTTCAGTCTTTGAGCTTTGGATTGATGGACTTTGTGTCGACCCACAACGGCGCTATTCCTGCGCAAGCTATGCAGTCCGCGGGGCAGTTCAGCCATCCACTGGTGGTTCGCGCCAAGTTAGAAATTGCAAGCGCCTGCCATGCCCATGGCAAAGTGCCGTCGCACTGCGTGGTGACCGAGTTCAGCGACACCAACGCTATGCGGGCGGCGGCAGAGCGTGCCTCACAAGAATTTGGCTTTACCCGGATGTGGAGCATCCATCCTTCACAAATCCGACCCATACTAGAGGCCTTGTCGCCCAAATCCGCCGAAATAGAGTTGGCCAGTGAAATAGTATTGGCTGGGTTCAAGGCCCAGTGGGCGCCAATCAGCCACCAAGGCCATTTGCATGACCGTGCGAGTTACAGGTTTTATTGGCAGGTGTTGGTACGTGCGCACAGCACCGGCAGACATTTGGCAAAAGAGGTGCTGGAGTTTTTTACACATACAACCGGAGACAGCCATGCATGAGACATTGAATCCAAGCTTGAAAAACAATTTTTTGAAAGCATTTGTGCGGGGTGTGGACGGTAGCCCTTTCTTATCCTCTCTGGTATTTGTTCTCTGCGGTATTTTTGCGCCAAGTGCGTTTGCTCTTGATTTAGACGGAAAAGCATTGGCCGTCGCCGAACAAGTCCACACTGGACGCATCGTTTGCGAAATGGGCAATGTGGTGCACAT
>CAIRQX010000044.1 GCA_903880855.1 uncultured Burkholderiales bacterium | reverse complement strand
CAAGTGCTCGATGCCGCCCGAAAGTCTGGCCACCCCCTCCAATGTGTCGCAGAGCCCATTGAATAAACCCATTCCATTTCCATATACAGTTAAACCACCGTTGCAAGCACAAAGGAATACACATGATTGCCCAAGAACTTGAAGTCAGCTTGCATATGGCCTTTGTAGAGGCCCGTCAACAAAGACACGAATTCATCACCGTCGAGCACCTTTTGCTGGCGCTGTTAGACAACCCCAGCGCCGCTGAGGTGTTGCGCGCTTGCTCCGCCAATATTGACGATTTGCGTAAGTCTTTGGCCAACTTCATCAAAGACAACACCCCGCAAGTTGCCGGAACTGAGGAAGTTGATACACAGCCCACTTTGGGCTTTCAACGCGTTATCCAGCGCGCCATCATGCATGTGCAGTCCACTGGCAATGGCAAAAAAGAAGTGACTGGCGCTAATGTGCTGGTCGCTATCTTCGGCGAGAAAGACTCTCACGCCGTCTACTACCTCCACCAGCAAGGCGTGACCCGTTTAGACGTGGTCAATTTCATTGCCCACGGCATCAAAAAGAGCGATCCCCCTGAATCTACCAAAGGCCCAGAGACAAACCAAAGCGAGCAAGAAGAGGGCGCAGCCACCGAAAAGAACGAAAAAGCTTCTCCTCTTGAGCAATTCACCCAAAATCTCAACCAACTCGCCAAAGACGGAAAGATCGATCCACTCATTGGCCGCGAATACGAGGTAGAGCGCACCATCCAAATCTTGTGCCGTAGACGCAAAAATAACCCGCTGTTAGTGGGTGAAGCAGGCGTTGGTAAAACTGCAATTGCTGAAGGCTTAGCCTGGCGCATCACCCAAAAAGACGTGCCTGAAATCTTGTCCGAGGCCATTGTGTATTCCCTAGACATGGGTGCATTGCTAGCAGGCACTAAATACCGCGGCGATTTCGAGCAACGCCTCAAAGGCGTGATCAAGTCTTTGCAGGGCAAACCCAATGCTATTTTGTTTATTGACGAAATCCACACTTTGATTGGCGCTGGCGCTGCGTCGGGCGGCACATTGGACGCCTCGAATTTGCTCAAGCCCGCGCTCTCTAGCGGTCAGTTGAAGTGCATTGGCGCGACCACCTTCACCGAATACCGTGGCATTTTTGAGAAAGACGCAGCCTTGTCACGTCGTTTCCAAAAGATCGATGTAGTGGAGCCCACTATCGAGCAAACGGTTGATATTCTTAAAGGACTCAAGTCGCGCTTTGAAGAGCACCACAACGTCAAATACGCAGTGGCTGCGTTGCAAGCCGCTGCTGAACTCAGCGCCAAGTACATCAATGACCGCCATTTGCCAGATAAGGCCATTGATGTAATCGACGAAGCCGGCGCCGCCCAACGCATCTTGCCCCCTTCCAAGCGCAAAAAAACCATCAGCAAGTTGGAGATCGAAGACATCGTCGCCAAGATCGCGCGCATTCCGCCAGCCAACGTTTCCAACGATGACCGCGGCAAACTGCAAACCTTGGAGCGAGATCTCAAGAGCGTAGTGTTTGGCCAAGACAAAGCCTTGGAAGTACTGGCCTCTGCGGTCAAGATGGCACGATCTGGCTTGGGCAAAAACGACAAACCAATTGGCGCATTCTTGTTCAGCGGCCCCACAGGCGTTGGCAAAACCGAAGCGGCCAAGCAATTGGCCTACATCATGGGCATCGATCTGATTCGCTTTGACATGTCTGAATACATGGAGCGCCATGCCGTGAGCCGATTGATCGGCGCGCCTCCCGGCTATGTAGGCTTTGACCAAGGCGGCTTGTTAACCGAAGCCGTCACTAAAAAGCCGCATTGCGTGCTGTTGTTAGACGAAATTGAAAAAGCCCACCCAGACATCTTCAACGTCTTGCTGCAAGTGATGGACCACGGCACATTGACCGACAACAACGGTCGTAAAGCCGATTTCCGCAACGTGATCGTCATCATGACTACCAATGCGGGCGCCGAAACAATGAACAAAGCCACCATCGGCTTTACCAACCCACGCCAAGCAGGCGACGAGATGGCCGATATCAAGCGTTTGTTCACGCCTGAGTTCCGCAACCGCTTAGACGCCATCGTCGGCTTCCAAGCTTTAGATGAACTCATCATCATGCGGGTCGTCGATAAATTCTTGTTGCAATTGGAAACCCAGTTGGCAGAGAAGAAGGTCGATGTCACCTTCAGCGACGCCTTGCGCAAGCATTTGGCGAAGAAAGGCTTTGACCCACTCATGGGCGCACGTCCTATGCAACGCCTCATCCAAGACACGATTCGCAAAGCTTTGGCCGACGAGTTGTTGTTTGGCCGTTTGACCGAAGGCGGTCGCTTGTCGGTCGACATCGACGACAAAGACGAGGTCTTGCTTGACATTCAGCCATTGCCGAAAAAAGACAAAACAACCAAATCGGAGCCCAATTCTTCTGAAGAAACTGCGGCTGGCTAACAAAAGGAATTCAAGTGGCAGGCCACAGTAAATGGGCGAACATCCAGCACCGCAAAGGTCGCCAAGACGAAAAAAGAGGGCGCATTTGGACGCGCCTAATTCGAGAAATCATGGTCGCTGCCCGTTTGGGTGGCGCTGATCTAGACACCAACCCGCGTCTGCGTTTAGCGGTTGAAAAAGCCAAAGCTGCCAACATGCCGGCAGACAACATCAAACGCAATATCGACAAAGCCACCGGTAATCTCGAAGGCGTGCATTACGAAGAAATTCGTTACGAGGGTTATGGCATCGGCGGTGTTGCCATCATGCTCGACACCATGACAGATAACAAGGTGCGCACCGTGGCTGAAGTGCGTCATGCTTTGAGTAAACATGGCGGAAATATGGGCACTGAGGGAAGTGTGTCTTTCCAATTCAAACACTGTGGCCAATTGATATTTGCGCCAGGGAGTGACGAAAACAAGATCATGGAAGTAGCGTTGGATAACGGCGCTGACGATGTGATCACCGGAGACGACGGTGCGATAGAAGTCCTCACCCCGCCTGCAGTATTTGAACAAGTCAAAAATGCGCTCTCTGCCGCAGGGTTGAATGCTGAACTCGCCGAGGTCACCTTCCGACCTGAGAACACCATCGAGATCGAGGGCGATGACGCCGTCAAAATGCAAAAAATCTTGGATGTCTTGGAAGATTTAGACGACGTGCAAGAGATTTATCACAACGCAGCTCTATGAATATTTTGGTAATTGGCGGCGGTGGACGTGAACACGCGCTGGCTTGGAAGTTAGCCCAGTCGCACAAAGTCCAGGCCATTTATGTGGCTCCTGGCAATGCGGGAACCGCTAGAGACAAGCGTTTGCAAAATATTCCCATTACAGACGCTCACCAACTCTGTGCTTTCGCCATTGAAAAAAACATCGGCTTGACCGTGGTCGGCCCAGAAGCTCCCTTAGCTGCTGGCGTGGTTGATGTATTTCGTGATAAAGGCCTACGCATCTTTGGTCCAACACAAGCTGCCGCCCAATTAGAAAGTTCCAAGGCTTTTAGCAAAGCCTTTATGCAACGGCATCGCATTCCTACTGCCGAATTTGAAACATTCACCGATGCCGATGCGGCGCATCGATACATTGAAGCCAAAGGCTCACCCATCGTCGTCAAGGCCGATGGACTAGCTGCAGGAAAGGGTGTTGTTGTAGCCATGACGCTGCAAAAAGCCCACGAAGCCGTTGACTTCATGTTGTTAGACAACACACTAGGCGTCAGCCACAACGCAGGTGGCGCGCGCGTGGTGATTGAAGAGTTTTTAGATGGCGAAGAGGCCAGCTTCATCGTCATGTGCGATGGCAAAACGGTTTTGCCACTCGCCACCAGCCAAGACCACAAAAGGTTGCAAGATGCTGACCTTGGTCCCAACACAGGCGGTATGGGAGCCTATTCACCAGCACCCGTAGTCACCCCGCAAGTCCATTCGCGGGTGATGCGCGAGATCATCATGCCAACCATTAAAGGCATGGAGCAAGACGGGATACCTTTCACAGGCTTTTTGTACGCTGGCTTGATGATCGATAAAGCAGGGCATGTCAAAACACTAGAGTTCAATTGCCGAATGGGTGACCCCGAGACCCAGCCCATCATGATGCGTTTGAAGTCTGATTTGGTAGACGTCTTAATGGCCGCAACCGAAACCCAACCTACAACACCGCTACAAGACATCGAGCTGCAATGGGACAGGCAAAGTGCAGTCGGCGTGGTGATGGCTTCGCATGGCTATCCTGCGTCCTCTAGTTCAGGCGATGTGATTTCGGGTTTGCCTGCAGATGGTGAAGACGCCATGGTGTTTCATGCTGCAACCAAATTAGAAGGTAGCCATGTCGTGACATCGGGTGGTCGTGTCTTGTGTGTTTCTGCTTTGGGTGGCACTTTGAAGTTAGCCCAGCAAAAGGCATATGACGCCCTCAACCACATCCAATTTGACGGCATGCAATTCAGGCGTGACATTGGTTACCGTGCCATCCAACGATAAATTTCCTGTTCAATTCAAGGGGAGTGGATTTGCAAGCAAGGTATTGCAACTCTTTGGTTGGCGATATGTATTTTCAGGTTTGCCTAGCCAGCAAGGTGTGATCATTGGCTATCCGCACACGAGTAATTGGGACTTTGTTGTGATGGTGATGGTGAAGTGGGCCACAGGTCTTCAAATTAAATTTCTTGCCAAACAAAGTTTGTTCCATTACCCCCTATTTAGTCCTTGGTTGCGGCAACTTGGGGCCATTCCGATTGACCGGTCTTCACAACACGGTGTTGTTGGCGACATGTTGGCACTTTTTGCGAAAGCTAAAGAAGAAGGGGCTTATCTTTGGTTAGGGCTCTCCCCTGAAGGCACTCGTAAATTCACCCATGGTTGGCGTAGCGGGTTTTACCAACTCGCATTGCAAGCCGAGGTCCCTTTGTGCACCGTACGTATCGATTACGGTAACAAGATGGTGGATTTTTCTACCTGTATGCGTTTAACTGGAAATGAGGCTGCTGATTACAAAGCGCTCGCAAAAGCTTTTGAAGGAGCAAAAGGCTTCCATGCGCACCAAGCAGCACCCATACAGCCCATCAAAACCTCCTCGTCGATTGGTACAACGCAAACGCCATGAGCCAAAACGAAGCTATCGAGCGTTTGGGCATCTTCGGGGGGTCTTTTGATCCGCCACACCAGGCCCATATCACACTGGCACTTCGTGCAATTGAGCAACTGCATTTAGACCGATTGCTGGTGATTCCTACTGGAGACGCTTGGCATAAAGCCCGAGACCTGACCTTGGCGCCACACCGGCTCGCCATGACCAGACTAGCTTTTGCGGACGTACCCAAGGTAGTGGTCGATTCCAGAGAGATTGATCGACATGGCTCGACATTTACCTTCGATACGCTAGAAGAAATGGCGCGAGACTACCCCTTTGCGAAGCTTTTTTTATGTATAGGGGGTGATCAAGCACATGCGTTTACCACCTGGCACCGCTGGAAAGATATTTTGAACCGTGTTACCTTGGTTGTTGCATTTAGGCCGGAGGACAAATCTGGCACTCACTCTGTGGACGACGCACAGTGGCACAATGGCCTACCTGCTGGTGCAATTCGTTTGGAGATGCCCAGCTTAGCGATAAGCGCGACAGATATTCGATTGCAACTTGCGCAGTCCGACGCATTTCCTAGTGCATTACCTATTGGTGTGTGCGAATACATCCAACAACACAGCCTATATAAAAACGACCGATGAACGATACAGCCGCCAAAAAAAATGTCCAAAAGCTACAACGCACGGTTGTAGATTCTTTAGAAGACGTTAAAGCCCAAGAACTTGTGGTTTTTGATACCGAACATATCTCCTCACTTTTCGAGCGTGTCGTTATCGCCAGCGGTACTTCCAATCGCCAGACCAAAGCCTTAGCTGCCAGCGTGCGTGACAAAGTGCGTGAGGCCGGTTTCCCCAAGCCACGTATTGAGGGTGAAGACAACGGCGAATGGATCATTGTGGATTGCGGTGCTGTCGTGGTGCACATCATGCAACCCACCATACGCCAGTACTACAACTTGGAAGAAATTTGGGGCGAAAAACCTGTTCGATCTAAATTGGGAGCTGTTAAACCTGCATCGCCTAAGACGGTTGCTGTTAAAGTTTCAACCAAGTCTTCGAAAGCACCTGCAAAGAAAACTGCACCTAAAGTCGCTGCTAGTAAAACCAGTGCTAAAAAAGCCCCCGCTAAAAAGACCGCTACCCGCCAGAGATGAAGCTATGGGTCGTTGCAGTAGGTCAGCGCGTCCCAGCATGGGCCCAAAGTGCTTGGGACGATTACGCTAAACGATTTCCTGCAGAAATGCGGGTTGAACTCAAAGCAGTTAAAACCGAACCTCGCGCTAGTAAAAGTTTAGAGACTATCTACACCGCTGAAAAAGAACGTATCCAAGCTGCAATTCCTAAGGGTTCCCGCATAGTTGCATTAGACGAACGCGGAACTGCGGTGACAACCGCGGCCTTGGCTAGCAAACTCGCCCAGTGGCAATTAGAAGCCCATGACGTGGCTTTTGTTATTGGTGGACCAGATGGACTAGACCCCGCTTTCAAACAAGCCGCGCATGAGCGCTTGCGTTTGTCTGATCTGACATTACCTCACGCCATGGTGCGCGTATTGTTGGTTGAGCAGTTGTACCGGGCCTGGTCTATGCATACCAACCATCCTTACCACCGCGAATAAAACGCTATGACACGCCACAGTTTTGTTTATTTAGCGTCGCAAAGCCCACGTCGCAAACAATTGTTAGAGCAATTAGGCGTCAAGTTTGAATTGTTATTGCCAGACGCTAGCGAAGACGCTGAGGCATTAGAAGTTGTGCGTCCAAATGAAAAACCTCGTACCTATGTACAACGTGTCACAGCTTTAAAACTAGAGGCTGCATTACAACGATTGAAGAACAGAGGCTTAACCCCAGCACCTGTTTTGTGTTCAGACACTACCGTTGCTATTGGTAACACAATTTTTGGAAAACCAGATAACGCAGAGCATGCCAAAGAGATGTTGAGACAATTGAGCGGGCAAACCCACCGTGTGCTAACTGCTGTTTCCATTGGAACAATGCGTAAACAATCTCGTGCATTGAGCATTTCGCAAGTGCGATTTGCTGATCTATCCAAGCAAGACATTGACCGATATGTTGCTAGCCAAGAACCCCTAGGTAAAGCCGGCTCTTACGCGATTCAAAGTAAGGCCGCCGCGTTTATTTCGCATATCAGCGGCAACTATTCTGGAATCATGGGTTTGCCTATGTTCGAAACAGCGCATTTATTGCGAGAATTCGGTTTTACGGTTTAACCTAAGCCACTATTACCATGCAACAAGACATATTGATCAATTGGTCGCCGCAAGAAACGCGGGTGGCAGTTGTCGAGAATGGCGCACTTCAAGAAATGCATGTGGAGCGCTCGCTTGAGCGAGGTTTAGTGGGTAATGTCTACATTGGCAAAGTCGCCCGTGTTTTGCCGGGCATGCAATCCGCCTTTATCGATATTGGCTTAGAGAGAGCGGCTTTCTTGCACGTGGCCGATTTGATGAGCAGTGTGGCCGCTCGGCATGCTAATTCTGACCAAGCCAATCCTCCGCCTATCTTGCCAATTGAAAAGCAAGTTTTTGAAGGCCAATCTTTGATGGTGCAAGTCATCAAGGACCCGATTGGCACCAAGGGCGCGCGCTTGTCCTCGCAAATCAGCATTGCAGGTCGGTTACTGGTGTTTCTT
>CAIRQX010000043.1 GCA_903880855.1 uncultured Burkholderiales bacterium | reverse complement strand
GCAGGACCATCCCATGGCTCCATCATCGCGGCGTGGTATTCGTAAAACGCTTTGCGGCGCTCGTCCATGGTGGCGTGGTTTTCCCACGGCTCGGGAATCATCATCATCACGGCTTGGCTGAGTGGGTAGCCAGCCATCGTGAGCAACTCTAAGCAGTTGTCAAAGGTCGCGGTGTCAGATTGGTCGGCAAAACTAATCGGATAGAGCTTGCGCAAATCATCCCCCAACACAGGCGAAGCCATCACGCCTTCGCGGGCTTTCATCCAGTTGAAGTTGCCTTTAACCGTGTTGATCTCACCGTTGTGCGCGACGTAGCGATAAGGGTGGGCCAAAGGCCACTCGGGGAACGTGTTGGTCGAGAAGCGTTGGTGTACCAAGCCCAAAGCAGAAACGCAACGGGTATCGGCCAAGTCTTTGAAGTAGGTTCCCACTTGGTCTGCCAACAACAGGCCTTTGTAAATAATCGTGCGGCTCGACATGCTCGGCACGTAATATTCTTTGCCGTGCTTTAAATTGAGATGTTGAATCGCAGCGCTGGCGGTTTTGCGGATCACATAGAGCTTGCGCTCTAACGCGTCTTGCACGATGACATTGCTGCCACGGCCAATAAAGAGCTGGCGAATCACCGGTTCTTTGGCGCGCACGGTGGGTGACATCGGCATGTCTAAATTGACAGGCACGTCGCGCCAGCCCAGTAAAACCTGGCCTTCGGCCAACACCGCACGCTCCAACTCTTGCTCGCAAGCCAAACGCGAAGCATGCTCTTTAGGCAAAAACACCATGCCCACGCCATACTCGCCAAAAGCTGGCATAGTCACTCCGACCTTGGCCATGTCTTCACGGAACAAGGCATCGGGAACCTGAATCAAGATACCCGCGCCATCGCCCATCAAAGCGTCAGCGCCCACCGCACCACGATGGTCGAGGTTTTCCAATATCTTGAGCGCCTGCCCCACGATCGCATGGCTTTTTTGGCCTTTGATATGTGCCACAAAACCAACACCACAGGCGTCGTGCTCCTGAGAAGGGTCGTACAAACCCTGATGTTGCAAATAAGATTTATCGGCAGCCGTAGTCATGGCGCACTCCTGAAATTTCTAGGGAAAAGGAGCATACCCCAAAGCACCATCCGCGCCAAAAAAATTAATTGGGGTCAGATCCCAATTAATTTCATTTCTTCCCGACTAGAAATTAATTAGGGACATATCAATTAGGCTCATGAAGGCTTGAGAAATGGCCTTCCGGCCTTGCCCTTGCTAAGTCTTCTAGGGGTTTGAACCTTTAAGCCCGCGATAAATTTAGCGTCTCCCAACGGCCATCCGCTGAGCGTTGCGTCAGTCAATGCACGCTGCTGGTCCGCCTGAATGCCCGCTTGCACCATTTCGGCGTATGCCGCTTCTCGGGCGAAAGGGGTGTTACCCAAGCCCCAATACAAGGCGTGGGGCGTTATGAGGCGGTCATTTCGCCGCCCAGCATAGTGTTCAAAACTGGACCAAACATAGTCTTCGGGCTGCGCCACCATATGGGCACGCACTGGATTGAGATCGATGTAAGCCATGCATGCCAGCAAATAGCGCTCGGTCTGAATCAAGGTAGAACGGTAGCGCCCTTCCCACAAGGAGCCGGTGCGGCCATGCACCTTGTTAAATATCTGCACATAGCTACGCCCAACGGCCTGCATCATTTTGGGAAGACCTTGGTCTTTTTGCGGCGTGAGCAAAAGGTGCAGATGGTTGGTCATCAGCACGTAGGCGTGAATATCCACCCCCTGCTCTCTGCTGTGTTGCTCGAATAAATCGAGCATGCGCTGATAATCCGTTGTATTTCTAAAAATATCCTGCCGGTCATTTCCGCTCAAGATCACATGGTGCGGATAACCCGTAACAGTCAGTCGTGGAAGGCGTGCCATGCCAGGATGGTAATGCGATTAATTGGGTTCCGACCCCAATTAAATGCGGCTAAAGCGAATTTTGAGTAGCGCTTGTAGGCCGAATTCTGTGAGCAGGGCTTTGAGGCGGTCGGCGGCGCTTTGTTTTTGCTGGCCGGTGTATTTGGCGATGATGAGTTCGTTTTTTATGCTGTGCTCCCAACCTACCAATTCGGTGACTGTGACCTGGTAGCCCAAAGCTTCAAGGTACAAGCACCGCAAAACGTTAGTGAGTTGGCTGCCCATTTCACGGGTGTGAAGAGGATGGCGCCAAAGCTCTGCCAAGGGGGTACGCTTTAAATCGAACACTTTGTTCTGGCGCAAGCTAGCGGCTAACTCAGCCTGGCAACACGGCACCAAAACCATATAGCGCGCGTGTTTTTGCAAACCGAAATCAATCGCGTCATCAGTGGCGGTGTCACATGCATGCAAGGCTGTGACTACATCGAATTGCTCCAGCAAGGATTGGCTGTTCGCAGATTCCGCCACGCTGGTGTTGAGGAAATGCATGCGATCGAAACCCAAGCGTTGCGCCAACGCTTGCGAAGCCGCCACCAACGCGCCGCGCGTCTCTATGCCGTAAATCTCACCCTTACCCAATGTTTTGAAAAACAAGTCATACAAAATAAAACCCAAATAAGACTTGCCAGCCCCGTGGTCTGCCAAAGTAGGGCCCAAATCCGAAGAAGGCAACTCCTGCAATAACTTTTCAATGAATTGATAAAGGTGATAAACTTGCTTCAATTTACGTCGCGAGTCTTGGTTGATCTTTCCTTCTCGCGTGAGGATGTGCAACTCTTTGAGTAACTCAATCGATTGGCCTGGACGCAAATCTAAATCGAGTGGTTTTGGTGTGATTGCAACACCAGATTTATTTTTAGCCATAGTTATTTTTAGCGATGATTGAATTGTGCGCTCAACCACAACCCTTCAAACGCGCGACGACACTCAGATCAGCCCAACCCTTGGCGCCCAGTGTTTTCAGCGATGCAATATTGCGCTTAAAAATCAAGGCAGCATCTGGATACACCGCAACCGCCTCATCCAAACTAGATTCGCGTAGCAAATGCAAAGTGGGGTAAGGCGAGCGATTCGTAAAGTGTCCCATCGCATGTGGTGGCTCACCCGCGAATTGGTAATCAGGATGAAAGTCTGCCACTTGCAGTTCGCCCACCAAACCCAGCGAGTCAAGCAGCGTATCGCATTCACCCAGAAAACCATTGAAGTCTAAAAAGTCAGGCAAGGCATAGGGTGCTATGAGCAAAGTAGTTTCAACCAGAGACGCATCCGAAGACGCTAAAAACTGCAATTCTTCTGCCAACATTTGCAAAACATCTTGCGAGGCAGAAGACAAACACACGCGATAACGCACCTTGTCTTTCACCACCACTGCTTTGGCAAAAGGGCATAGGTTCAATCCAATGACCGCCTCCATCAACCACTTTTGTGTGTCTTCTATAGCAATGCATTCTGAATCCAATGCACCGCTCTTCATACAGGCACCTGTTGCAATTTAGAAGGCGACTCCAACAAGCCCCCAATTTTGAAAGCCAACACAAACCCCAGCCAGCACAAACCCGTGGTGACTGCCCACGTCCACTGCCAACCACCCACAAGCGTAGCGACCCACGCAACCAACGGCGGTCCTGCAAACTGTCCAAATGCAGACCACTGTTGCATATACCCAACCACCGTAGAGACAGTCGCCTCACTGGGCGCCACACGCACGGCCGTCGCAAACAAAGTTCCGGGAATCACACCACCCGCCGCAGAAAAAAGCACCACACATATAAAACTAAAGGTAGGCGGCAAACTCCAACCCTCCCATTGTCCAAATGCTCCGAATGCACCTAAGGCCATGCTTGCGTAGCCAAACATAAGCAATGCACGCGCAGGCCAACCTCTTTGCAACAAACGTCCTGAAAAAATATTGCCAATCACGTTCACGACCGCTACAAAAGCAGTCAACAGGCCTGTCGCGCTTGCAGACAAGCCCATCTCGTTGTAGACAGTGGGCAAGAAACCGATCACCGCCATCCATTGCGATGAATACACGGCAAAGGCCATAGCCACCCACCAAGCGCCAGGTGTTTTAAGCGTGAGTGCCAGTCGCTTGGTCCATGCGTCGTCAACGTGAGCCGAAGCACGCGGCACGATAGGCACACACCACCACACCGCAAGCCACGCCAACACTGACACCGCCGCTAATAACCACCACCACACTTGCCAACCAGCTTGCGCAATCATCCATGGCCCACATAGCAAAGCTAATGCACTGCCAGCTGGCATATAGGTGCCCCACCAACCCATGCGAGTGTTAAGTTGCTGTGCAGTGACTGTTCGACGAATCAATGCAGGTGCTGGCATCACTACCAACAAAAATCCTACGCCCTCTAGCGTGCGTAACCACAACATACTCGACGCAGTCGATACAAAACCACCACAAGCACTGGCAAAGGCCAACAAAGTCAAGCCGATCAACATGCTGCGACGCAAGCCAATTCCATCGGCTGTAAGACCTACCGCCAAGCCCAAAGTCATACCGGCAATTTGTAAGGCGGAGAGCAAGAAACTCGCTTGCACCAAGCTGATATCTAAGGTGGCTTGTAAAACAGGCAGAGCGGGCGGCAACTTGCCCACATGCAAGGCTGCACAGACACCCGCCAACACGCTCACCCAGGATGGATGTAATAAAAATCGATTAGGCCTTGATGGAACTTCCATCACGCAACGACCAACCGCGCATGCTCACGCGTAGCAAATCTGTCTGTCATACCCGACACGTAATCGGCTACAGCACGCGGCAAGTTATGGCGTTGGGCAAACGCACGTGGCATTTCCTGTGGACGTGACACATAGGCTTCAAACAATTCATGCACAACCTGACGCGCCCAATCTGTAGTCTGCATCACTTGCGGATGGCGATACAGGTTTCGTAGCAAAAAAGTTTTGAGCGTTTGCGATGCGTCTTCCATCTCTGCACTGAATTGCAACAAAGGGGGGCACGCACGGGCTTCGTCTGCGTTTTGGGGTGCATGCTGTTGCAATGCAATTTGGGTCGCACGGATCACATCAAACACTTGCTCGCTCAACATGCGGCGAATGGTTTCATACAACAACCTTCGGCCATGCACAACCTCATCCGCAGACGCTAAATGCGGAAATGCATCTAAGGTTTGTTGCTGATGCCTTGCAAACAAAGGCACGTCTTGCAATTGCTCAAAATTCAACAAACCAGAACGCACACCGTCATCGATATCATGTGCGTTGTAGGCGATGGAATCCGCCAAATTGCACAACTGCGCTTCCAAGCTTGGTTGTGCTTCTTGCAAAAACCTAATGGCTACGCCATTAGGTTCTGCTGCTTCAATCAACTCTGCATTACGCCGCGAACAGTGTTTCAAAATACCTTCACGCGTCTCAAAACTCAAATTCAATCCATTGAAAGCGGGATAACGCTCCTCGAGCTCATCGACTACCCGCAAGCTTTGTAGGTTGTGCTCAAAACCACCATGTTCGGCCATGCAGGCATTGAGTGCATCTTGCCCAGCATGTCCAAAAGGTGTGTGCCCTACATCGTGGGCCAGTGCAATGGCTTCGACCAAGTCTTCGTTTAAACCCAAAGCGCGCGCAATCGACCGTCCTAGTTGCGCCACCTCTAGCGAATGCGTCATGCGTGTGCGAAACAAATCGCCTTCGTAGTTCAGGAAAACTTGCGTTTTGTAAACCAAGCGACGAAACGCAGTGGAATGCACGATACGGTCACGGTCGCGTTGGTGGGGGTTGCGCAATCCGTGCGAGAGTGGATTGGCGTCTGATTCCGCATGGCGTCTGCCACGCGTGGACTCAGGATGGCAGGCGAAATTAGCCAGCACAACAATGGTTGATGACGTCTGCCACCAAAGTATCTGG
>CAIRQX010000042.1 GCA_903880855.1 uncultured Burkholderiales bacterium | reverse complement strand
TTCAAGAACATTCCAAATCTGAACGAATTGCGTCTTGACTATAATGATATGACGACCCTTCCAGTTGGTTTATTTGCACCAACCACGCGCCTGCGCATTTTCTCTTGCCATCAACGCAGATGAAGCGGCAGGTCCCCAGCTACCCGCTGGGTATTCGCGTGGCTTTTCGTCTAGTGTTTCCCAGCCATGCAAGATAGGTTCTACCCAAGTCCATGCTGCCTCTAGTTCGTCTCTGCGCATAAAGTGCGTCAAACGACCTTTGATGACGTCCATCAATAACCGCTCATAGGCCTCGGCGCGACGCTTATCGGAAGAGAGTTGCAAATCCAGCCCTAAGTTCACGGGGCTCATATTCATGCCAGACCCAGGCTCCTTCACCATCATTTGTAATTGAATAGATTCCTCTGGTTGCAGGCTGATGATGAGTCGGTTCGGTTGTTGTGCAGCATTCCCAAATATTGAAAATGGTTGTTCAGAAAATTCGATGATGATTTCAGAGTGTCTTTTTTGTAATCGCTTTCCTGTTCGTAAAAAAAACGGCACGTTCGCCCACCTTGCATTGTTGATATGCGCTTTTAATGCGACAAATGTCTCGGTTCGGCTGTCGGGAGGTACATTGGCTTCTTCACGGTAGCCTTTTGCAGCCAGTCCTTCGCTGTTGCCGGCCGTGTATTGGCCTCGAACGGTATCGCGTTTGATATCGCTCAAGTCCATCTTGCGTAGTGAGCGCAGTACTTTGAGTTTCTCGTCACGAACGTCGTCAGCGTCCATGGAGATAGGTGGCTCCATCGCCACAATGCATAAAAGTTGCAGCAAGTGGTTTTGCACCATATCGCGCATAGCCCCAGCGCCGTTATAAAACCCAGCGCGACTGCCTACGCCCACGGTTTCAGCAACGGTAATTTGGACACTCTTGATGTAAGGCGCGCGCCACAAGGGTTCAAAAATGGCATTGCCAAAACGCAGCACCATGAGGTTTTGGACCGTTTCTTTGCCTAGATAGTGGTCAATTCGGTAGATTTGTTGTTCTTCGAAATATTGAGAGACTTGTAAATTGATGGCCTGTGCAGATGCGAGGTCTGTGCCTAAAGGTTTTTCAAGAACTACACGCGACTGCTGATCCACAAGCCCCGCTTGCGATAAGTTAGCGCAAATCTGGGTAAACAAACTAGGCGCAGTAGCAAGATAAAAAACCCGCATCTGCGTTTCAGAACAAACCAATTTCAGTCTGGCATAGTCTTGTGGATTGGTGAGGTCGAGTTGCACAAATTGCAAGCGATTTAAAAAACTTTGCCAATCATCTTGTTTAAATGCGTTGGCTTCAATAAAAGGCGGGGACTGCTCGTTGATAAAGTCCAGATACTGTTCGCGACTCCAAGACTGTCTGCCAATCCCAATGATGCGGGTGTCGCCTTCTAATTTGCCATGGGCATGCGCCATGTATAGCGCAGGCAGTAATTTACGAAAGGACAAATCGCCAGCGCCACCAAATATCACGATGTCGTAGGGGGAAGGTAGTGGAATTTGGGGTTGCATGGGTTTCATAATAAATGCAAACAACTTAGGTTTTGCTCATTTAAATCTAAATCAATGACCAGATGATGAATCGGAGAAAATAAGCAGATATGTCGTCATCTAGCCGCTCACCCATGCCTTTTGCAGATGCTATTGGCGTATTTGACTCTGGCGTAGGCGGTTTATCGGTATTGCGCGCAATACGAGCAGCACTTCCTGCAGAGAATTTGGTGTACGTGGCAGATTCAGGCCATGCCCCTTATGGCGATAAGTCTGAAGCGCACATCATCGAGCGAACTTTGACGGTTGGCAATTGGTTGGCATCCTCTGGCGTAAAGGCCATCACAGTAGCTTGTAATACCGCCACAGTGGTCGCCATCCGCCATTTACGCGAGCAAACCCATATTCCT